>JAFOCV010000104.1 GCA_017381015.1 Bacteroidaceae bacterium
CCTACGACTCCATGTCGGTAGAATTGAAGCAAGCAATGCAGTCTTTTTCTGTTAGGCTATCCGTCCACTTGAACACTTTGCCATACAGTCCTATTGGCGTCATCTTTGAACATAGGAATAGAGTTTTTTCTCGATTCAGTAGATCTTGATTGCCTTTAGTCTCTTTTATCTGCATAGCCTAATGTATTTGCTTGCTTGAATTTACTACATGCCCCCTCTTACTCAGATTTGGCATATCTGCCTTATATTTCGTAATGATTATTCCCCCTCCAGCGGTTCAAGGTGTGCCTTGGGTATGTAGTTGCTGGCAAAGGACATTACTCCGGGGATGGTCACGACTACACGTTGTTGTGAGTGGATGCGCGCGACGCGGCCGATAATCCCCTTGAACGGACCTTCTGTAACACGGACCAGACCTCCTGGTTTATAGTGTATCTCCTGAGGAGTTACGCTGTACGATTGTGGTACGGCAGCTTGAACAATACGTATGAAATTCTCCATTTCACGGAAAGGTATTGTCATGATTTTATCTCTGCCGTTTGTCTCCTTTCTGGTATGGTCAAAAGCAAAGTCAACAAAGGGGATACCATCGTTTGTTTGGGTGTTGCGGTGTGTGAAGGAGAAAACTTTTTCGTATGAACCGTACACGAAAAACAGTGTCGTGGTGCAAGGTACTTTCTTCCAGTGTCTGACACCTTTGATAACTTTGCTCTTGCATTCCATGGGCAGGAATACAGGTGTGCCAGTTTGTAAAATTATTTCTGCTGCTTTTTGCGCCCTGTTGTATGATGCACGAAGCACGTACCATTTGTGGTCGGGCAGTTCGCATGCGTTTGGATGCAGTATGTCTGTTTGTGCCAACCCCTCGGGCGAGCATGACGGATCATTAAGCAATGACTCCATTGGCTTGTTCTGTTTAATTAGTATGCGTCTTTTGGATGAATGTTGTATTAAGACGCTGAAGTTTGAATTTGGCAATTGATTCCACGTTTGTGGGACTTGTTCATAGGCAAAGATATTCAAAAAATGCAGTCATGTATGTGGTATGTCTTGGATTTGCTGTTGTTTTGGCATTTTTTATGTTTTTTCTTCTCTATTTGTGAAATTATTCATACATTTGCTCGAAGTTCAGTGTTTAAAATTCAATGCAAACAAAGTAATGAGCATGTCTTTTATAATGATATTGGCCTTGGTTATGCTTGTCTCGCTATTGTCTGTAAGATGGGTGTTTTTCAAGGTTTTGAAGATAGCCAAGGACAAGCATCTGGTAGACAATCCTGATGCCCGAAAGTTACAGAAGGCACCAGTGCCAGTGGTTGGTGGATTGGCGGTCTTCTTTGGCGTTGTCATTGGCGTGCTGGTGGGTGTTTCCATGTGTGGACTGCTTTCTCTCTTAGCAGATTTGGAGTTCGAGTCTGGTATGTTCTCCTGTCTGCTGCCAGTTGTGTTGTCCATGGTTGTCATGTTGTATGCCGGTGCGATGGACGACATCTTGGGGCTGACGCCAACGTCAAGGTTTGTGCTTGAGATTCTTGTAGTTCTGACAATAATGCTTTCTACAGGTAAATCTATAGATTCTTTCCACGGCATGTGGGGGATAGAGAATTTTTCCTGGTATTGTGCTGTTCCCTTGACGGTATTTGCTGGAGTGGGTATAATAAATGCCATCAACATGGTAGATGGAGTTAATGGACTCTCTTCAGGTCTCTGTATTCTTGCGAGTTTGCTGTTTGGGCTCTCGTTCTATTCCGCAGGAGATATCCCTAATGCCCTTTTGGCCTTCTCCATGGCTGCGGCTCTGATGCCATTTCTGGTTCACAATGTCTTTGGCAATACCAGCCGTATGTTTATTGGTGATGCCGGAACGATGGTCATGGGATTGCTCATGACGTGGTTCGTGCTCAGTACTATGCATTCTGGCATTCCCCTTGGGGGAACTGATGGAGGCAGTGTGATAGCAATGGTTCTGTCTTTTCTGTCGGTGCCAGTAGCAGATACGCTTCGCGTGATGTTTATGCGTGTGCTCAACGGAAGGAGTCCGTTCAGCCCCGACCGGACGCATCTGCATCATGCATTCATTGGGTTGGGAGTCAGCCCAAGCATAACGGCATTGTCTGAAGTGGTTATAAACATTCTGGTAGTTGCGTTTTGGTGGACACTTGCTTGTTGCGATGTTTCTCCCGAGTTGCAACTGTATGGAGTTGTTGTGGCATCCTCGATACTGGTGTGGGGGTCGTATTTCTTTTTGGAACACGAGCGAGATTCTGACAGTCGCAAGGCACGTTGGCTTAGGAATTTCTCTCCCAAGACGCATTTTGGTTCTCGGGAATGGTGGCAGAGGATATCTTTCTTCCTGGACTCTCCGGAATACAGTGAGCGTGAGCGTAAAAACCTGCGCGAACGTCTCGATCGCAAATTCGGTAACCTTTAGTCTCTTTCCTATTCTATGCGCCACTAAATCCAGAGGTCACCTAAGGTGGGTTCTGTAGACTGGTTTTGAGTTGTTGCTCGTCGTTGGCGATGCAGATTTGGGTTAAACTGCATAAACTGTGCCGAATGCCTGCGGCTAAGGCGAAGTCAAGGTAATCGGAATTCTTCGCGAAGAAAGGATAAGGCTAATTTATAGAATACGCTTTCTACCTAAACGATCTTCTCTCACCCCTAAAACCTAAACACAGAACTTCATCCCAAGTGCCTAGTCTGTTCTGCATCATGTTATCTTCAACTAAAGTTGAGAATCTATTTAACATTTTTTTTTTTTTTTTCTGTATTTTCTCTTGTCTATCTCGCTGTTTTTTTGTAAATTTGCAACAGAAGTGTAGACTATAGAGTCATACTCTTAGTCTCATTGATGCAAAAGGGCATCGTTTTCATGGAGGCATTGTTTAATGTTCCACATCCTGTCTGCTGCTCCTGGAGCATGTTGTCAGACGAGACACTGTCAGCTGTAGGACTTGTGTTGTTGCCAATCCGTAAGGGTTAGGGACGACCTTAAGTCGTGTTGTGGCGCGGTGAAACTTGGTTTAAAGAAACAGATAAATTTTCCTGATATGAACTTTTTTACAGTTATCAGCGATTGGTACTTCTCCCAGAAGACGCTCCCTCATTGGGGGGTGCTTGTCTTGGACTGCTTTATTGTGTTC
>JAFOCV010000105.1 GCA_017381015.1 Bacteroidaceae bacterium
GGTCACCCCAGGCATTAACGACGATGACGAGCACCTGTTGGCCACAGCACGCTACGTAAGCCAATACAGCGTAGTAGAGCGCGTGGACATCCTGCCATACCATGTTATGGGCGAACATAAGTACGAGTACATGGACATGGAATACCCCCTCAAAGGCACACCTGCCCTATCCATAGAAAAGAAACGCCACGCAGTGGAAATCTTCCAAAACATACTCTCCTGCAAGGTGGTGTGAGAAAAACGGATGACCGCCAATATGGGAGGTGAAAACGGAATCGAAGGCCGCCACCCAAAGGGTCTGAACCAAAGGTCGACGTTAAGTCAAGTTTAATAAATAACGTGAGTTCGATGAAATTCAATTTCGTCGAACTCACGTTAATTTATGAATTATTCACATTAATAACCCGGTGCAGGATTGACAACAAGCCGTACAACCCCCGACAACTATCTCACATAAATGATAATTGTGTTGAACGCAACAAGAACTATCCAACAGTAAACACCCTCATTTACAAATCACTAACTATCTTTGCAACATTCCAGTTTCCGCTTTGCCGATACGCCTCTTCTGTACCCTCCGGCACATGCAAAGTTATTCCTGTCTTATTGAAGATGGGTGGCACTACCTGTGGCACCTGAGCATGGTTATAAACATCTGTCAGGCTGTCGCAATAGAAAAACACATACTCACCAATCGTATTCACAGAGGCAGGAATGGTTACCTCCCTCAAATTTGTGCAACACCAAAACACCCCACGACTGATAGTGGAAAGTGTAGAAGGCAATGACAGCCTCTCCAACGACGAACAGTGAGCAAAGCAGTCCAGGCCAAGCACTTCCACTCCTTCGGGAATGGTTAGCCTCTTCAGCCCACGGCAACTGGTAAAAGCATTGTGACTTATCTTTTTTATGTTTCCTGAAAAAGACAAACTTCTCATAGCCTTCATGTCATCGAAACACTTTATCCCTATTCTTTCCACGCTTTCGGGAATATCCAGCGACAATACCTCGTGACATCTATTGAAAGCCATGTCGCCAATCTCGCGCACACCATCTGGAATATATACCGATTGTACGGTCCATCCGGCATAGGCTTCACTATCTATGGCCACAGTCTTGTAGGTCTTTCCGTTGTGAGGCACCTCCTCGTGAATGTACAGGTCTCTCAATTCCCTTCCGCCCACTGCCATGCAGGTCAAACTATCTTCACTCAGTATGCGGTAATATATCTCATCGTAACAGATATCGTATGCAGGCTGTCTGAACCACCATTTCAGTTCCAACTGTGCAAACCTATAGGTATCCGTCTTTGAAAAAGTAAAAAATCCCAATGCGAAGGACAGTGTCAATACAGATGCTATGGTTAAGCGCATCAGCCATTTGCGTCTGTGCGTCACGTCCATTAACACCTCATCCACTTTGGCATAACGATTCTGCATGTCGGGCTGGATGCATCTGTCTATAATCCGTTGAAGGCGTTTGGGGACGTTCACACATGCCGCCTCCTTTACATACAGCATCAACCGTCCCACGGCATAGATGTCTGTGCGGGCATCCACCCGTTCCAAAGCACCATCCTTCAGCTCAGGAGCAGCATATTCGTAGGAGCAACCCACCGTATGGCTGTAGGCATCGGCAAAACAAAAACCCAGATCAATAATCTTAACATCGTTGTTCACTTGTGTGAGCATCACATTGTCGGGTTTCAGGTCCATGTATGCCACATTTGCCTCGTGCAGAGCCTTCAGACCCTTTAGGATTTGTATGAAAAGTTTCTCGAAGTTGTCACCACGACTGAAGTATTCTGGCTCTTGGACCAGTTTCTCGTCCAGCGTATGCCCATTCACATGCTCCATGAGAATATACAGTCCATCGGCATTCTCGTCAATCGACTCATACTTGACTATATACTTGTCATTGATGCTACGCCCTACTTCATATTCCTTTTGGTAGGCAGAACGGTATCGCCAATCGTCCTTCAGTTCGGAACGTAACTGTTTCATAAAGAACTCCCTGCCCTCTATGCGTACAAGATATGAGTTTGAGGTAGCTCCCCTTACGCCCAAGCGTTTTATTTCCTCAGCATCCTTGTTACCGAGAGTACAAGAATCCACCCTCATTTAAATTCCTCATTATTGATTATTTATAATACACCTATAGTACAATGAACTTCACTCCCCCTTCACGTCCACATACATAGCTTACAGGTTCTCCTCCCTCATGTTTCAGCTGAGCCAAATACATAGGTTCGCCCTCTACCACAAGCCCACAACGGAAGGTATCGCCCGCGTTCAGTTTGCTGTTCACCGACTCTAAAACGGAAAACACCTCATAGCCCTCGTGCCTTATGGTAACCACACGATCGGGGTGCCACATCAGGCGAACAATGGCACCCCTTGCCAATGAATTTGTTATCAGAGACTTGTTTTTCAGGAAGTCGCTCTCCACTTTTCCCGTAGCGCTCGACTCCTTGTAATACGTCATCCAATCCGTGTAGCCCACCATCCGGGCCAAAAGATTCAGCGTGCCCAGGCGCGGTTGTCTTTCATTCTTCTTGCCAAGGTAACCCCAGAATCGTTTCAAGGTCATGGCACTGATGTTATTCTTTGTTGTAGTGAATACACAACTGGACAAATAGTCGAAATCGCGTGGCGTAAGCATTGGCCGCCCAACTGCCTTCTCCACCGTTTTCTGCAATCTTATGTATATTTCCTGAACGGATACCATTCTATTTGTTTATTTCCTTTTTGCAAAAATATGCAACTTTTTTAACATCCCTCTCATATATTCTCGTTAAAAACATTCTGCACAACAAAAATGTACCAAAGTGTACCAAGAAATCATGGAATAATTGCCGTATTTTTGCTCCAGATTAGCGATAATTAAATTTATTAAACATGAAAAGATTTTTTTAGTATTGATGGTGCTGGCTTTGTCCGTTCCTATATTGGCACAGACATGGAGTAAGGAGTTAGAAAAGGCAGCAAAGAAAGGTGATGTTACCGCACAGTTAGCGGTAGGAAACGCTTATTTTAATGGTGATGGAGTAAATGCAGACAAGGAGAAGGCTGCGCAATGGTACAATAAGGAAGTTACAACAAATTTCGCTAATCACCATATTTATAGGCAGTTATAATTCGTTGAACTCACGTTAAATATTAATGCTTAATTGTGCCAAAATAACAAATGAAACGGCATAAGTACATGTTAGAATGCCCATGTTTCTGACGTAAAAATGTTAAAAGAAGGTACATAGAGGAAAATGTAACGGTGTTTCTTGCTGTCTATGTTGTTATATTATGTAAATTTGTACGTGCACACATATGTTAACAAACCAAAATAAGTGTCAACGAACAACAAATGTTCTGGCTGGAAGGAAAATGAATTTTTATCGGCATCCGTAACGATGCAACGTGAGAGTGAGTTTAGTTTAACAATCAATTTAATAAATTTATCTATGAAAACTATCAGTAGATTTATTGCCTTGATGCTCCTGTTTGTATCAGGAACTCTTAGGGCACAGAGTGTTATTGATTCATTGCAGAATGAAGGTTTTATTCCATTGATTACGGATGCCAGTCAGTTGAGCAGTCCCTACAGCGATCCAGGTGAAGGTTCATTGGATGCACTTATCGACAATGAGCCCTATACTTTCTGGCATTCTAATTGGCACAGCTATAGCCATGAGGAACCGCATTATCTACAAATAGAATTGGCAGATCTTACTGCGGGTGACTTCATCCTTTATATGAAGCGCAGGGACGTGTCAAGTGATCACCCAACTCGTGTACGTCTGGATTTCTATGCCGATTCAACATTCACGGACAGCGTATCCTTTGAGGTCGAGATGCCACAGACAGCTATGACCTTTCATGGGTCAGAAGTTGCTTCCGAGATTATGACGTCTGTCCAAATACGATCAAAGTATGTCAGGGTTACTGCAACGCAAACCAATAGTTCTCGTGTATACTGGCATGCTGCAGAATTGCAACTGTTTTGCCAGCCTCTGGTGGAGGATAGCACATTCAAGGCAGAAGCAGAGGAATACATTGCCAGCCTTGAGGAGTACCCCGCACTGAAGGAGGAGGTGCAGACCGCTTACGACGAGTATCTTCAGTTTGATTCTTCTGCTACCGACGACGAACGTTTAGCTGCAGTTGCAAAGTTCAATGCTGCAAAGCGCAACGTTGAGAAGGCATTGACAGCAATAGAGTCTATTGCAGAAATAGTTGCTGCTGTGGACACTTTGGCAGACATTGCTGAATATCCCGAGTTGAAGGCAGTCCAGAAAACAGTGATGTCAATGGGTTCGCTTAAGGAGAAGAGCAGTGCAGAAATCCTGCAAGCGCAAAATCTTATGGGCACAGAATGGGCTATTTATTCTGCTTTCCATACCAATATGGACGAGTGGAACTTTACAAATCGTGTTAACATCGACGGCTTTACCGCTTATCTGGATAAGCAGAACCAGGTGGCCCGTGTCTATACTGGCGATTCTGTTCCCCGCATAGGCAACAGATGCGAGATACCTATGGTGTACAACAGCAACGGTAACATTTA
>JAFOCV010000106.1 GCA_017381015.1 Bacteroidaceae bacterium
CCAGAGCGGCAACCAGCTTGTTGGCTACAGCTACGACGCCTGGGGTAACCTGCTGAGCACCACCGGTTCCTCCGCCAACACCCTTGGCAAGTATAACCCCCTGCGCTACCGTGGATACGTATACGACCAAGAGACAAATCTGTACTATTTGTCCACGAGATATTACAATCCCGACCTCGGTAGATTCCTCAATGCAGACAATTATCCTGCAACAGGGCACGGTGTACTGGGTAACAATATGTTTGCCTATTGCAATAACAATCCTGTTATCCATAAAGATTCTACTGGCACCGCTCTCGATACAGTTTTTGATGTTATCTCTTTAGTTGCAAGTGTCGTTGAAGTTGCAAAGAATCCAGAAGATCCGTGGGCTTGGGTAGGCCTGGCCGGAGATGTTATTGATGTAGTTGTTCCTTTTGTTGGCGGAGTTGGAGAAACAGTCAAAGTGTTAAGTGCAACAAATAAGGTTGCAAACACAGTTGACGCTGTTGATGATGCTTACGATGCCGCTAGAGTCCTCGATAAAATGGAATCTTTGTGTTTTGTCGAAGGAACCTTAGTATGTGCAGAGGGTGGGGAAATTACCATAGAGGATATACATACAGGAGACTATGTCTGGGCCTGGGATGAGGAAACCGGAACGGTTGGTTTGAAGAAAGTTGTTGAGACATATATCAACGAAACTGACGAACTGGTTCATGTCCATGTCAATGGCGAAGAGATCATTACCACACCGTCCCATCCCTTCTACTCTCCTGTCAAGGGATGGATAGATGCCGTACACATCCGTGCAGGCGATATTCTGGTACTGGTCAACGGTGAATATGTCGTTGTCGAAAAAGTCCAGCACGAAATACTGGAAACACCAATTGAGGTCTATAACTTCCAGGTTGAAGGTTATCATACCTATTATGTAGGCAAGATTGGAATCCTAGTACATAATTCGTGTAGCAAGAATGTAAATCTTACGATGCCTCGTGTTGATGCTGTAAAAACAGGAAAAGAGTTT
The DNA here is from genome assembly GCA_017381015.1 of Bacteroidaceae bacterium. Classification (GTDB taxonomy): domain Bacteria; phylum Bacteroidota; class Bacteroidia; order Bacteroidales; family Bacteroidaceae; genus Physcousia. The sequence continues at coordinate 1,010 of JAFOCV010000106.1, forward strand.
TTGGGTGATAATTATTCAAAACTGGGGAATGGGCACTATATATCGGAGGATGGATACAGAACAATGCGATTTGATTTATCCCACCATGATGGTACACCAGCTCATATCAATCTAGAACGTTGGAAATACAAAGTGGAACCAGGCCTGAGAAATAAAAGGCAAAAGAATATCCACATCTTTTTTGACCATTATTGAGGAGACCTGTATATGCAATTTAACATCACTAGTACATCATCGACAGAGTATGATTGGGAACCAAATAGCTACATAAAGGTTAGCCAACAAAGCAAAACGTTAGTGTTAATAAGTGCAAATAAGGAAGGACTAATCTCTTTGGCAAATCAGCTGTTAATACTTGCCAATAGTCAAAACTCGTCAATCTTATATGAGCCATGGCCAGGTGATCTTGAAAATGGATCAATTGGTATTGAACTTGAGAAAATAATATGCGACGGTAGATAAATTGGCTTTTTGCACACGAGGTAATTCTATATATTAGTGTGAGAAGATCGCATATACTCATTGTGATTTCCCGTGTAGTGATGTCCAATCAACTAACCCGGAGGGGGATTTCCCTCCGGGTTTTTATGTGTCGAAGGTTAGGGGTATTTCTTTCTAACATGTTTGGCCTGCGTTCAGGTTGAACGCAGGCCTTTTCTTATTGCAGTTTCCAATAGATATGGATCACACTTCCCGGTTTAGATTTCTTAGTTACATGGCTGATCTCGATGCGCTCGATGATTTCATCGAGGATTTCCGGCGTCAGTTCTTCAATGTCAGCATAATTGGCAAGGTGGGAATTGACTTTTCTGCGCTTCATAGAGGCGGCAAAAGACCGAACCTGTTGCAGCACGTAAGGATAAAGCACGTCATGATAAATACGATGGGTTTGCGGGCAAACATCCGGGTGATGATAATGGTGCATACACAGGTATATATCCACAACTCCTGACAGAAGGGTCTTCTTAGAAATTGCCAGAGGATGACCGCAGCACTCACAGAACAATTTGCCTCGAAACAGATTAAACCGTCGCGCATTTGCGCTACAACTAACGCCCGCGCGACGCACGGTCACTTCATCAAACAGCTCCTGGGAGATAATTGCCTCATGTGCACAAGGAACGACAATCCGTTGATCCTCCGGCACTTGAATTCTTGTCTTTGTTTTGCAATTGATAACTTCTGTTTTTAGACTAACCAAAGTTCCTGTATAAACAGGATTGGCGAGAATGTTGTTGACCGCTGCGGAACCCCAAGCGTATGGTTCTTCCCTCGTCACAGCGGGAAAACGAGCATATCGTGTTCTTCCATTCCGATGCTTGTAATAGGATGGGGTCTCAATTTCTCTTCGTTTCAGTTCCTTGGCAATGGTCACAGCGCCGCATCCTGCTTTTGAAAGAGAGAATATTAGTTTCACCGTCTCAGCGACCTCAGTATCGATGACAAGTTTTCCCACATGCGGATCTCTCAAATAACCATACGGGGTATCTGAGCCGATGTAAAGCCCTTGCTTTGCTCTCTGGTGCTTTGCGTTTTTCACTTTCTTTGAGAGGTCCTGCGCGTACATATCATTGAGAATGTTCTTAAAGGGGGCAATTTCATTGTGTCCTTTTAGTGTGTCCACATC
>JAFOCV010000107.1 GCA_017381015.1 Bacteroidaceae bacterium
GGGATGGAACGGTATTCGTATGGTTTCTCTATCTCACGGTATATAAAGTCATCGCCAAAGCCTATGCGGTCGGCATCCTCCTTGGTATTGCCATAGAAGATGGCGCTCACCCCTGCCCAGTAGAGGGCAGACAGACACATGGGGCAAGGTTCGCACGAGGTGTAGCAGATGCACCCTTCCAGTTTGAAGTGCCCCATCCTTTGGCACGCCTTGCGTATGGCACTCACCTCGGCATGAGCCGTAGGATCGTTGTTTGCCGTTACGCGGTTTGTCCCTGTTGCCACCACCTCGCCATCCTTCACTATCACGGCACCGAAGGGTCCGCCCCCGTTCTTCACATTCTCCACGCTCAGGTCTATCGCCATCTGCATGAACCTGCGATCAGCATCCGTTATCTGTGTCATAGGCTTTCGTGGTCTTTGGTTGACAGAGTCAAAGGTACGAAAAAAACAAAATTACACAGGCATTACATCATTGATATTTATCTCCATGACAAAAAAATCACTATTTTTAGGTATGGCAATGGAAGGAGAACTTCTGTATCATACCTGTTTTACCCACACCCGAATAGCATTAGCCCAACCCAAACTTATGGAATCCAATTATCCCAAATCGGTCGTTAGCGTTATGATGATAATAGCCTCATTTTTGAACCTTTTCGTTAAGCCAATTGAGCGGACTCAAACTTGTTTGAAGTTAGCCTTGGCGAGAAAAGGACGAATATAATTCAAACAGATGTTTTGCTACTTTGAGGGCGCAATGGGGTTCCATTGTAACCGAAAAGTAACGAAACAGATGACAAAAAGATGGTTTCGTTAGCGCGTAACAGGCTAATGACCGATTTGGGATTATCGCTTTGGCACTACCATCATAAGGTGCTCGTCTTGCCGCTATAAGGTGCTCGTTTTACTGCTATCAGCCGTTCAGCGAACCGCTATCAGCCGTTCATTTTACCGCTATCAGCCGTTCGGCGAACCGCTACTATCTGTTCGGCGAGGCACTATTGGATGTTCTCAAGCTCTGCCTCCAAAGCTCAAATCACCACCCCATAGACGATAGCATCGAAAGATGTCATAATGGATATTCTAACGTTATTTAATACAAACAAACAACTTGGCATCAAAATGCAAGTTATAACATTCATTTGGCGGCAAAAACTGAGTTTTTTAGGGCACTATTAGCAATTTCTCATATTTTCCTTCTTCTATTTTATAAAAAAGTGTTATTTTTGCTACTGGGATATTGTATTTTGACGAACCTGTTTCTTGTAGGTTTTCCTTAAGATGCATTTCCTTCGTCCTATGAGCACACGCCGTGCCGCTGGCAAGGCAGCCCTCGTCAGAGGAGGATGGGTGGGTAAACATGGACGACGACATATAAAAAGGCGTTTACTTGACGCTTATCTTTGGCTACACGAATCTCGCAAATTCAAATTCTAGCGAAGAAAGCAACGGTAGATGTCCTCGGGTGTGACTTTTCACAACCGCATTTTGTACATACAAAGGGATAATTGTACCCCTATGGGTACAGTGTAGTTCGTATATGTATGCGACATGTTGCGAAGTGAGATCTCATACGGCGTGGGCTCTGACGTTGTTCATTCTCTAGAATTGGGCAATGCGAGAGCCATGTGTAGCGGGATGAACAACAGGTAGGTTCTCCACGCTTTTTTTGTGCCGTTTCAATCATATAATAACCATTGGTGTCTTGGAGAGCAACGCCATGAGCAAACGTATAGAGAATGAAGCGTACATTATTGCATTACTACATTTTATTGCTTTCCTTATTGATAGTATCATGTACTAAGGAAATTATTGATACGACAGGAAATCTTACAGGAGTAATTAGTGATTCTCGCTCCGGAGCATTTCTATCTGGAGTTTCTGTAGCGTTAGCACCAACCGGCAAGACCTATACTACTGGTGTTGATGGCAAGTATGAGTTCAGAGGCATAGAATCTCAAGAGTATTCCGTTTCTGTTAGTAAGTCTGGTTATCAATCCGACAAGCGAACCGCATTTATTCAAGTTGGACAAGATACAAATCTTGACTTCCAATTAACTCCCTCAACAGGAAACCTTGTACTCTCTCAAAACTCCATTGATTTCGGCAATGATGCAACAACCCTAACATTTGATATTGCCAATAACGGCAATGCAGCACTTACATGGCAGCTAAGTGAAAATGCCTCATGGTTGTCATGCAATCCCACTTCTGGTAGTACACAGGCAGGTGAGAAATCATCCATCGTTGTCAATATTGACAGAGAAGGACTCGGAAGAGGAAACTACTCACAGACAATAGCAGTTTCGTCAAATGGCGGTAGCGGCATAATCAATGTCAGCATGTCTGTTCAAGGGCTTATGATTAGCATCTCACCCGAAGAACTTGATTTCGGTCCTACCACCACGTCTATGGAATTGAACATTACGAACAATGGTAGTGGCAATATCTCATATACTATAACCCCCTCCAACAATTGGATAAAACTCTCCCGGTCAACTGGTACTTTCACCAAGACAGAGAACATAACTGTCAGTGTTGATAGAACATCTTTGTCTGAGGGGGACCATTATGGAAACCTAATATTGACCATTGGCGAAGACAAGTTCATCATTCCTGTCCGTATGAATATACCGTCAAAGGAGAAACCTACCGTTGCTCTACAGATAGTAGATAACGTAACCTACAGCAGTGCTACATTCAAAGGAGCCATAGCCAGTATTGGTAGCGCAAAGGTAAGCAAACATGGTTTTTGCTGGTCAACATCAGAAGAACCAACCGTTTCAAGTACAGGAATCTGCAATCTTGGCGATAGCGAAAAAGCAAAAGACTTCACATACAATACTGCGTCACTCGAACCTAGCACAACCTATTACGTAAGGGCATACGCGGAAAATATAGAAGGCATAAGCTACAGCAACCAGATGAAGTTCCAAACAACAGGAACGCCACAACTGGCAACAGTTGAGACAGGAGCGGTAAGTAATATACAGTCAACTCAGGCTCAAATCACAGGAAATATAATAAGTTTAGGAAACACAGATGGTCTTTCTCAATATGGTCATGTTTGGAACACCAAGCAATCACCAACAATTTCTAATAGTAAAAACCAACTGGGTTCCACTGAATCAACAGGAACATTCAACTCTACATTGACCGATCTTAGTCCAAACACAAAATATTATGTAAGATCGTACGCTGTCAATTCCGTTGGTACCTCATATGGCAATGAGGTTTCATTCACAACATCTTATGCGGATGTTGTCCTCAGTACAGGTAGTATCAACAACATTACTCACAACACTGCTACATGCAATGCGTCAATCACCTCTAAAGGTGGTCATACAATTACAGAAAAAGGATTTTGTTGGGGTGCGTCATCTAAACCAACGTTAAGCAACAACTCTATAACTTCTTCTTCAACGTCTGATACATTTAGCGCAAACATCAGCGGTCTTTCAGAAAGTACTACATACCACATTCGTGCTTATGTTAAGACCGAAGATGGCAAGACATTCTATGGTAACGATGTTGCGTTCTCTACTACAGCCAAAGGTGTGAAGATTGACAAGAACGGATATGGAGAAGATTCAAACTGGACACGTTAATTTAAGGAGGTATATTGATATGAAGAATACTTTATTATATATAATAGGTGTAATCATCACCTTTAGTTTGCTCGCCATTACATCTTGTTCACAAGAAGAGATGATGGGCTTTGAGAATAATGGTCCACACACATGCAAACTCATCTTTAACGGTACTATTAATTCGTTCGATGGGAAGAACAAGACAAGAACGACATCTGGCGCATCTTCCACATGGGAAAATGGCTCTGTGGTGTATCTTTCGTTCGTTGTAGGTGCAAACCGCATCGATGGCAAGGCTGTATATGACAGTGTAGAAGATGACTGGACACTATATTATAATGGTGCTATTAACAATGGAACATCCGCTAAGTGTGACGCCTACTACTTTGAAGACGAAGTGCCAGAGAACAATGGCAAGATAAACTTACCTACAGACATTCCTATTTACAATGATGCAAACGCTTCTTATTCCAAGACAACGGAAGGAATGAGAGTAAATGCATCGTTGTCACCACTGACAGGACGTATCCGTTTCAAGGGGTCTAATGGCAAAGAGTTTCACCTATCTGGCGTAAGCCATTACACTACCTTTGATATTACAAAAGGTGAACTTGCCAATAGCAACACGACTTTTGATATGAAGGTCGGAACTAATGGGTTCACACCTTATGTATATCCATACTTCCAATCTTCTTCATCAAGAAAACTTGTCATTGCATATGACAACCTCTCGTTCTCCACGGAGTGCGAGCATCCTATCCTTGATGCTGGGCAGACAGGTTTCATGGAAATCCCTACAGAAGAGAAGCACAATGGTTGGGATATGATTAAGATGACTTTGCCTTCTGTTGCAACAGTTACTGTTTCAGAAATCGGTGTTGGCAAAGCATCGTTCAGCTCCAAGCTTCTTGATAACGGCAATGGTAATGTAACAGATTGTGGATTCTGCTATTCCACATCTGCCAATCCTACTACATCTGATGCCAGCATAAGTTATGGAAAAGCAACAGGCGAGTATGGAAAGACTGTTACAGGCTTAAATGAAAATACCACATATCATGTTCGTGCATACGCAATCAACGAACTCGGCACCGCTTATAGTGAGGACGTTACGTTCAAGACCCTGGAGGTTACTGTGCCAGTTCTTTCATCTGTCACTACAGGTACAATCAGCAATACATCTGCTGAATTGGAGGCAAGTGTTACCTCATTGGGTAATGGAACATTGCGTGATGCAGGTTTCGTTTATTCTACGAATCAGTACCCCACATTGGATGATCATATGATTTCCTGTGGAAAGAATACAACTCTAAAGACGACTGTACAAGGATTAACTCCTGAGACAAAATATTACGTTCGTGCATATGCTACTAACGAAAAAGGAACAGCATATGGTACGGAAAAGGCATTTACTACAACCAAGACAGTTGTTAATCCTTACACGACTATCACGGTAGAAACTTCATACGGATCGGTGCAGTTTGATATGGCAAAGATTGATGGTGGTACATTCACCATGGGAGCACAAAGCACCTCGTCATCACAAGCAAACTATGACAAGGATGCAGATAGTGACGAAAAGCCAACTCATAGTGTCACTCTATCATCATATTATATGGGCAAGACACCCGTTACTCAGTTGCTGTGGTACGTTGTGATGGGTTCTTACCCAAATATCAGTAACACTTACGGCCGAGGTGATGACTATCCTGTCTATAATGTTACTTATGCCCAATGTGAGCAGTTCATTACAAAACTGAAGAGCTTGACAGGTAAAAGTTTCCGTATGCCAACAGAGGCTGAATGGGAATTTGCTGCTCGTGGAGGCAACAACAGCAATAAGTACAAGTACAGTGGTTCAAACACCATTGGCTCCGTAGCTTGGTATAGCAGTAACTCTGGCAACAAGACACATCCTGTGGCTCAGAAGGAAGCTAACGAAGTTAACCTCTACGATATGAGTGGTAACGTATGGGAATGGTGTTCTGACTGGTATGGCAACTATACTATGTCTGCCCAGACCAATCCTAAAGGTTCTTCTTCTGGTCCTGGTAGAGTTATCCGTGGTGGAGGATATAATGATTTTCCAACAGAATGTCGTGTGAGCGTTCGTAGCAATGCTTCTGCAAGCAGTTCATTCACAACACTCGGTTTTAGATTAGTAATGGAATAATTAAAAATACACATACAAATATGAAAAGAATTATTGTCGGCACAATCGCCATTGTCTCAAGTATTGCTTCATACGCTTTCAGCGGAAGTGGTGCAGGTACAGAAAAGTCTCCGTATCTTATAACTTCTGCAGATGAACTGTTTGAAGTAAGAAGTGATTTGAATGCTCACTATAAACTAATGAACGATATTGACCTCCGTTCTTGGTTAGACGAAAATAGTCCAAGTCAGGGGTGGGCACCAATAGGAACTAGTTCATCCCCTTTTAATGGTGTATTTGACGGAAATAATAAAACTATCAAAAATCTCAACATTCAAAGAGTCAATTCCGATAATGTCGGTTTGTTCGGGTATGTCCAGGCGGCATGCTTAAAGAACGTTATTTTACTTAATCCAAATATTGTAGGTCGAAATAATGTTGCAGCATTAGTTGGAAACAGAACTGCTTCTACGAGCTATGATGAATCAGGTCTTGGACAATCAACTATTTCAAATTGTTATGTGACAGGAGGCAGAGTAAATGGAAATGATTGTGTTGGTGGACTTGTTGGTAAAAATTATGGTGATGGCAATGGAAATTCTTTCATTATTGAAGCTTGTCATAATTCTGCTAACATTTATGGATCTAATGAAGTTGGTGGCATATGTGGGCACGCCCAAGGATGGGCAGGTTCCCCAATCTACATAAGAAACACCTTCTCTATTGGTAACATAAGTGGTTCTGAAAAAATTGGCGGTATCGTAGGATACCTATATAGCGGCTATACATGGATATCAAAATATGATAAAGGAAGACCTGATATAGTTTGCGAGAAAAATTATATCAGAGGCAATATTATAGGCACAAATACCACCAATGGAATTGCAGGTTATTCAGAAGCAGCAAGTTGGGTTCCGGGATCCTGGGGAAGCCCAACAGTAACTGGCGTATATACAATGGCTTCGAATGTTTGTATTGCAGACACAATTAAAGGTCAATATCGAATTGCTTCAAACGTTTCTTCTAAGGATAACTACGCTTCTAATAATACAATCATATTACTGGAAAATGGCGTGAGTGTAGAAGTTGAAGATAACGCAAACAACGGCACATCAATGGGGGCACGTTTGCTGCAAAAATCAGCTACTTATCAAAGTTTGAATTGGGATTTCTCTTCTGTATGGAAAGACATGTCAGCATATAATGAGTATCCAGTGTTGAAAAATCAATCTGCTGCTCCAATTGTAGAAATGTTCGAATCAAAGAGTAAAGGATATATCAAAGGAACTGTGTCCTTTGCAAATGGAACTATATACGTGATTTTAAATAACATCATGTACGAAAGTCCAATAGAGGACGGAAAATGGGAGATGACATTGGGCAATATTACAGAAGGGCAAAAAGCAACCATCTTAGCTTGTGAAATTGGTAAGATACCTTCTGCCACTGTTTGTAGTTTTGCTGTAAAAAATGAAATCATCCCAGACAGGATTCTCGGTGACTCAAATTCAGATGGTGCAGTCGATGCTGCAGACGTTGTCGGAACAATCAACTACATCCTTGGCAAACCATCATCTTCCTTCAACCAACAAAATGCAGATGTCAACGAGGACGGTCAGATTCTTGTAGATGATGCCGTTGGTACAGTTAATGTGATTATGAATGCTCAGTAATATTGTTAGGTATGAACAAATTTCTAGCAAGAATAATATTCGCTATTTTTGCATTGGTATGTTCTATAAACATATCCAATGCTCAGAATAGCATTTCTGCTGAGTCTCTGAGTTTAAAACCCGGCGCAACAGCAGAACTGAAAATCGACATGACAAATAATGTCGATGTTTGTTCTTTCCAGTTCAATATCAAGTTGCCAGATGGTGTAACTGTAGTTAAAGAACTCAATGAGGATGAAGAACTCGTTGAAGCGATCTCTCTAACCTCACGTAAGAAGTCAAGCCACGATTTGACTTTCAAAAAAACAGAGGACGGAAGTTATTTCCTATTGGCATACTCACTTTCCAACGCAACATTCCGTGATAGTAGTGGTGCCATCGTAACAATGAAGGTTAAAGCTGCAGAGGGATTAGCAGAAGGAAATAAAGATATTGTTATCAGCAACATCCTCCTTGTAACACCAACTGAGGAAAAGCTTCAACCTGCCAACACGACAGGACACATAACAATCTCTGAAAATGGCGAAGGAGATGCAAGTGGTAGCGACGATGGTGACAATAGCGACAATAGCGACATCGGTAACAATGATGGAGGTAGTAGTGAGATTGGCAGCAATGCCTTTTACATTCCTTCCACAACATTAAATGCAGGTACTCAACAAACACTCTACATCAACCTGAAGAACGAGAATGAGATTACAGCATTCCAGTTTGATTTGACTCTTCCATCTGGCATTACTGTAAATACGATGCTAAATGACGATGAAGAACAGATGCCAAATGTTCAACTGACAAGTCGAAAAAAAAGCAAGCATCAGCTTAGTTGTATTCAACAAGAGGATGGTAGCTATAGAATTGTGGTTATCTCAATGAGCAATCAGACATTCCGTGATAATGATGGTGCGATAGTCGCCGTCAATGTTACCGCATCCTCAATTATGTCATCCGGTTCATATTATGCAAAACTAAGTAATATCCATATTGTTTCTATGGCAGATGGTGCACAGGGGGAACGCATTGACCAACCAGACTATACGAGTAACATCAACGTAAACAATGCCAGCGAAGGTAGTGATGCTGATACAAAACTATATATAAGTACCGATAGCCTTGTTGCTGGTGGAAACGGTCAGAATATAGAAATTGCATTAAGCAATAGTATTGATGTAACCGCTTTCCAGTTTGACATCACATTGCCCAAGGGGATGACTATAGAAAATTATTTGAACGATGATGACGAAACAGTACCAAATGTCCAGCTTTCGCCTCGCAAGAAGAGCAGTCACTCCATCAGTTGTAACTACCGTGGAGACAATCGATATACTGTTGTTGTTCTGTCAATGAAGAACCAAGCTTTTGAAGGCAACGACGGTAATATCGTTTCTATCAAGGTAATTGTTCCTTTGTCAATAAGCGGAAACCAACAGATTACCCTCAACAACATCCATGTCGTTCCATTGGTAAATGATTCTCAGGGCATTCGTATTGATCAAACTGACGTTACACATAATATCTATATCAGCAACCAAGGTGGTGGTAATACGCCAACTGGTGATAATACTATAACGGTCGAGCCTTTGAGCATAGGTGCTGGTGAAACTGGCGTATTAAACATCATTATGGATAATGAGGATGATATCTGTTCTTTCCAGTTCAATATCAAGTTGCCTGATGGAGTAAGCATCATCAAGGAATACAACGAGGATGATGAATATGTAGAGTCCATCAATCTGACTAGCAGAAAGAAAAGTAGCCACGAACTAAGTTTCAAGCAAACAGAAGATGGCGGATACTTCATCATAGCATATTCATTGAGCAACTCAACCTTCCGAAATAATAGCGGCGCAATTGTAAGCATCAAGGTTAAGGCCGATACAAGCATGCAAGATGGCAATTATGGCGTTGTATTAAGCAATGTTCTAATGGTTACACCTGATGAAAGAAAGATAGAGCAAGAATCCCACAATGGAACTCTGACCATCACCTCTGAGGTTGGCATTGATGACGTATTAAACGAAGGCAACATACATATTACACTTGTTGGAACAACAATAGTAATTGATGGTTTGCCACAATCGGGATACGTAGAGCTCTACAATACCTCTGGGCAAAAACTTGCTGCAGAAAAAGGAAATGAAGGTAAGACAACCATTGATTGTTCAGCATACAAGAACCATACAATTATAGTCAAAACTACTAACAGCGAAGGAATCAAGACAAAAAAGTTTAACTTATAATATTTTACAATTATGACAAAGAAAATTTTTGCATCAGCACTTTGCCTTATGGCATTAGTATTAGCTTCTTGTGGTTCCGGCAAGAAGGCTACTGCGGACAATTATTACTCTGACCCTGTCCAGAGAACTGCTCAGCCCACCTTAAAGAAGCGCGAAGTTCGAGAGGTTGACAAACTTGCTGCCGCAGAAACGACCAAAATGCGTGCTGTGGGATTAGGTAACGATTTCGACGAAAAGGAAGCTCGTAGAGAGGCTATTCAAGATGCCCAGAATACCCTTGCAGGTTATCTGGAGACAACTGTTGTGAGCCTTATGAAGGAATACCACAAGAAGGCTCAAGCGAATGCCAAGAAGTATTCTGAGACAAACCTTGAAAGATTGGTAGAAACAACCGTTTCTCAGAAGATAAGTACAAAAATGATTGGTATTCCTGAGGTCTATGACGCATCAGATGCTACTGTACAGGTTTATGTATGCATAGAGTTGCAGAAGCCAACAGAGCAAGTACTTGGCGAAATCTATGATCAACTTACACAAGATGAAATTCTTGGTACCGATTATGACAAAATGAAATTTATTCAAGATAATCAAGAACGTTTACAAGAACTTCGAGAAAAAGCCAAGTAATCAAAATGAAACGCTATTTGAGAACTATAATTTGTTTGTTCATTTGGGCATGTGCATCAACATCTTGTTATGCACAAAAGCCCAAATGGGTAGGCAATACTCCGCAGGAACTCAACTACACTTACAAGTTTGTTGAGGTTGTTTCTACAGGATCTTCCTTGGAATCTGCAAGACATAATGCAAAGGAAATGCTTGAGGATGACACACAACTTCAAGAAGGTATTAGAATCTATCGCAAGACCAAAAACAATACAACCATTGATAAGAGTCGGGTAAATGGCGGTAGTCTACAAGAAACGAAGAAGCAACACATTGAGATTGAAACTACTGTCGATGGAGAACAATATCAGTTGCAAGCAATAAAGGTAGATGAATATCCTTCAACTTCAAATGGCATAGTAACCTTACATACTTTGTACATGGTTGCCCTCTGTGATGAACCTGTCTTTGACAGAACATATCTGACAACTTCTTATGGTGCAACACCTGTTGCCATGTCTATCATACCAGGTCTTGGACAATGGTACAAGGGAAGTAAGGTAAAAGGCGTATGTATGTTTGGTGCTGAAGCTGTTGCGGTAGCTGGTATCATTGTTTGTGAAAACCAAAGAGCATCATACATTAAGAAATCCAAAGAGCAACCCAAATTTGCTAAAGAATATGGTTCTATGGCAGACCAGTGGGATACGGGCAGAAATATTTGTATCGGTGTTGCTGCTGGTATTTGGCTCTATAATATTGTAGATGCTATCGTAGCCAAAGGAGCAAGGAGAGTCGTTGTAAAACGTGCAGATGGTAGCGGTTTGTCTATGGCTCCATTTGCTATGCCAGATGGTAGTGCAGGAGTATCATTTGCCTATAGATTTTAGAAAAGTATGACTACCAAAGAGATTATTGCTACTTGTATTATTGCCTTGTTGCCACTATCTATGATGGCACAAGGCAATAACACTTCTTTTAGCCAATACAAGGCTCAAAGACAACGAGAATTCAACAACTACAAAGAAA
>JAFOCV010000108.1 GCA_017381015.1 Bacteroidaceae bacterium
AGAACAGTGATATCTCGTTTCATCTGTTGATGATATCAATGACTCGTGTGGTTCTGTTTCGCTAATCGCTCGTCGCTAATCTCTAATCGAATATATATTAGAAGATTATATTTCGCACAGAATCCACGGATTTCTCAGATTATCTTCTTCTCAAAAGGTCAGTTTTGCGAGTGTGTTTGAACCCACAGAATTTGTCGCAAGCTTCGCTACGACGGCTGGCGCAGTGTTTACGAAAGCATCGGATACCCATTAGATAGGAGTGTCATTTGGGGGATTTTGCTCACCAACCTGCTCCGCTTATATAACGTGCATGAAGATTGGCTCGCTCAAGCACTGAGTCAATGAGGAATTCGTGTATTTGGAATTTCTGCGTGTATGGGTTATAGCCAGAAAAAAATATTTTCCCTTTGCGGAAAGTATCCACTATGCCCGTCGTATTTCCTGCACTATCAGCACCGGTTTTAGAGTTGCAAGGAGGGAGTCCTCCTACGGGCAACTGGATAAAGCACCAAATTGTCCGATGTTCTTGTGAGCTAATATTAGAATGGCGTGTTTCATGAAATTTATCTAATTACTCATTCAATTTGTATATTTTTTAGGGCTTTTGTTATCAACATCTCTGCCGTGGCTTCGTCCACGTTTGAGTTATCATCACAATGATAGATATTACTTGTGCATTTGAAGGTCCCGTCTTTATGGAACTCCAAAATCAAACGATCCGTGTACGGGACACCTACTTTGGGTATCGCACAATCCTTGATAACGAAAAAGTACCAGATATCTTCCGTTTCAATATACCGGCATGGAATCCATCGGATGTCCCTGGGCCAAGTATTATAATCAAGCGTGTCCGGTATCAGTGACAGGCATGATTCAAAGGGCAATTCTGCCTGGTCACTTGATGGGGTGAACAATGTGTGGTCCACATAAGGCTTGTCCCATTTCTGGAAATTAGACACGAACTGATCAAAGGAAAACTGCATCACAGAGGACATAACGTCTACGACTTCCTTATGTGGAGCAACGACCTCCCGTTCCTTTATCTTCCCATCGGATTTGAGAACATATTCTTTTACGAAGACCGTACGCACAGGATTTACATATTGGAGCAACTGACTGCAATCATCTACAATCCTCTGTTCAACAACAATCCCCAAACCATGTTTCGGTTCAGACATGCGGAGCGAATAAGCTGCGCCGGAACGCCCCACCGTCTTACAATCCAGCATTTTGCCTTCACTGGAATATGTGATGATTACGTAGTCCGTTCCCTCGTTTTCCATGAACCATCGGTGGTTCCCATCCAGGAAGTCCGAATAATATCGTTGCAGAATGACAGCAATATAGTTCTTGCACTCAATGTAGCTTCCTCTTTGCCAGCCCCAAGTTACATAAATGCTGCCCTTGTATCTGTCATCTGTCGGAGGCAGGAAATCGGAATAACGTTCCACATCTTCGATTAAGTCGAACGCCTTGCCAAAAGACACACTGTCAATGCAGTTGACCTTTTCATGTTCAGAGAGGAATGTCCGAAAAGATACTTCCTGCGCACAGATGTGTGTCAGTGGCAAAATAACAAATGACAATAATGCCAATTTTATTGTTTTATAATTCAAAACTAAATAATTATATATAGTTTACTTTATTTATTCTCTCTTACGCTGGTTAGGATATAATAACGAGGTGCTCACAGGCATTTCATCACTTGCTCATTTCCTGCTTCTTACTTCGTTGTGGAAGAGATGGAAGGCGCAGGCGGAGATGGAGGCTGTGTGGGGATGGCGGGTGAGGAGGCCGGGCTGAAGGGATTCGAAGAGCAGGTCACGGCTGTCGGCTTCTGCCGATGACCACACCATGGCCCAGAACTCCAACTGATGGCCGCTGCGCAGGCGTGCCACTTCATCTATAATCACATCTCTCAACTCGGGCAGGGCGAGCGCTTGGCGCAGATACCATTGCCAGTACCATGATGCACCTTGGCTGAAGCGGAGGCCGCAGGTGATGCGTACCACCTTCTCGGCCAGTACTTCGGCAGGTATCAGCCGGAGATTCCAGAAGGCCGAGGTGTGGCAATAGGAACTGCTGGAGAAGTCGAAAGTAGTACCGGCCGTCAGGTTGTGAGGTTCGTAGAGGAGCGTGAAGTCCTCCCCACGGTCGGGAAAGGCGTTGAAGAAACGGGCCTCCGCGAGGCTGTCGGGACAGGAAAGGAGGGCGGCGTGGGCGGCTGCAATCTCCTCGGGACGCAGGTCTTGACTTTGCGCCGATGCCTTGACAAGGCTGGCGAGGGCAAGCAAGCAGATGGCCGCCCGCTTGAAGTATGATGCTGTCGTGTACATAATCATTCGCATTCGGGAAAGTTTCGTGGCGAAGGCTCCGAAGAAAAGTTTATGCCATTGAAAAAGAGCTTGCGTGCCGAGTCGTATACGGGCACCATCTGAGGGTGCCGTCTAAGGATGTAGCCACGGTGAAAGTCGCGCCTGCTCCGTACCTCGTCGTCGAGCGTTGTTGACCACACGAAACTCCAGAAACGCATTTGGTCACCTACCGAAAGGCTTGCTACCCGGTCGATGAGAGTCTCCGCATCCCTGCCATGCCGCGTGAGCACACTTTCCAAACGTGCCTGCCAGTAGTTCGGCGCGTCCGCATCAAGCCTCAGCCCGCACGTCACGGCTGCTACTTTGCTGTAGAATAGCGAGTCGGGAATCGCATCGTGGCACCAGAAGGCCTCCACCATGTCGGCAGCGCAGTCGTAGAGCGACGAGTCCCGCAGTTCCGGGTGGTAGCCGAAGATTAGCTCATAATCCTCTCCGTTTGTGGGGAAGGCATCGAAGAAAAGCCTCTGCCGCAATCTTCCGCCCTCGCCGACCGACGCCTCATAGGCTGCCCGCAACCTTCCTGCCGACACTCCTCCGTGCTGCGCCCGCAGTGCCGGGCACAGCACGATGAAGAGCAATGCTACAAGTCCGTAATTCCTCATTGAATAATATTCTACATTACCCTTATTTCATCACTATCTGTCCATTGTAGACATAGATACCATTTTGGGGAGCAGAGCTGAGTTTGCGACCACTGAGGTCATAGATTTCTGCCTTCTGTACGGTTTCGTTGGCATCAGCCTCATCAATGAGGACGTCCTCGATGGCTGTGTACTCGGGGCGCTGATATACGCGTACCCAATCGAAGAGGGTTTCATAGGTGAATGACTCATCAGCAGGACGTGCCCAGGAACCATTACCTACACTCTGATTGAGGATAAGATAGAAAGCCTTGTCGAAGGGCCACTGACCTTGATTGAGAACACTTTGGTCCTTGCTCTTCTCATAGGTAAACATCTTCTCACCATCTACGTACCAGGTGATTGAGGTAGCATTCCATTCAATAGCATAGATGTGCCATAAGTCGTAATCCATACCACCCTTGGTACCTCCGTTGCCACCCTTGCCCAGATCGTAGGTCCAATGACTATGCACTGTGCCATAAGCTACAGTACCATCGTCGATAGTTTCCCAAATATCAATCTCGCCACATGAGGGCCAACCGGCACTACCATCTGTGGGCATCATCCAGAATGCGGGGAATGAACCAGTATGTGCAATGGTCTTGATACGTGCCTCTGCACGTCCCCACTGGAAATCAAACTTACCCTGAGTCTTCACGCCACCTGTTATCATGGGCACATTATCGGAAGCACGGTCGGGATTGGGTACGGCACGACAATGCAGGTAACCATCCTCGCGATACACCACGAGGGGAGAATCCGAGCACCAACGATTCCATGTAGCGCCCTGACGAGCAGTGCGGCTCCACTTGGTCAGAGTGGGCTCGCCTGTGCCATCAAACTCATCGCTGAAACTGAGCAATTGTGCATTCTTCACGCTGGCATCGCGTTTCCACACACCAGTAATCACCACATCATCGGTAATCATCTCACCGGGGATGGTAACCTCGGTAGCATAGGCGCCCTCGTTGATATTTTCCACCTTGAACTCGTTGTCGCCCACCTTGATGGTAAGTCCATCGGTACAGTTCCAACCATTACGAGCACGAGTGTAGAAGGTAAGGTCGCGACCCTTATAGATGCGTTCGGGCATGGGACCGCCATTCTTGCCACTCCATACATATCCATGT
Source organism: Bacteroidaceae bacterium (assembly GCA_017381015.1). Taxonomy (GTDB): domain Bacteria; phylum Bacteroidota; class Bacteroidia; order Bacteroidales; family Bacteroidaceae; genus Physcousia. Next base: position 4,129 of record JAFOCV010000108.1, read on the forward strand.
TTGGTATTAATGGTTAGCGAGGCGGTTTCTGGTATAGCATTTCTGAGTTTCTGCATGCATGTTTCGTAATCTGCCTCTACCTGTGTATTCTCCTCAATCTGCCATGTAGCACCATTGTCGGTATTTGTCCAAATGCTAATGGGATAAGCCAATTGAGGCGCTACGCAAAGGTAATTGTGAGTACCCTGATGAGTGCGAAGGTGGAAGCCACCACCCTGCTTCTGGGTGAACTCAATTGCTGCTGGCTCGTCCTGCAACTTAGCAGCTGCTGTGGCTGCTGTAGCTGGATTGTAACCCACGGCAAGGAACTTCTGAGCACCAAGATTGTAAACATACCATTGCTCGTTGTATTGCACTATCATCCATGATGAAGATGGAGCAGAGGCATCAAGAGCCTGCTTATAACTATTGTCGGCTATTGTCTTGCCCGTATCCGAAGCATTCAGAGTCATACCTGCCGCCCATACCTGAGAGGTGCTCTTCTGAGCATTGTACACGGCATAGGTGGTAAAGTGAGGATTGTAGAGGGTGTAAGCCTTGTTGGGGGCAACCTCTTGCAAGGAATTGACTTGAGCCTTCACAGCAAAGGCTAGAGCAAACAGAGTTGCTAAAGTGAGGATTCTCTTCATAAGGTGTTAGTTTTTAGTTATTACTCTTGGCTTTGCCACAAAAGCAGTGGGAACACTGAGGAGTAATGCCAAGAGGACGTTAATAATTAGGAAATTCATTGTTAGGGAGGTAAGGCTAATCTGTGATAGCATGTCCAATACCATCTCGGGCTTGTATTCGGGCATCATCTCCTTCATTGACTCGACGAAGGCTGGATTGTTGTAGGTCTCCGTCATAATGGTGAGCAATCTGCCTCCGTCCACAAAACGGAAATAGATATACTGGACGAAGGTGCACAATACGGCTGCCAACAACTGCACCATGATAGACTTTTGCCAACGGGTACTCATATTCCATGGCTGGGCATCAGCGGGAAGGAGCATCTGAAATGCTCGCAACTGCACTCCTGCCACCCATATAGAGAGCATACCTATCAGATTACCAGCAAAGCCCCACGCTGGATTCGTGAGGCTGTACATTGCTATTAGGAACGAGGCACTCCAGCAGAGGCCTGTATAAAAACCAATCTTAGATATTTCCATAGAACGTTTAACGTTTAACGATGAACGATGAGCGGTGAACGGTGAGCGATTTAGTTTTTCGTTTTAATCCGACTGCGTCGTCTTGAATCTGCTCACGCTCGGCAGAGTAAATAAATTTTCTCTGCACTCACTTACTCGCAGATTTCCGTTTTCACATTTCCGTTTTCCGTTTACTCTTATCATCCCAAGAAAGAAATAAGTACACCTGCAGCTACGGCCGAACCTATCACACCAGAGATATTGGACGACATGCAGTAGTTGAGCACATGATTCTTGGGGTCGTACTTGGTAGAGATGACATTGCACACACGGCTAGCCATGGGCACGGCGCTAAGGCCAGTGGCACCGATGAGTGGATTAATCTTCTTCTTGGCAAAGAGATTCCATACCTTAACCATGAAGATACCAGATGCAATACTGAGAGCAAAGGCAAAGAATCCACCTGCCACGATACCCAATGTCTGGAAATTGATAAAGGCATCTACCGTCATCGTAGCACCTACGCAAAGTCCCAGGAAGATGGTGGCTGCATTCATCACACCATTTGATGCGGCATCAAACAAGCGAGAGGTATCATTACCAATTTCCTTGACCAAATTACCAAACATAAGCATACCCACCAAGCTCACCGCTGATGGCACAAAGATAGCCACGATGGTGGTAACGGCAATGGGGAAGATTATCTTCAGCACGCGCATATTCTTAATCTCGGTACCGTCGGGATAAAGGCGGTCCTGCTCCTTCATATTGATGCGCAATTCCTTCTCAGAGCACAAAAGTTTTACCACCAGAGGAATAATCACTGGCACCAATGCCATATAGCTATATGCTGCTATGGCGATGGGACCTAGCATATGGGGAGCCAACTTGATAGTGGTAAAGATGGCTGTTGGACCATCAGCGCCACCAATAATGCCCAGCGATGCAGCTTCCTTGGGAGTAAAACCTAGCAACAGAGATACCAGCAAGACCGCGAAGATGCCCAACTGAGCAGCTGCTCCGAAGATGGCAAGCTTGAGGTTTCGCAACATGGGACCAAAGTCGGTAAGCGCACCCACACCCATGAAGATGATGGGTGGGAGCAAGCCGCTCTTGATTAGTGCATAGTAGAGATAGTTCATCAAACCCAGGTCGTGTGCTATCTCGTGAAGAGGCATAGAGTAGATGTCTTTCTTTACCATCACTCCATTCTTCATAAACTCTACCATACCCTCGCTATCCGCCTGGGTAACACCCATACCACCACCGGGGAAGTTGGCTATCAGCACACCAAAGGCTATAGGCACCAGCAAGAGGGGCTCGTACTTCTTTACGATACCCAGGTACAGGAGTACGAAGGCCAAGAGGTACATCACCAGGAAGAGAGGATTGTCAATGATGGCCGAGAAAGCCGTCATCGAATAGAGGTTTTGCAATATTTCGTTAAACATAAGCTCTTATCCTCCGTATTACTTGCGTTGAATCTTCATAATCACATCATCCTCCTCCACGGCATCACCCGAGTTGACAACAACGGCGGTCAGTATACCGTCAAAGTCGGCACGGATGGCATTGTAGGTCTTCATTGCCTCGATATAACCGAGGGTATCGCCTGCCTTTACCTCCTGACCTATCTGAATGGGCTGCTCCTGAGTGTCCTTGGTACGATAGAACTTGCCCTCCAGGGGTGCAAGGATATCCTCGCCTTCTCCCATAGCAACGGGAGCCGAAGCTGAGGGTTGAGTAGCCTGTGGAGCTTCATTGCCGTAAGCAATATTCACTTCATAGGTTTGACCATTAACACTTACCTTGATGGTCTTGGGCAATTCTGCACCTGCAGCGGGAGCGTTCTTCTTAGCCTTACGCTCTGCCAGGTCCTTCTCAAAGTCAGCCTTTGCCTTACCACTCTTGTATGCCTCGTACTGAGATGGATGCATAGAGTATTCAAAGAGTTCCTCGTCGTCCTCGCCAAGTTCCCATCCCTGAGCCTCCATCTTCTGACGATAATCAGCCAGGTCGTCGGGATAATAGTTCTGTGGGTCGTCGGTCTCAAACTCTCTACCCTGCTCCTTGGCCATAGCCACTATTTCTGGTGCCACAGGACCAGGCAACTGACCGCTCTTACCAAGAATCATGTCCCAGATATTGTCGGCAATCATGCTCCAACGCTCCTTGCCCTTCTCCATCTGAATGACATTCATCAGAGCCAGATTCTTGACATACTGGCTGAAGGGAGTTACCAGGCAGGGATAACCAACCTTGGGCCATACGTATGCAACCTCGTCAAAGAGCTTGACCAACAACTGGTCGGTGGTCAATTCGGGTTGGTTGTTCTTCACCTTCCACTTATTGAGGCTCTTCAAGTTGTCTTCCAGGTCGGTCATCAACGAACCCATCATACCGCCAGGCAAACCTGGCTTGATGAGCAGAGAATTATTGATATGATTGAGGGCTGGGATGTAGTATCCGAGGAAATCGTCATACATCTCCTGAATCAATGTGCGCGCCTCCATGTAAGCCTCCATGTTGATATCCTTCACCTTGAAACCAGCATCCTTCAGCATCTCCTGAACGGTAATGATATCTGCATGTCCAGTACCCCATGAAAGTGGAGACATACCAGTATCGATGTAATCACAACCGGCCTTAGCCACCTCCAGAATAGATGCCACACAGAAGCCGGGACCTGCATGTGAGTGATACTGAACCACGATGTCCTTCTTCAATGCCTTGATACCCTCAACTATCTTGCCAAGGCTGACGGGACGACCAATGCCGGCCATGTCCTTCAAGCAAATCTCGTCGGCACCTGCCTCGATAAATGTCTTAGCCAAATTGACATAGTACTCAACAGTATGAATGGGGCTATGTGTGATGCAAAGCGATGCCTGTGCTATCATGCCTGCCTCCTTGGCATACTGAATAGAGGGAATCACATTGCGTACATCGTTCAGACCACAGAAGATACGAGTGATATCTGTGCCCTGTGCCTTCTTTACCTTGTAGAAAAGTTTGCGAAGGTCCTTGGGACATGGACTCATACGGAGACCATTCAGTGCGCGGTCCAGCATATGTGTCTGGATACCTGCCTCATGGAAAGGCTTTGTCCACGCACGGACACTCTTGTTGGGATTCTCGCCATAGAGCAAGTTTACCTGCTCAAAGCCACCACCATTTGTTTCTACACGGTCAAAGCAACCCATACGGATAATTGCAGGGGCCACCTTCAATAGTTGGTCCACACGGGGCTGATACTTGCCAGCACTCTGCCACATATCACGGAAGACCAAACTAAACTTTACTTCTTTCATATATCTTTTCTTTTTTTATCGTGAATGATTTGATTTATTTCTAACTGGGACGCTTGCACCTGGGGAACTAGATTTTCTTGGCACTCTCCACTCGTCCTTTTCCACCGGTAATCTGCTTTACCACCTCCTGAAGGATAGCCATAGTAGAAGCATCCACCTGTGAGGGATTTGATGCTTGCACTTGTTTCTTAGCTGCAGCCACCTCTTCGGGAGCTATCATATTGACTAGCTTGATGAGCAATTTACCACCATTGATTACGATGAGCAATATCAAAAAGACAGTGGACATACCCACTATCATCAATTGCAAACCGGTTCCTAAATTTTCCATATCGTTTTAGTTTTTCTTAATTAATTAATTTGCCCTACCACCTCCTATGAAAGTAAGCTGCTATACATAATAAATAGCATTTTGCCACTTTTCATGCGACAAAGATACAATTTCGTCATCAATTTTGCAAGTAGTTGACCAATCGAGAGGGTAATTTTTTTTCAGAAAATTGCAATTTAATCCACTCATTGCCTTTCTGCATTAGAATAACAGGGTAGAAAGGTCACACTCTGGAGGAAAGTTTTCCGTAGATTCGCTCCAACTTTTCTGCAAGACAAATGAAAGCAAAATTTATAGAATTGACAACGTGCCTATAAAAAACAATGCCATTTTTTATAGGATTAACGACAGTTCTATAAAAACCAAAACTATTTTTTATAGAATCAACAACGTCTCTATAAAAATCGATGTTATTTTTTATAGAATCAATGACGTACCTTTAAAAACTAAAGCCATTTTTTATAGAATCAATGACGTCTCTATAAAAAATGGCTATAATTATCTAAAAACAACACTGGAACATAGGAATACGTATTAGCGCGCCAACTTGACTGACACGCCAATAGCATCTACAGGCACACCACAGGGAGGATTCTCCTTGTCAATCCTCAAAACCAGCGATTGAATGAGAGGAAATTCGTTGAGCAACCTCTGCCCCACTCTATATGCCAAATGCTCGAGCAAGGCGGCAGGGATAGCCATCTCCTTACGAATGCAATCAATAATATCGGCATAGGAAACGGTGCCTTCAAGGCAATCGCGAAGAAGAGCATCATCCGACACTTCCACGTCGGCCTCCAGGGATACGAAAAAACGAGCTCCCACCACCCTCTCCTGTGGAATCACACCATGATGAGAGTAGGTGGACAATCGTTCAATATGTATGGTATTAATCATCAATTTCCTCCTGACCCTGTATTAGCTCGGTATCACCACCACTGGCGTATCTCTTCAGTGCCTTGGCCACACCAGACACCCAGGTATTCATATTATCCGAATCCAATTGCAAGGAAGACACAAGGGCAATAACATTGTCCATAGGCATACCATAGCGCAAGACACCAGAAAGGAGTTTGGCATAATTCCAATACTCAGGATTGAAGCGCTCGGAAAGTCCCTCGATGGTAATCTTATAACCTCGTTTGTTGGTAAACTGGAAATCATAGCGACGAGAACCATCCTTGAGCACACGTCGAAGGATATTACCCTTGCACACACTCTTGGGAATCATGATACCCTCATCATCGTCAAGGATACCGGTGAAAATCTCATACGGATGTCCATCCAGCAAACCCACGAAGGCCACCCATCTGTCTTTCTTATTCTGAAAACGCACTACGTCACACTCCAAAGATTCGGGGCGTGTTCCTTTGTAACCATTAGTAATATCGCCTAAGAAATTTTGCTTGCGCAAGGCTGCTGCCAAGGTTAAGGACATAGCTTCATTGGCCTCTGCAGTATAACGAATATCAGTAAACACCTGAGCCAGGGTTTCCTTCTGATTAATCTCCACGAAATGCTTATTCTCTTCCAACGACTCCTTATAGGCATAGTGCTTGTCTATGTCCTCTGGGGTGTAAAGAGAATATGTTTCATTATGTATGATAGCCTCAATGGGAAGTCTGTCAGAGGGCTTTGGTGTCTCAGCTGGCCATCCAAGAGTAATCGTTGCTACAGGGAACACCAATTGGGGCAAGCGAAGCACATCGATGATTAATTGAGGATTGTAGACAGTAGTTCCCAGAAAACAAAGGCCCAAACCTTCCTCCTCTGCCAGGTCGCAAAATCTCTGACAGAAGAGCATGGCATCGGTAGTTGCATTCTGATAAGACAGGAAATTGTCATAACCAGGATGTCCCTGTCTGTTCAATGCCCAATCCGTGGTGCGGCGAAAATCTGCACAGAACGTGAGCACCACGGGAGCTTGCATAAGCATAGGTTGAGAGAAATGAGCTGGAGCCAAGCGCTCCTTCATCTCCTGCTCGCGAGTAACCACCACGCTATACAATTGCAGGTTACCCATCGTCTGGGTATGCGATGCCTTCTCCAGAAGGGTATTCAATAGTTCCTCACTAATGGGTTGGGATGTATATTTTCTAACTGTTGCTCTCATTGTTGTTTGTAAATAAAAAATGCAAAAAATCTCATTGCTCCTGGCTGTATACTAGTGGCATATTGATTCTCTGCATTTAGTTGTTTTAGGTTGAACGTTATAGAGGGGATAAGGATGTGAGCTAGAGTTTCTTTTCCAATTCCTTGATTTCTTTTTTAAACTCTGCACTCTCCTTCATCTTTTTATCAATGCACTGAATACCATGTATCACGGTGGCATGCGAACGACGACCGATGATATGACCGATGTGCTTCACGGTGTCGCCCGTGTGCTTTTGGGTGAGATACATTGCCACCTGTCTGGCCAGTACAAACTCTGCCTTGCGGCTCTGACCACAAAGTTCTTCATTGGTAACCTTGTATTTGCGGCATACTACCTCGATGATTTCGTCTGCATTTAGCACACGACGGCGGTATCTGGTATTGGCTTTTAATATCTTCTTGGCAAATTCCAGGTCTATCACATCACCATTCACCACACTATAGGCAAGCATCGAATTGACAAAGCCTTCCAATTCACGCACATTGTCTTGCAAATGCTCTGCAACGTATTCTATTACGTCGTCGGATATCTCAAGACCATCCTTGCTTACCAACTGACGGAGAATATCTCGACGCAATTGAATATCGGGTGATTCCAATTCGGCTAGCATACCCCACTTGAATCGGGTGAGCATGCGCTCCTCCACGTCCCTCAACTCCACTGGTGGGCGGTCGCTGGTCATTATTATCTGACGTCCGTTCAGATGGAGATGATTGAAGATATGGAAGAAAGCCTCCATGGTCTTCTCCTTACCAGAGAATTCCTGTACGTCATCCACTATCAAGCAATCAATACTCTGATAGAAGTGAATGAAATCGTTGGTCTTATTGTTCAAACGAGCATCTACGTATTGCACCTGAAACACGTTGGCAGACACATAGAGCACTCTCTTCTCGGGGTGCATCTGACGAAGGCGAACACCAATAGCATTAACCAGGTGAGTCTTACCACATCCACTGGGGCCATAGATGAAGAGAGGATTGAAGGTCTTGCGAGCTGGTTGGTCAGCAACACTCTGACCCACACTTCTTGGCAATCTATTTGAAGAACCCTCGATAAAATTATCAAAGTTCTGCGACAGATTCAAATAAGACTGAAAATCCGACACGGGAGCAGCCGTATGTATTGCACCAGGCGCACGATTTAATGGACGACTGGAGGATGGCTCGCGCAAGAGAGTGGCTTGATTTCCTTCCTCTCGAACTTCCTCATCCTGAATCAGTGCAACCTTATATACCAACTTAGAATCGGGCCCGAAAACATGAAAGATGGCCAGATATATCAGCTGGCGATAATGCTCCTCCAGGTATTCGTAGAAGAAATGACTGGGTACGTATATGGTAACCTCCTTGGTGGCGATATCATAAGACTTAAATCCTATGGGTTCGAACCAAGTGGTATATTGCTGAGGGTTTAGTCTGGAGCGTATTAATTCCAGACATTTTTTCCACTGAGTTTGCTCAGTTGTAATCATCTATATTCTGGGTATGATGGGATTCGTATTAGATTTTCTTTTATTCCTAGAAGACGCAAGTGTAATGAGAATTACTTTGTCTTGCTTCCAAACAGAGAGAAGTGCACATAGCGCTTTGGGCGAGCCTTAATGTCTGTCATCAACGAATCTACGGTGCTCACCGTCCTGTTCAAACTATTATACAAACTTCTATCATACATCAATGCGCCTAGAGTACCATTTGGATTGGATACCTGTTGCATAATGGCATTGACATTGCTTATTGTCATATTCACGCTATCCAATGTATTCTGGATATCAACTGACTTGAGATTTTCAGTAATCACACGCACGTTTTCTCCCACCTTATTATATGTGCTTGCCAAAACTGGCAGGTCACGACCCATAAAGGTATTGATGTGCTCTGTGGTAGTGGTGAGATTAGCGCTCATCTGCTCTACGTTACTAAGGATAGAAGCAAGGTTGGGATTTGACACCAATGTGTTCAGTGCTCCAATGAGAGTATCTAATTTGCAAGTAATGGCATTGATTCTGGGCATCATTTCCTCCACTTGGTTCATCAGAGGAGCCTCTTCATAACCTTGGATAGTATCGCCTGGCAGATATCTCTTGTCAGAAAGAGGAGTGGGAACAATGTTCATCGTGCAACCACCCATCAAGTCAGACTCTACCATGATTTGGGTTCCTTCACACAGGACTATATTGGGGTCAATGCTGATTTCAACCAAAACATTGCCTCGGTTTGAATAACTGTATACAACATCAGTCACAATACCGGCATCGTATCCATCCACGTAAACAACGGTACTTTTTGTCAAGCCCTTTGCATTGGTGTATCGAACATAATACTCATTATAGGTATTGAAGAGCGATTTACCCTTCAAAAAATTTATTCCCATGAACAAGGCTACCAAGGCAATTATGCCCACCAAACCTATTTTGAATTCTTTCTTCATATCATTTGTCCCCCTCTTGGTTTATGTCCGTTACTATTGTTTTATCTGCTCTTGTAGTATTTGACAAAGGCATTATAGATACTCTTTGCCAATTGTTTTTGTCCCCAATCGCTAGCCAAGTACTTTTCTTCCTCTCGGTTGTTGATAAACCCTAGCTCTATCAACACACTTGGCATACTCACTTCACGCAGCACCAGGAATCCAGCTTGATGCACTCCCTTGTTGTAGCGCTTGGCCGTGGAAACAAATTGTTTCTGTATCAAGTCTGCAAACTTTACGCTTGATGCCATATACTGGTCTTGCATAAACTCGAAGATGATGTACGATTCGCTACTATTGGGGTCAAAGCCTTCATACTTCTCTTCAAAATTTGATTCCAGTGCAATTACCGAGTTCTCTCTCTTAGCCACCGCTAGATTGTCTGCTGCTCGATGCATACCCAGTGTATATGTCTCTGTACCTTGTGCTTTGGTACCCTTTGTGCCAGATGCCGTGCTATTTGTATGAATCGAGATAAACAAATCGGCTTTCACCTTGTTGGCTATCTGTGCTCGACGTCCCAATTCCACAAAGGTATCATTATTCCTGGTGTAAACCACTTTGATACCAGGATAGTTGGCCTTTATCAAATTTCCCAAAGCCAGAGCAACCTTCAGATTGATATCTTTTTCTTTTGCTCTTAAACCTAGTGCTCCTACGTCTCTGCCTCCATGTCCAGGGTCAATCACCACTGTGTATGCCAAAGACTGAAAGCAACAAAAGAATATAGAAATAACAATCGCTAAAAATCTGCTCATTTACCCAAGTTCACATTATTACGGGTGCAAAGTTATATAAAAAATGTGCGAGAAGCATACTTGACGAGAAGGATTTTACTTTTTTTTTGCAAAATAATTGCCTACTTCTCATCGCATGGACATTTTTTTATATATTTGCGTGCGAAATCTAAACAATTAAGTATAAACCAAAACCTAATTCAGCACATGAAACGATTTTTTACGTTAGTTTTTATGGCTTTAGTGTCTTGTTGCGCAATCTCTGCTCAACCAAGCCGTGGTGTCAAGAACACAACCCGCTACATCACAATGAAAGACGGGCAGCTAATTGCTATTCCCGAGAAATACATCCTTGAAGAACAGGAAGTTAACGGAATATGCACCCTTACTCTCGAGGGCGACACTACCTTCACCTATTCCGTTGATAATGTTGCCAACATCAGCAACACCTACACCGGAAATTCTGCCAAAATCCTCTCTATGGGCTTCACTCACGAGGATAATGACCAAGTATATGCCGACGTGGCAGCTACCATTACCGAAAAGGGTGATAGCATCTTGGTACATGCTGACGTTCCCGTTATTGGTAAGCGTCTACGTCCCAGCTTCACCCTGTCAGAAGGTGCCAGCCTTTGGGTAGATGGCATTCAGCAGGTAAGCGGTCAAAGCAGTCAACGCTATGAAAAGCCTGTAGACTATACCCTGGCTATGCCTCAGCAATGGATTTATGAGGTAAAGGAAGTAGTTACTCCTCCCAGCGATGCGGCTTGGAACCTTACAAAGATTGACATTTCCGAATCTATCAGCACAAATGCTCCCAGCAACTATGCAAATCAGGCTTTGAGCAACATCTGTGATGGTAACCCCGCAACTCACTTCCACTCTACATGGGGTGACGGAAGCTACGAACCCCTATATTGGCCTGGCTATGGTTTTTGGGGCGACGGTGTTTCTGAATGGCCATACCTGGACATCGAACTGGCTGATGCTCCTGAGCATTTCTGTTTCAAATACACTACTGCCGACCAAAACAACCGTTTCCCTCTAGGTTGGTGCATCTATGCACGCAATAAGAGCAATGGCAAATGGGAAGAGTTGGATATGCTCAATTATGAAGAGGACAATCTGCCCTTTTACACCCTGGCAGAGTACACATCTCCCGTATATGCTTTGGGCAACAACTATGATGCAGTACGTATCGAATTGACAGAGGCATGGCACAAGAACTACCTTGTTCTAGCAGAACTCTCTCTATACAGTTGCACCATGCAGGAAGCTAAGCCTGAAGACATCACTTACGAAAGCAGATTCATTCCCTTGGGTCGTCCCTGCTCTGTAAGTGTAAAATATCTTACCGACTATGCTACTGGCACATATAAGATTCCTACTGTATACGTAACCATCGGAAAGGACACCACCAGATGGGACAATAGCAACTGGATTGGTATGACTTTGCCTGATGGCACTAACACCAAGGAAGAGTGGATTGAAGACTGTACATTCCAGTTGGATGGTGCTGGCGTATGGCCAGACATCGCAAAAGTAGAAGGTTGCGAGGTACGCGGCCGTGGTAACAGCAGTTGGACATGGAGCTACATGAGCAAAAACCCCTTCCGCATCAAATTCCCAAAGAAAAAGAAGCAATCTCCTTTCAATTTGACAGAAGACCGTCAGTGGGTATTCATTGCAAACAAGCAGAGCGGTTCTATGACAAGTAACTCTATCGGTCAGAAGATAGCTGCTATGGTAGACGCAGAAGCTCTTTGCCACATGATTCCTGTTGACGTATATATCAACGGACATTATCGCGGTTCATACTGCTTCACCGAAAAAATTGGTATTGCAGACAACAGCGTTGCTATTGACGAGACAACTGGTTGCTTGTTGGAGCTAGACGACTACTACGACGAGCTATTCAAATTCAAGGACAATTCCTTCAACCTACCAGTTATGGTTAAGGACCCCGACTTCTCTGAAGACGACGACGAAAGAATTATCACATTCGGTGACATCCAAAATTCTTTCAACACCATGACAGCTACCCTCAATGCTGGTGGTGACATCACTAAGCATATTGACATGGACACTTGGGCCAAGTTCTGGTTGGTAAACGATTTGATTCGCAACGTAGAAACTCATCACCCCAAGAGCTGCTATATCTTCAATGAGAATCCTGCAGGTGGAGAGAAATGGCAGTTTGGTCCTGTTTGGGACTTCGACTGGGCATTCGGTTACGAAGAAACAAAGGACTACTTCATCTATGGTGCTGATACCGATTTGTTCAGTGCTGTTGCTCATAACGGCAAGGCTGGTTATCGTTTCTATGATGCTATTCGTACCAGCCCACAGGGTAAGAAGGCATATTACAAGGAATGGATTAATTTCATGGCTGAAGGCAGACTCCAGGAGCTACTTGAATACATTGATGATTACACCGAATTTGCAATGCCCAGCATCCAGCATAACAACGATGCTAACATCAGTGAGAAGAACTATCACGACTACAACACCGTAGCAACCAGAAGTAAGGAGTGGCTCACCAAGCGTGCCAACTTTATCTTCAACAATCTGGAGACATTCGACATCTCTCCTGACATCATCGAACCAGAAGATTTCGGTCAGCCCACAGATATCGAATCAACCGTTTCTGATGCCATCAACCGTCCTGTAGATGTTTACACTATCAATGGTGTATTGGTTCGCCGCCAAGTTTCCTACATGCAAAGTACTCTAGGTCTCGAACCTGGTCTTTACATCATCGATGGCAAGGCTACCGTGGTCAAGTAAACAAACACAATCGTACATAATGAAGGCTGAATCTCTCCATGGGATTCAGCCTTTATTTTATCAACACCAAAGGAATGCACTTTCACTACGTATTTCATTTACCGAGAGTTGTCTAATACTTTTTCAGAAACATATCGCTCAAGGCAACGATGGAAATACCAATTCTGACATCATGTTGTTAGAAGCCAAACTATGAGCAGAATAAAAAGAACCCGCAAAGATTCATTGACTTTGCGGGACTATATATTATATATATTATTGTATTATTAAATCAATGGCATACCAGCTTCTTTACACTGTTTGCGCATGTCGTCTGGCCAAATGCTGGATTGGGTCTCACCCACGTGTGCCTTATGAAGAAGTATCATACAGAGTCTGCTCTGACCGATACCGCCACCTATACTGAGCGGAAGAGAACCTTCTAGGAGGCGACGATGGAAATAAAGTTCCTTTCTATCTGTCTTACCCTGCAATTCCAACTGATGCATCAAGGCTTTGCTATCTACACGAATACCCATAGAAGAAAGTTCTATGCTACGTCCAAGGATAGGATACCAAATTAGCAAGTCACCATTCAGACCTAGGAAACCATCGCTATTGGGAGTGCTCCAGTCATCATAGTCAGGAGCACGATTGTCATGTGGTTCGCCAGATGAAAGTTTGCCTCCAATACCAATAATAAACACAGCTCCATACTTTTTACTGATTAGGTCTTCACGCTCCTTGGGAGTATTGTTGGGGTAAAGGCGCTCCAGTTCTTCACTATGGATGAAATGAATCTCTTCGGGAAGGAAGGGACGTAGTTGGGGATAAGTTTCGCAAATATAAAACTCAGTACGCAGGATGGTACCATAGATGCGTCTAACTATCTGCTTCAGGAATTCTACATTACGCTGCTCATTAGTCATTGTACGTTCCCAGTCCCATTGGTCAACGTAAAGAGAATGCAGATTGTCCAACTCTTCATCTGCGCGTATAGCATTCATATCAGTGATGATACCATAACCAGGCTCTATTTGATACTCAGCCAGAGTAACGCGCTTCCATTTGGCTAGCGAGTGAACCACCTCTGCCATAGCCTCGTTCATATCCTTAATTGGGAATGATACTGGTCGCTCTGTGCCATTGAGGTCATCATTAAGACCAAGTCCACGCAACACAAACAAAGGTGCTGTTACACGACGCAGGCGCAACTCGGTGGAGAAGCTACGCAAGAAGAAGTCTTTTATCTGCTTAATAGCCAACTCTGTTTGCTTAAGGTCCAGAGCTGGTTGATAATCTTTAGGAATAAGTAAACTGCTCATTGGAGTAGATATGTATCAATTTGACCACAAAGTTACAAAAATTATTTTGTAGAGCAAGCAATTCGCATGATTATGTGCCGATTTTCCATAATATTCTATAGAATTGTAGAAAAGTGCTAACTATCTAAAATGTTAAAAGATATTACTTTTTATTTAGATATGTTAAATAACGTTAAAGAGAGTATGATTTATGAAGACTGCTAGCCTGTAAATCGTTTTTTTTTCGTACCTTCGCACCAGTTTAATAAGGTAACCGAAAGATTATGAAGACAATTAAGTACATGATGATGGCTGCCGTAGCTACATTAGCATTGGGCAGTTGTGTTAGTAAGAAGGAATATCTTGCTGTTCAGCAGCAGTTGCAAGAGTGTCGCAATGGCGGTATGTCTTTGGGCAAGAAATATAGTGATGCTCAAATACAATTGGCAGAGTTCAAGACCAAGACAGAGAATCTCCAGCATATGCTCGACGACAAGAACGCCTTGATTAAGGAAAAGAACGAGGCTTTGCAGATTATGCAGAAGACTCTTGACCAGAGTATTTATCAGGGTGGCGCAAACATCAGTAAGTTGGTAGACGAAATCAACTCTAGCAACAAGTACATCCAGCAGTTGGTAGAAGCAAAGAGCAAGAGTGATTCATTGAACGTGGCATTGACCAACAATTTGACTCGCAGTCTTTCTCGCGAGGAGTTGAAGGATGTAGACATCCAGGTATTGAAGGGTGTTGTATACATTTCTTTGAACGACAACATGCTTTACAAGAGCGGTTCTTATGAGATTAGTCCTAAGGCTGGTGAGACCCTTTCAAAGATTGCAAAGATTATCACCGATTATGACGACTATGAAGTACTTGTAGAGGGTAATACTGATAATGTGCCCATTAGTCGCACAAACATTCGTAACAACTGGGACCTCTCAGCATTGCGTGCTAGTAGTGTGGTACAGGAGTTGCAGACCAAATATGGTGTTAATCCCAGCCGTTTATCAGCTGCAGGTCGTGGCGAATACAATACCGTAGCCGACAACGATACCCCCGAGGGTCGCGCAAAGAATCGTCGCACTCAGATTATCATCACTCCTAAGCTCGACCAGTTCCTGGAGCTCATTGACAAGGCACCTGCTACCGACGAGGAGACAACACCTGCTGCTGAAGCCGAGGCTGCAACAGAAGCTACACAGGAATAATTCTTACACTATACATATCCCCTCCCGCAATGGAGGGGATAATTCAATAAAGATAAAGAGTCACACCCAATTATTATAATTAAGAGAGATGAATCATAAGATAAGTCTAATGCTGCTCGTACTTCTCGCAATGGTAGCATGTACTTCCAACGAGAAAGCGCCACAGGCAACAGAGCCAGTACAAGAAAAGCCAGTACAAGTAGTGGACAACAGTCCACGCTCGCTTCCCCTGCTATATGCCACCGACACATGCAAAATAGGTCAGAACTATTACGTGTGGGAATTAGAGCGCAAAGCGTGTGATTCTTTGGGAGTCGTAGCTGATGACATGGGAGACAAGTATTACGACAATACCATCAAGATTGTTGTAAAGAAAAACGCCTCCACTCTCTTTGCCCGTACATTCAAGAAATCTGACTTCAGACACATGCTCGACAAAGATTTCTTCAAGAACAGTATCCTTGACGGTTGTCGTTTCATGAAGATTCACGAGGGTATGGTAAGCTTTTCAATGGCTGTAAGCTATCCCGAAAGCGACATGTCTCGCCCCTTCATTCTGAACATTGGTCCCGATGGCAGTTATATGATATTGCCCGACGATGACCTGGACGAGGAATACATCACAGACTCTTTATCTTCAGACGGAGTATAAAACATTATAGACAAAACACAAGTGGCGCATGCAAGAGTTAATTTCATTGCATGCGCCACTTGTTTATAAAGCATTAATAACTCAAACGAGCAATACGGGCAAGGCCTCCAATAATGCACAGTGGTTAGGGAAAACAATATCCGCACCCGCATCATACAGTACCTTGTCAGGCAGAGGACCTGTGTTTACCGCAATAGTAAATATACCAGCCGCCTTTGCTGCCTGAACACCTAACGGTGCGTTTTCCACTACTACGGCTTCTTCCGCACTGATACCGGCTTTTTCTAATCCCATCAGATAAGGTTCGGGATGAGGTTTGCCATGCTTTACATCAAAGGCCGTTACCATCAGTTCTGCCTTGAAGATACCAGGAAAGTTCTTTTCCAATCTTTCAAGCAGACTCTTTTGGCCACTTCCGGTCACGATGACACGTTCAATTCCCCTGTGTTTAACAGCTTGCAACAGTTCCAGAGCACCAACTATAGGCTCCACGTGTGGCAATGTGTTAAAGATATCGCTCTTTACCTTATATATATATTCGCACTCCTCTTTAGTAGCACTCCTACCCCATTGCTCCTGTGCAAAGATGTCAATTGTACCTTCACCGGTGCGACCTTCGTTCATGTAAACATCCTCATGGGTCATCACGAGATTGTTCTTCTCCATGGCACGCACCCAAGCCTCAGCATGATTCTTCATGCTATCAAAGAGCACACCATCCATATCAAATAGAATGGCGCGAACATTCTTTCTGGCCAATGAGGCTACATTAATAAAGGAAGGGCTTTCTGCCCCTCCTTTACTATTTGTTATTGATTCTGACATTTAATTGTCCGTGTATTATAGGCGAGCCTTGATAGCCTCTGTCTCTGCCTCATAACCAGGCTTACCAAGCAGAGCAAACATATTCTTCTTGTAAGCCTCTACACCGGGCTGGTCAAATGGATTAACCTCAAGCAACAAACCGCTGATACCACAACCACGCTCAAACATATATATAAGCTGACCGATATGGTACTCATCAAGACGAGTGATGCTAAGTTTGATATTGGGGACACCACCATCAACATGAGCCAACTTAGTACCCAACTCTGCCATCTTGTTTACCTCATCGATACGACGACCGGCAAGGAAGTTAAGACCGTCAAGGTTCTCCTCATCAGAAGGAACAGCCAGACATGTATTGGGCTGCTCAACGCTAACAACAGTTTCAAAGATGGTACGCTCGCCATCCTGAATCCACTGACCCATTGAGTGAAGGTCGGTAGTAAGGTCTACACTTGCGGGGAAGATGCCCTTGCCGTCCTTACCCTCGCTCTCACCATAAAGTTGCTTCCACCATTCACCCAGATTGTGAAGCTTAGGCTGATAGTTAGCCAAAATCTCTATCTTCTTACCGTTCTGATAAAGAGCATTACGAATAGCAGCATATACAGCAGCAGGATTCTCCATGAAGGGAACCTCGGGTGCACACTGAGCCTCCATATCCTGAGCACCCTTTACCAATGCCTCGATATCCAAGCCAGCTACGGCAATTGGAAGAAGACCTACGGGAGTGAGCACACTGAAACGGCCACCTACGTTATCAGGAATAATGAATGACTTATAGCCTTCCTTATCAGCAGTAACGCGAGCTGCACCACGCTTAGCGTCTGTTACAGCCACGATTACCTTAGAAGCCTCAGCCTTGCCGCGCTGCTCTTCGCAAAGAGTCTTCAACAGACGGAAGGTAATAGCAGTCTCAGTAGTAGTACCGCTCTTTGAGATATTGATAATACCGAAGCGAACGGTCTTCAAGTAGGCAATCAGTTCTGAAAGGTAATCCTCGCCAATGTTGTTACCAGCGAAAAGTATACGAGGATACTTGCTCTCCTGCAACCAGCCGAAGGTATTGCTCAATGCATCGATTACCATACGAGCACCAAGGTAAGAACCACCGATACCAGCCACTACCACTGCATCGCACTCCTGCTGCAGAGTCTTTGCACAATCGTTGATTTCTGCGATAAACTCGGGGGTGATGCTAGTGGGCAGGTGCATCCAACCGAGGAAATCGTTACCCTTGCAGGTACCTTCTTCTAGAGCCTTCTGAGCTGCTGCTACAGGAGCCTCAAACTTTGCTAAAGCATCAGCACTTAGAAACTGTGATGCCTTTGAAATATCCAGTGTTACCATATTTATGAATTTGTTTATTATTTGTTCTGTATTGTTTTATGAAATAAAATCACTTATCTGAATGCCTCTGAAAGAAGCTTGATTTCGATACTGGGACTTATACGTTCGTAAAGGATGTTGTAGACGGAGTCAAGGATTGGCATATTGACATGCAAGTGTCTGTTGATATCCTTCATACACTTTGTACCAAAGTATCCTTCCGCTATCATTTCCATTTCCAATTGAGCGCTCTTTACAGAATAGCCCTTGCCTATCATTGTACCGAAGACACGATTGCGCGAGAAGTTGGAATAACCAGTCACAAGAAGGTCACCACAGTATACGCTGTCGATGATGCTACGGTCAACGGGATAAACAGCCGTAAGCAGACGTTTCATTTCCTGCAAAGCATTTGACATAAGCACTGCCTGGAAGTTGTCACCATATTTCAAACCATGACATATGCCCGAGGCAATACTATAGACATTCTTCAGTACGCTGGCATATTCTATTCCAATGACGTCTTGCGAGATTTTGGTCTTCACATAATGGCTTTCTATGCAGTCGGCAAAGGCCTGCGCCTTCTCCCTGTCGGCACATCCGATGGTGAGGTATGTCAGTCTGTTCAGCGCCACCTCTTCGGCATGACTGGGACCACCAATTACGGCAAGGTTCTCATCGGGTACGTTATACACCTGATGGAAATACTCCGAGCAGATTAGATTCTCTTCTGGCACTATGCCCTTGATGGCAGTGATGAGGAACTTGTCGCTCAGTCGTACCTTCAGTTTCTTCAGATGTCCCTTGAGATAAGGCGAAGGAGTAACGAATACCAAAGTCTGGCAATTGCGCACTACCTCATTGATATCTGAAGAGAATGTGATACGATTAACGTCAAAATGAACACTAGTCAGATATGCCGGATTGTGACCGAGGCGCTTGAAATCCTCTATGCGGTCATCACGACGCAGATACCACCATATCCGTTCGTTCTTCTCCAGCAATATTTTGGCTATAGCTGTTGCCCAGCTACCTCCGCCCATTACTGCTACTGTACCTATCATAGTTATATATCACTCTCGAGCTTCCTCTTCTGGATAAGAATACGACGTACAACCGTTATTATATCCTCTCCCTCATCGGGATATGAATCTAGAAGCTTTGGTTATGGATTTTACTTACTCAAATTACTTGCTCTCTTCCTGCTCAGTGCTTTCCTGAGTGCTAGAAGCTGCATGCGCAGTCTTCTCTGGCTTCATCTGGGGGAAGAACAATACCTCCTGAATGAAGGGTTTACCAGTAAGAAGCATTACCAAGCGGTCGATACCAATACCAATACCACTGGTAGGAGGCATACCGTATTGTAGCGCACGCAAGAAGTCCTGGTCGATAATCATAGCCTCATCATCGCCCTTGTCTGCCAAGCGCATCTGCTCGCGGAAACGCTCTTCCTGGTCGAGAGGGTCATTGAGCTCAGAGTAAGCATTGGCCAACTCCTTGCCATTTACCATCAACTCGAAGCGCTCTGTCAAACCGGGCTTGCTACGGTGCTTCTTGGTAAGGGGAGACATCTCTATGGGATAGTCGGTGATGAATGTTGGCTGAATAAAGGTGCCTTCGCAGGTCTCACCGAATATTTCGTCGATAAGCTTACCCTTGCCCATACTTGGGTCAACCTCTACGCCACACTTCTTGGCTACCTCGCGCATTTCATCCTCGCTCATACCCTCCAGGTCATAACCAGTCTTCTCCTTGATAGCTTCCAGAATGGGCAGACGACGGTAGGGAGCCTTGAACGAAATCACCTTGCCATCAATCTCTGTTTCGGGCTTTCCGTTTACGGCAACACAAATACGCTCCAAAACCTTCTCGGTGAAAGACATCATCCAATTGTAGTCCTTGTACTGAACGTAAAGTTCCATACATGTAAACTCGGGATTGTGGTTCTTGTCCATACCCTCGTTACGGAAATTCTTACCAATCTCATAAACACCCTCAAAACCACCCACGATTAGACGCTTCAGGTAAAGCTCGGTAGCGATACGACAATATAGGTCGATATCCAAGCTATTGTGATGTGTGATGAAAGGACGCGCACTGGCACCACCAGCGATGCTCTGAAGGATTGGAGTTTCCACCTCGGTGTATCCAGCCTCATCAAGGCACTGACGCAAGGTACTGATTACCTTTGTACGCTTCAGGAAAGTCTCCTTCACACCCTCGTTAACGATTAGGTCAACGTATCTTTGACGGAAGCGCAACTCGGGGTCAGAGAATGCGTCAAATACATTACCCTCCGAGTCTGTCTTAACCACTGGCAGAGGACGAAGGCTCTTGGCCAATATTGTCAATTCAGTACAGTGGATACTGATTTCACCAGTCTTTGTACGGAATACAAAACCCTTCACGCCGATGAAGTCACCCAAGTCCAGTAATTTCTTGAAGACAGTATTGTACATCATTGTATCCTCGGCATTAGGGCAAAGCGCATCACGTGTGATGTACACCTGAATTCGTCCCTTACTGTCCATCAGTTCCACGAAGCTAGCCTTACCCATGATACGACGGCTCATCATACGACCAGCCACACATACCATACGACTATTCTCTGGAGTAGCAGGTGTGGGTACTTCCTCGCCCTGCTCGTTGGTCATTGTGGGAAGGTCTACGAACTCTGCCTTAATATCTGTAGAAAATGCATCAGTAGGATACTCTGCTGCGGGGTATGGATCGATACCCAAATCACGCATCTGCTGAAGATTACCACGACGAACTATCTCTTGTTCACTTAATTCTTGTACACTCATAATATCTAATATGTTACTATTTTCGCGCACAAAGTTATAAAAAAAAACTCAAAATTCTCAGTATTTCCCTAAATAATATTACCTTTGTAAGTGCATTGTAATTAATACGTACAATTATGAAACTAAAACACGCTCTACTGGCACTCACAATGGCCAGTGTTTCTGCTCCTGCTATGGCCCAGTTGGCCATGAACGAGGAGTACGCAGATGGTTACGACCATTCTCTTCAAAACTACGTTACCGAGAAGTTTTTTCAGCCCCAAAACACCTCTCAGGCTTCCACCTCCACCCCTGAGAAGAAGTGGAAGGTAGCTGACTATGTTACCGTGCCCAAGTTTGGCGGTTACGTAGTATCTACCTACAAGTACGATAGCCAAGAGGGCAAGAATGGCGGTGACGGTTTCGGCATCCGCTACGTTCGTCTATACCTTGACGGCAAGGTATTCAACGATTTCAGTTATCGTGTGCAGATGAATGTCTCTGGCGAACCCGGTACCAAGAGTGGTGCCCGAGTGATTGATGCCTTCGTAGCATGGCAGAAATGGAAGTCATTCGGCATAAAAATGGGTGAGTTCAAGCGTTGCTTCTCATTCGAAAACCCCATGAACCCCTGGGATGTGTGCGCAGGCGACTACACCCAGCTCACCAAGCACTTTGCAGGCATGAACGGTAATCTCTATCAAGGTGGTACCAATAGTGGTGGCCGCGACCTTGGCATACAGGTTTATGGCGATGCCTTCAAGGTTGGTGACACCAAGCATTATCTACTACATTATCAGGCTGGTGTATACAATGGCCAGGGCATCAACACCTCCGACAAGGACAAAGAAAAAGACTACATTGCTACCCTGCAACTCCAACCCATCAAAGGCCTTTACCTAGGTGTATTCGGATGGAGCGGTTCTTTCCACGATGGCACACAGAGCAACTATTTCAAACGCTGGGCAGCAGGTGTAAGTTATGAGGGTGTCATTTCTGCTCGCGCCGAGTATGCTCGCAACATCTACGCCCAAGACTATGGTGTAAAGAATGTAGGTCAGAAGTCAGATGCATGGTACGTACGTATGGGCATCCCCACATGGCGCTGGTTGAAGGTCAATCTTGGTTATGATGCATATCGTACAGATATGAGCACTCTCACCTCGCTCAACTCCATCTACTCACTTGGTTTGCAAGCGCGTCCTCACAAGAATCTGCAATTCCAGCTCCAGTGGAATTACATTCACAACAACACACGCGCAACCACTGCCGACAAGGATTACCACCAGCTTTGGGCATTGGCTTACATCAGATTCTAATCTACAAGGCATATCAAAAACATCCGCGACACTCGCTACGAGTAATCGCGGATGTTTTTTCTTCATTTATTCTCCAAGCTCTTGCAAAAGGTCCGAGTATTCTGATAATTCCGATTATTCCGAATACTCAAATTACTCCGAGTTTTCTGATTATTCAGAGTAGTCAGACTATTCAGATTACTATGATTACTCCGAGCATTCTGATTATTCAGACTATTCCGCCTATTCTAAAAAGCCACTTAGCTTTCAGCCCTCGCTAAATGCTTCTCGCCTTATTCAATAGATAATAATCCAGAATAGTCATGGCCGACATAGCTTCCACCACAGGCACTGCACGTGGCAGTACGCAGGCATCGTGTCTGCCACGAGCCTTTAGCGTGGTACGCTCGCCCTGTGCATTTACCGTTGGTTGTTCCATCAGTATTGTTGCCACGGGTTTGAATGCCACACGGAAATATATATCCTGACCATTGGAGATACCACCCTGTATACCACCGCTATGGTTGGTAAGTGTAGTTATATTGCCATCGTCATCGGTGGTGAATATATCATTCTGCTCACTACCACGCATTTCCATACCAGAGAAGCCCATTCCATATTCAAAGCCCTTTACGGCATTGATGCCAAGCATGGCACCACCCAAGGCCGCGTGCAGTTTACCAAAACATGGTTCTCCCAACCCCACGGGGCATCCTTTCACCACACAAGTAATCACACCGCCAATGGTATCGCCCTTGGCTTTGACCTGCATGATGAGGTCTGCCATCTTCTGAGCCGTCTCTTCGTCAGGACATCTAACCGGGTTGGATTCAATCCTGGAAAGATCGTAATCCATATACGAACCACTCAAAGCGATGCCTCCCACCTGCGATGTATATGCCTGTATGCTGATGCCCAATTGGCGCAAGGCTAGCATAGCAAAAGCTCCAGCCACCACGCGAGCTATAGTTTCACGTGCCGATGACCTTCCTCCTCCGCGATGGTCGCGTATGCCATACTTGGACGTATAGGTAAAGTCGGCATGCGAGGGTCTGAAGACATCGCGAATGTTGTCATAGTCATTACTATGCTGATTGGTGTTGCGCACAAGGAAACCGATGGGGCACCCGGTGGTATATCCTTCAAACACACCACTGAGTATCTCCACCTGGTCTTCTTCTTTACGAGCTGTAGTGAGTTTGCTCTGTCCTGGGCGACGGCGTGCCAATTGCGACTGGATAAAATCCATGTCCACCTCTATGCCTGCTGGCATACCATCTATCACGCCTCCTATGCCAGGTCCGTGGCTCTCACCAAAACTGGTTAGTCGGAATATATTTCCAAATGTATTCATGACAGAAATCAGTTGCAACTACCGCAGCATCCGCCTTCGCCGCAATTGCCACCACAATCACCGCCACAGTTGCCACCACAACCACCGCAGCCGCCCTGGCTATTCAGGTAGTCCTGAATCTCTTGATTTGTAGCTGCACGATTTTCTTCTACGTGACCCTTAAAGTTGAGTGTCTTACCAGCAAAGGGATGGTTGAGGTCGACAACAACGATTTTATCTGTTACCTCCACGATGGTACCATTGAATTTATCGCCCTCGTCGTTCATCAGGGGAACTACTGCACCTGGATAGATATGTTCCTCATCCATCTTGCCATTGATGAAGAATGCCTCTACGGGTACTTCCTGCACACCTTCCTCATAGAAGGGACCATACGCCTGTTCCTCTGTCAGAGTGATATCAAAAGACTCTCCTTCCTTGATATCCTGCAACTGGTTTTCCAACTCTTTGAGCACCATGCCCAGACCGCTGATAAACATAAAAGGCATCTCGGGGCGTGTTTCTTCCACCAACTCTATATTCTTCTCTTTGCCCATAGGAGCATAGAGTTTGTACTGAACTTTGATATAACGATTTTCCATTGTTAAATATAATTAATGTATAATTCGGTGCAAATATACAAAAAAACTACTCAAAGAAATGTGCCTCTGCCAGTAAATTAGTACACTAACACGGTTTATTCTCAAAATACTTTGTTTGTCAATACAGGTTTTGCATATTTTCTATAACTTTGCGTACTGATGAAATACATTGCAATGATTGTGTCGCTACTAATGGCGACAATGAGTTGGGCAGAACGTACAGATGCCCCCAAGCTACAGAGTGAGCAAGAAGTGATGAAGCATGCACCTAAGAGAGAGTTCCGTGGTGCATGGATTCAGTGTGTCAACAATCAATGGACTGGCATCGGCAGGGAGCGTATGCAACGAACCCTCACCGAGCAATTGGACGAGTTGAAACGATGCGGCATCAATGCCATCATGTTTCAGGTGCGTGCCGAGGCCGATGCTCTATACGAAAGCAGATTCGAACCCTGGAGCAGATATCTCACTGCCGAGCAAGGACGCATTCCCGAGCCTTACTGGGACCCTCTCTCATGGATGATAGAGGAATGTCACCGCCGTGGTATGGAATGCCACGCATGGATTAACCCCTATCGTGCTAAGACCAAGGGCACCAATGCTTTGGCTGCTACACATCCCTATTTCAAGAATCCCAATGCATTCTTTCACTATGATGGTCTGATGCTTTTCGACCCCGGTTTGCCCGAGAATCGCAACTATATCTGTCAGGTGGCTCAAGATATAGTAAGACGCTATGATGTGGACGGACTGCATATCGATGACTATTTCTATCCCTACCCCGTGGCTGGACTTCCTATCCCTGACGATGCTACTTACGAAAAGTATGGCAATGGTATGTCTCGCGACGATTGGCGCAGAGATAATGTGAACAAGTTTATTAAACAACTGAATGAATCAGTCAAGGATATCAAACCCTGGTGCAAGTTTGGAGTAAGCCCGTTTGGAATATTCCGTAATAAGGCCAATGACCCTATGGGCTCTGATACCAAGGGTCTACAAAACTTTGACGACCTCTATGCCGACGTACTGGAATGGGTGCGACAAGGCTGGGTAGACTATAATATTCCTCAGATTTACTGGCAGATAGGTCATCCCACTGCCGACTACGATGTACTCATCAGATGGTGGAGCGAGAATGCTGGTGCCCGTCATCTATACATCGGTCAGGACGTGGAGCGTACTGTAAAATACCAAGACCTCAGCGATGCCTCAAAACATCAGATGGACGCCAAATATGAACTGCAGCGCTCCTTACCTGGTGTAGAGGGCAGTTGCCAGTGGTATGCCAAGGCTGTTGTGGACAACGTAGGTGACTATGCCACCAAACTGAAGACCGAGTACCACAAATATCCCGCTTTGGTTCCCCTGATGCCCTGGATTGACAGCAAGGCTCCCAAGGCTATTCGCAAACCTGCCATCATCTCCACCAAGGATGGCCCCACTCTCTTCTGGACTTCTCCCAAGGCCAAGACGCCTATGGATGCTGCCGCATGGTATGCCGTCTACCGTTTTCCCAAGGGAGTGAAGGTTGACCTGAACAATCCTCAGTATTTGCTCACTGTTACTCGCAATACTTTCTACAACCTGCCCAACGATGCACTGGGCTACACCTACGTAATCACCGCCCTTGACCACATGCAGAACGAGAGCAAGGGCAAGAAGATTAAACTATAAAGACATTCACTCCATTACTCCCTCACCCTAACACCGTATCTATGGAAAGTATCAAGATAAAAGGCGCCAGAGTAAACAACCTCAAGAATATAGACATAGAGATACCTCGTGACAAACTGATTGTTGTCACGGGTGTTTCGGGTTCTGGAAAATCCAGCCTTGCCTTTGATACTCTTTATGCCGAGGGCCAACGCAGATATGTGGAGAGTCTTTCCAGTTATGCTCGCCAATTCCTGGGCCGCATGGTAAAGCCTGAGTGCGACTATATCAAAGGCATTCCGCCAGCCATAGCCATAGAGCAGAAGGTGAGCAGCCGCAATCCTCGCTCTACCGTGGGCACCAGTACAGAGATATACGAATATCTGCGCATGCTTTTTGCCCGTGTGGGACACACCTATAGCCCCGTGAGTGGAGATGAGGTAAAGAAGCAAGGGGTGGAGGATGTGATACGTTGTGTGATGTCATACACTCCTGGCACCCGTTTCGCTGTGCTTGCACCAATGCACATCTGCAAGGAACAGGCCGAAGATAATGTGGAGGAATGTTTGAAAAAATATCTCCAACAGGGTTTCGTTCGCGTAGAGATTGGTGGACAGATTACTACCATAGAGGAATTCCTTGCCAACCCTTCCAAGGTTGACATCAACGAGATTTTCCTCGTAATAGACCGTCTGGCTGTGCGCGATGACAGCGATAGTATTTCCAGACTGACTGACAGTGTGGAGACAGCCTTCTACGAGGGTAGCGGAGAAATGATGCTTCGTTTCTACCCTGCCGGCATCATGCACACCTTTAATTCCAAATTCGAGGCAGATGGTATCGTCTTTCAAGAACCCACCGACCAACTCTTTGCTTTCAACTCGCCCATCGGTGCATGCCCCGAGTGCGAGGGTTTTGGCAAGATTATGGGTATAGACGAGAAACTGGTCATCCCCAACTCTGCCCTTTCCGTCTACGAGGGCTGTGTGCAATGCTGGCGAGGTGATAAGATGAGCGAATGGAAGACCTGGTTCATCCGCTTCAATGCTGAGCGCGGTTTTCCTGTGCATAAACCATACTACGAACTGACTCAGGCAGAGAAAGATTGGCTTTGGCATGGTAAGCCCAACGACAAGATAGCTGCCGAATGGCAACTGACACCCGAAGAAGAGGAATGGGGAATGGTCTCCATAGATGCTTTCTTTGAGATGCTCAAGGCCGGACAGTACAAGATACAAAACCGCGTGATGCTCTCTCGCTATAGAGGCAAGACCACATGCCCCAAATGCTTGGGCAGAAGATTACGCCCAGAGGCCAACTATGTGCGAGTAGCCGGACACACTATTACTGAATTGGTGGAATGGCCCATATCCAAACTATCGGAATGGTTTGCCAACGACATCAATGCTTCGCTCTCCGAGAGTGAGCAGAAGATAGCCATGCGCCTGCTCGTAGAGATTAGAGCACGCCTGCAATTCCTGGTTGACGTGGGTCTACCCTACCTCACCCTCAATCGTCTTTCCAACACCCTTTCCGGTGGTGAATCGCAGCGTATCAA
Organism: Bacteroidaceae bacterium; assembly: GCA_017381015.1. GTDB lineage: Bacteria > Bacteroidota > Bacteroidia > Bacteroidales > Bacteroidaceae > Physcousia. Next base: position 31,579 of record JAFOCV010000108.1, read on the forward strand.
CCTGGCCACATCGCTTGGCTCTGCCCTGGTAGGCAGCTTATACATCCTGGACGAGCCATCCATAGGTTTGCACTCTCGCGACACGGAACGACTCATCAAGGTGCTCACACAACTGCGCAACCTCGGCAATACCGTAATCGTGGTGGAACATGACGAGGATATCATGCGTGCTGCTGATTGGATTATTGACATTGGTCCGGATGCCGGCCGTTTGGGTGGCAGAGTAATATATAATGGTGATGCCAAATCGTGCGAACAGGTCAAGACGGAATACCCATCTCACACTCTGGATTTCCTCTTGGGAGAGGACACTATACCTGTGCCTGATGGGCGTCGCCGTTGGAATAGATACATAGAAATCAAGGGAGCTCGCGCCAATAATCTGAAAGGTATTGATGTGCGTTTCCCTCTCAACGTAATGACCTGCGTCACCGGTGTATCTGGTTCGGGCAAGAGCAGTTTAGTCAGAGATATCCTATTCAATGCCATGAAGAGAAACCTGGACCAGGTGGCAGACCGCCCTGGAGAGTTTGCTGCTCTCGATGGCGATGTCAATGCTATTCAGGCAATCGAGTTTGTAGACCAGAATCCTATAGGAAAGAGTTCTCGCTCCAATCCCGTCACCTATGTCAAGGCGTGGGACGAGATTCGCAAGATATTTGCCCAACAAGCCCTCTCGCAACAGATGGGCTTCACTGCTGCATACTTTAGTTTCAATGCTTCTGGGGGCAGATGCGAGGAGTGCAATGGTGAAGGTACCGTTACGGTGGAGATGCAATTCATGGCCGACCTGGTCCTGGAGTGCGAATCATGCCACGGCAAGCGTTTCAAGAAGGAGATTCTGGAGGTGAGATTCCACGACAAGAATGTATACGACATTCTGGATATGACCATCAATCAAGCCATCGAGTTCTTTACCGAATGGAAAGAGAAAAAGGTGGTCAAACTGTTGAAACCCTTGCAAGACGTGGGGTTGGGATATATCAAACTGGGTCAGTCTAGCAGTACACTGTCTGGAGGTGAGAATCAGCGTGTCAAACTAGCGTATTATCTGGGTATGGAAAAGCATGTGCCCACTATGTTCATCTTCGACGAACCTACCACGGGACTTCACTTCCATGACATAAAGAAACTTTTGAAGTCCTTTGACGCTCTGATAATGAAGGGACACACACTGGTCATCATCGAGCACAATCTGGATGTAGTAAAGTGTGCCGACCACGTTATAGACATGGGACCTGATGGTGGCGAAAAGGGTGGTCGACTGGTAGTATGCGGTACTCCCGAAGAGGTAGCTTCTTGCAAAGATAGTTTCACTGGTCGTTTCCTCAAAGAGAAGCTTTAGGCATTTGGAAATACTATTCCACAGTTTTTGGGATTGTATTTTCGTAATGGAAAATGGACTTCGCACTTAGTGCAGAGGGCATTTTCGGAATGGAAAGTGGCTTCGTACTTAGTGCGAAATGAATTTTCGGAATGGAAAATGGCTTCGTACTTAGTGCAAAATGAATTTTCGGAATGGAAAATGGCTTCGTACTTAGTGCAAAATGGATTTTCAGAATGGAAAATGGCTTCGTACTTAGTGCGGAATGAATTTTCGGAATGGAAAATGGCTTCGTACTTAGTGCAGAATGGATTTTCGGAATGGAAAATGGCTTCGTACTTAGTGCAGAATGAATTTTCGGAATGGAAAATGGCTTCGTACTTAGTACAGAGGGTATTTTCGGAATGGAAAATGGCTTCGTACTTAGTGCAGAATGCCTCCTGTAAATGGGAATTACACCTTACACAGAGTGCCGAGTACATCTGTAAGAATGAAAATCAACTGGTTACTCTTGCGGAGCCTCATCTTCTGATTGCTCAGGGACTTCGGACTCTGGCGCAATGATTACTTCATCTTCCATGGCAATGATGCCTTCGATGAAAATGTCAAGTGATGACTCGATTGCCAGTCCTATCTTTTGGCGCAAACGATGACGAAGCATCAAGACGCTTCGTGGAACTATACCCATCAGTTCGGCTATTTTCTTATTGTCTTGCCTCAACACTACGAGCATGCAAAACAGTTCCTCACGACGGGTGATAGATGGTACCCTCTCGCGCAAATGGGGGAGGAACATGGGGTACAATAGTTCGAAGCACTGACGGAACTTGCGTTCACCCTCGGTGGGTAGTAGCATTGGAGTGATGTTTTCTAATTCATCACGGTTCTCCTTGATTTCAAGGAATTCTTTGATTTCTTCTTTCCTTATTTCCTTCTCGGCACTGGATTTACGGAGCTTCTCGAGCAATGCCGAAAGCCTTTCATCTGCACGCTTAATACGTGCCTGGTAGCGTCTACGTTGTTTGACAAAAGAAACTACAATGACAAATATAGATACAAATGCCATCACGATGCCTACGAGCAACCAAAGACGCTGATTGGTGTATGTCAGATGCATTATCTGCAGTTCTTGTCTCTTTTTCTCGGTCTGCAGTTCTACGATATTCTCCACCAGATTGTAGTTCAACTTCTTTTCCTTGAATGATTGCTGCTCCTGGAGCATCATTGTCAGATACTGCTCGGCCTTGCCGTGATTCTTCTTTCCCAGATAATGGTGGAGTATCGGTTGGTAATCTATGTGAATAAAGGTGGGAGTGGCATTTTGATTGAGCAGCATATACATACTATCCAGCATCACCTCTGCCTTGGCACTTTCATTAATCTTCAAATAGGTTTGCGCCAATTGATGATAAGCCTTAGCACGATTGATGGCAGTGGCTTGCTTTGTGACCACTTCCAGTTCCTCTATACCTATATATATATGGTCGCCGCCCTGCTCGGTAAGCAGAGCTCCGTGAAGCAGATTGACATCCACCATACCACTATTGTAGGGCAGAGACTGACATTTCTGACGTGCCTTCCCAACATAGAAGAAAGAGGAATCTGCCTCTCCCATTTGATACAAGGCACGACCCTTATTGATATATGTTTGTGCAGAGACCATGGGATTCTCTGCCTTCATGCTCTGCTCCACTAGTACTGCCTCGGAAGCATATACATTGGCATATTCCGGTATGTCCCAATAGAGAAAGAGGTCTATCAATGCATGAAGGGTGTTTAGAACTCCCAGAGTATCGTTTCTCTGGATGGACTCTTCCCTGCTTTGTTGGAACATAACTAATGCATCGTTGAGACGACCATTTCTCTTATATAAAGAACCTAGCATGGCAGATACCCACTGCTTGCCAGATGTGTTTTTGCATTGCTCTGCCTGAAGCATAGCCTCTTCACACCAATTTATCACATCCTCAAGATAATCTGGGTTGCTATAGAAAACGGCAGCAGCATAGGCATAATCACGGAAATATCGCTGAGGAGTGGGGTGATACAAGGGCATGGTCAACGCCTTGAGCATCGTCTCCTCAGCTGCCTGCATGTCTTCAGTACGCGAGAGAGCATAACCCAATATGGAATAGTAGTCTCTCTGGCAATACTTCTGTAGCACGGGCGAAGCATCATAAACTCTATTCATGGCAATGATGCAGGAATCAGGAGCACCCTTGCTCTGAAACGTGTTCATCATCTGCAATAGTGCCTCGATGTAAAGGGCTTGTACCTCATCGGTCATCGCATCATCATCCACCGGTTGTGCCAAATAGGATTGGAATGCTCCGATGGCCTCATCATACTTTCTATTACGCTGATGGTCTCTTGCATGACGAAAAAGGGCATCGTTGGCAAACGAAGCGAATGACAGCATGACCAGCACCACAAATGTAAATATTTTTCTGCTCCACGAAGATAACCTCATCATATTTCCTTTTAAAGTATATATATTATGATACATGATATTTGTGTTGTTTCGTCTGGAAAGTCCTGTCTCAACACATAAAACTATGCCTACATTATGTTAACCCAGCTGCTGATTCTTATATACAACACCGATGATTTATGTAGACTGGCTGTATAATTTCTATTAGTATTAGCGTAAAAAAACGAGTTTTCCGAGACAAATTTACGCAAAATCAGCCTTTCCACCAAGATATCTGTGTTTACATTTCGGTTTACAAATGCATTTTTTTGAGGAATGTATACAAATGTAAACCAAATTGTAGGACAGAGATATTTGATTATTTTGCAACAACACCATATCTTTGCACAAGAATTATTTGCGCGCGAGTATATACGCTACGTGCGAGAGGGACATCCTACTTTTGTATTCTTAATACCAATAAAACTATATTTAACTCTAATTCCAAAAGACAATATGTTTTAGGGTGTAAAATTATAAAGCAGGAAACACACACATTACTTTGCGAAGAGGAAGACACAAGAATAAAATTTTTGTAATTCTAAATGAACAAGCAAGCAATGGAAAAAATATACAAAAAACAACAACAGGAAACGACCAAAGCAACATGCCATAAGGCACAACCGATGAACAATGATTAACAAAACAGGAATGAAAACTATATACGCTATAATCATAGGGGCACTTTTGTATTGCCTGCCAGCAGGTGCTCAGCAACGAGTGATAGATGCTACGGATAGCATACCCGTAGCGGTGGCTTCTATCTTTGATGCCAACGGCAACGTAATAGGTTATACTTTGGCAGATGGTACTTTTTCTGAGATATCTGCCGAGGCATACCCCGTTACCCTGCGCTGTTTGGGCTACGAGCCCTTGGTGATAGAGCAACCGAAGGACACAGTGTGGAAGATGAAGCCCTGCTTCTTTGATATGCAGGAATTGGTGGTAGTACCTGTGGAGCGCAACGTGCTGAAGCAGACTTTCTACGTAAGAGAATACTTCAGCATCAGTAATGAGACCGATACCGTCACCTACTTTAGCGAGCACATGGCACACCGCTTTGTGCCTGCCAGCAAGGATGCCAAGACGGGAATGAGCAGCAAGATGTATACAGACTGCACTCGCAGCTATTCACACTACAAGGATGCTGATACGGATAGCGTAGCGATGGACAACAAATCTGAATTCCCCTTCATGCTATCACTCATAGAGGTGACAGACAAGGAGGTTACCGCACCCAAGGATTTCAAGGCACAAAGCGACAGCACACAAATATACGAGAAGTCAGGAAAGTCTGGCGTCCTACTGATAAAGAAGCAGAACGGCCAGGTATTTTCCTATACGATGGATGGACTTGCAGACATGGAGAACCATATATACTCTCCCTGGGCTCTGAAACTATTGGGTATGACCATGGATATAAATCAGATGTACATCACCAGGGCTTTTCGCGTGAATAATGAGGGTCACTACATAGAAAAGGATTTGCTGCAATCCAACTTTGTAATGGAGGCAGAATGTAGAGGCAAATACATCCGCAAGATTTTGGACTCGGACAAACCCGTACTGATGCGCATGATGGCAGAAACATATGTGGTAGAGCGCGAATACTTCTCTAAAGAAGAAGCAAAGGCAGAGCGCAAGAAGACTTCATCGAAGACCGATTTTGTAATACCCTCTGATGTGCCACCTCTGAACGATGCCACCCTACGCTTGGTAAATCGTGCCAAGGCAGAAAGCAATCAAATCAAATAATCATATTATTATTTCACAAACACAAAAGGTTATTATTTTTTTAAGTTATGAAGACATTAAAGAAGATGGTAATGGCAATGGTTGCCATTTGTATGAGTATTAGTTTTATGGCATGTGAGTCAGATGACCACAAGACTGAAAACATCAATCTGAAGGGAAGATGGTATTCTAAAACAGAAACTGTGAACAATCTCCTGATTATAAACGATGACAATAGCGTTGTCACATATAAAGTCAGCGATTATGAATCGTGGGAGAGCATTAATGGTAATCTTACTGTAGAGGGCAACAAGGTAAACATCTATTTCCAAGATGGTAACACCTTGGCTGGTACTGCCACTCTGCAGAATAGCATTCTAATCATCAGCACTACCAACGGAGAATACAGATACTCCAGATTGGCAGAAGAGACCAACCTGACCGGCGATTGGAA
>JAFOCV010000109.1 GCA_017381015.1 Bacteroidaceae bacterium
GGATCGCTTGCCAGGACGCCTTCCAATGCTTGCCATTGCTGGGAAGTGAAATTATAGCGCTGGCGTACTTCTAATGGGATAATAACCTCAAGTTGCGGTGTGGTTACTTCACTTGTCCATCCAGACGTTGCATCTGGGTGCGAATCGGTAAAAGGCAAATATGGTTTGATATCTAAAATTGGAGTTCCATTCATCAAGTCAGCACCTTCTATGCGAATAATAGGGCCTTGAGGTGTATCTAACTCAATGCCAAGGATGCGTACGGAAGAAAGCCCTATGTTGTTGGGACGAAAGGGTGAACGAGTTGCCCATACTCCCATGCGCTTGTTGCCTCCAAGTCGAGGAGGACGTACCGTTGGCGACCACTTGTCGGTGTGTGCAAGGCTAAAATCCCAAAGAAGCCAGATGTGCGAAAAGCCTTCTAAACCTCGCAGGGCTTCAGCATTGCGATACTCGGGCGTGAAAACAATGCTAGCCTCTAAGCCTGCAACAAGTCCGCTCTGACGAGGCACTCCGAACTTGCCATTGAAATCGTTGTGTATGTGGGCAATGACTTTCATGAGCATATAGTTTGATAGAGGTATTTCAGAAGGAAAAACAAGGCTGGGATAAATAGCGATGGGAGAAGATTCAGTGTCTTGCAATCCTTAATATTTAGAATACTCAAACCTGATGCTGCTATCAATGTACCACCAACGATACTCATCTCGCATAGTAGTGCAGAAGGGATGACATTACCAAAAAGACTTGCAATAGAGTACCACATGCCTTGCCAACAGAAAAGCACAGGCGCTGCCCATATCATGCCATAACCATAAGTGGCCGCTAAGATGGTGGAGGTGACTAAATCCAATGTGGCATTGGTGAAGAGGAATGTGTTGTCTCCCAAAAGAGCACTATTGATAGGTCCTAAAATGCTCAGAGTACCAATACAATAGAGTAGAATGCCAGTGGAGAGTCCTTGAGCAAGATTATTTTTGCTATTATTATTGTTTTTGCTTTTGTTGAGTCTTGCTACAAGTGCATCAAATTTGCCAGAAAGATTGAGTATTGTACCCAATAGAGAACCCACCGATAATGAAATGATAAATAGAAGCGGGTATTGGCTTTGCGGCATATATTTGCACACGGAATTAAAACCAAGGGCTAACGAAGCCAATCCCATGGCGGTGAATAAGGCACCTTGCCATTCTGGACGTATTCGCTTCTTTAGTTTAGCTCCTATGATGCTTCCTATTATTATGCAGCATGTATTTGCTATTGTTCCAATCATGCACAGATAGTTTTAACTTAATTCGATTACTTCGAGGTCACGAAAGTCTTTCCCATCGATGGTAAATCTTACTAAAGTGCGTACCGTTTGCCATCCCTGAATACCAGCAGCACCAGGGTTGATATGAAGGCATGATAACTGCTTGTCATAAAGGACACGCAAGATATGGCTATGTCCACTGATGAAAAGGTTTGGTGGATTTTGTATGAGGCGCTTTTTGATACGAGGGTCATACTTGCCGGGATATCCACCAATGTGAGTCATCAATATAGTAGCTTCTTCGCATTGCCATTCTAGCGTTTCACTGAACATACGCCTTACTTCCCCTCCGTCAATATTGCCATATACAGCTCTGAGGGGTTTAAGCTCTTGCAGACGCTCTACCAATTTCATACAGCCAATGTCGCCAGCATGCCAAATCTCGTCGCATTCGCTAAAGTATTTGGCATAGCGTTCGTCCCAATAAGAATGAGTATCGGAAAGTAGGCCTATTCGCTTCATTCTATGTTCTTTCTTATCTTGCTGAGGTAGGCATTCATAGCTTCCTCGTCTTTCTCATCAATGATTTGTATGAGTTGTTTCAACTCTGCGCGTATGTTCTCTACATGACTTTTGGTTCGGGGATTGAAAAGGATTTCGCGTAATAGCGTATCGTCTTCAGATAGAACACCACGGGCAATCTTATGATGACGCTTAAACGTGGTGCCAGGGGCATCCTGGTGCTTCATCACGGCAGAGAAGACGAAGGTGCTAACGAAGGGAACCGAGAGCGAGTAAGCCATAGCTTCGTCATGTTCATCAAAGGTATATTCGTGTACATTGAGTCCTAAACGTCGATAGAGGTCAAGGAAGAATATGCGTCCCATATAATCACCTTCGGAAATTACGATGGCATTCTCTGTGCTCAGTTTACCTAGGTTGGCAAATGTAGGGCCAAACATTGGGTGAGTGCTAACGAATCGCATACCAGTTTGTTGGTAAAACTCAAGAAACCCCGTTTTGACACTTGATATATCGCTGATGATACAATCTTTTGGAAGATAAGGTATTATCTGGCTAAAAACAGAGAGCGTATACTTGAGAGTAACCGCATTAATGACTAATTCTGGGCGAAACTCTTCAATCTCTTCAAACGTGGTGAAACGGCGCGTATTGTAAAGGTAACGCATGCGTTTTACGTCCACTTCGTATACGGCACACTCATGGTCAAAACTGAGGGTGTCTGTAAAGAAACACCCCATCTTGCCAGCACCTAATATTAGTATTCTCATATATGTTTTACGGGAGAGCGGGAATGGTTGTATTACTACTTGTTGATAAGATCCATTTGTTGGCGTACACTTTCTTCGTGTATGCTCTCGAAAATCTTTTTAATACACTCGGCATCAATCCCTTTAAGAGACCCTTGAGCAGCACGCTTGTCAAGGATTTCGCTATAGCGTTTGGTTTGCACTATTGTCATGCCATTTTCACGCTTGTAAGCCCCAATTTCTCTGGAGATGCTCATGCGCTTTGCAAGGAGGTCAATGAGCTCATTATCAATCTCGTCGATACTCTTCCTTAGTGTACTTAAGGATGCAGTGAGGTCTACATTCTCGCGGATGATAAGCATAGATAAGATGTAATCCAAGACATCAGGAGTAACTTGCTGAGAAGCATCACTCCAAGCCTTGTCAGGGTCGCAATGACTCTCCACCATCAAACCATCCATGCCAAGGTCCATTGCTTGTTGACAAAGAGAAGCAATCAAGTCACGACGACCACTAATATGGCTTGGGTCGTTGACTATGGGTAGATTGGGCAAGCGACGATGCAATTCAATGGGAATCTGCCACATTGGGATATTGCGATACAATTTCTTTTCATAGCTGGTAAATCCACGGTGTATGGCACCAAGTCGTTTGATACCAGCGCCATTTATACGCTCTAGCGCTCCAATCCATAGCTCAAGGTCGGGATTGACAGGGTTCTTTACCAAGACAGGAATGTCCACACCCTTTAGTGCATCGGCAACAGATTGAATAGCAAAGGGATTGGCGGTAGTACGTGCACCAATCCATAGGAGGTCAATACCATATTTGAGAGCTAATTCTACATGTTCAGCGGTAGCTACCTCTGTAGCTGTCATCATGTTGGTTTCTTGTTTTACCATTTGCATCCATGGTAAAGCTTTCTCGCCATTGCCTTCAAAGCCTCCGGGTTTGGTGCGAGGCTTCCAAATACCTGCGCGGAAGATGCGAAAACCTTTGCTGGCCAATTGTTTAGCTGTGTTTATAACTTGCTCTTCTGTTTCTGCAGAACAGGGGCCTGCTATCACGAATGGACGTTCTGTATTGCTAGGTAGATTGAGTGGCTGAAGGTCTAATTCCATAATATGTTGATTGTGTATATGTTCTAAAATGTGATTACTAACTGATATTTCTATGCCCAATCAAGGGCTTTTATACGGGCAACGGCTTCTGTAAACTTGTCATCTTTTGCGCAAAGGCTAATGCGTATGTACCTGTTGCCATTGCTTCCGAAGATGAAACCAGGAGTGATGAACACTCTGGCTTCGTGCAGAACACGCTCGGTGAGGTCTTCCACGTTGGCATACTTTTCTGGTATCTTTCCCCAAAGGAACATTCCCACTTGGTTGGGGTCGTAAGAGCACTGAAGAGTGTCCATGATTTCTTGTGCCATAGCTCTACGCTTGGCATATGTTTCTATGTTTGCCACAGAGTGCCATTGGTCAGTGTTGTCATAAGCTTGAGCCGCAGCTAGTTGTAGGGCTCGGAAAGTACCACTATCAATGTTGCTCTTTACCTTTAGTATCCAAGAAATGAATTCGCTATTGGTGGCAAGCATGCCAACACGCCATCCAGGCATATTGTGGCTCTTGGACATGGAGTTGAACTCTATGCAACAATCCTTAGCACCGGGGACTTGGAGTATGCTCAGTTTCTCTCCTTCGTTGAGAATGAAGGAGTAGGGGTTGTCATTGACAATGACGATGTCATGCTTCTTGGCAAAGCAGACAAGTCTTTCAAACGTATCCATGCGAGCACGACCACCAGTGGGCATATTTGGATAATTTGTCCACATCAACTTGATGCCTGAGAGATCCATTTGTTCAAGTTTGTCAAAGTCGGGTTGCCAACCATTTTCCTCAGCCAAATCATAGTTTACTATTTTTGCTCCCAGGAGATTGCTGAGCGATGTGTAAGTGGGATATCCAGGGTTAGGCACAAGGACACCATCGCCAGGATTAACAAAGGCAAGGGTGACATGCAAGATGCCTTCTTTAGAGCCAATGAGAGGTTGTATCTCTGTGTTTGGATTAAGCTCTACATTATACCATCGCTGATAGAAATTGGCCATCGCTTGGCGTAATTGTGGTATGCCAGTAGTTGGTTGATATCCGTGTGCATCAGGTTTGCGAGCCTCTCGGCATAGAGTATCTATAGTTTCCTCAGAGGGAGGCATGTCAGGGCTTCCGATAGCAAGGGAGATGATGTCTTTGCCTTGAGCATTAAGCGCGGCAACCTCCTTTAGCTTGCGTGAGAAGTAATATTCGTTGATGGTGTTTAGTCGTTCAGCAGGTTGAATCATTTTGTTAAATCGTGTGATGTAATATTGTGTTATTGAGTTTGTTGTCCCTCTTTGTATATGCCAAGGATTTGTAACTCCTGGGTCAAGGGAGTTATGGCATTGATGGCTTGCTGAAGGCGCTCGGTGTTCTTGAAGTTAACATCGATATAGAACATATATTGCCATTCCTTGCCAATGATTGGGAGTGACTGAATCTTGCTAAGATTTAGTTTGTAGAAGGAAAGCACAGATAGAATGGCAGATAGTGAACCCTCCTCATGGGGAAGGGTGAAGACAAGACTTGCCTTGTTGGTATCATTCATGTCTCGCCACTTGTTGGCATTCTCTTCGTTGGTTAAGACAAGAAAGCGAGTATAGTTGTGTTTGTTTGTTTCGATACCTTCTTTCAGAACCTTAAGACCATATATATTGGCCGCATCCTTATGGCAGATGGCGGCATGACCACGTAGTTGGTTTGTGCCAATTGTCATTGCTGCACCAGCAGTATCTGCTACTTCCACCACCTTTATATTGGGGACGGAGTGAAGGAAGGCGCGACATTGCATTAGAGCCACTGGATGTGAGTTGACCTCTGTGATGTCTTCTATGTTGTCCTCTGGTAGGCACATGAGGCTATGTTGTATGCGTAGCTTGTGTTCGCCAATGATGGTAAGCCCGGAGTCGCGCAATAGTTCATAGTTGTGCAACAGAGAACCAGCTATGGTGTTTTCTATTGCCACCAGAGCTATCATGTTGGCATCTGTCTTCATTGAAGCAAATACCTCCTCGAATGTGTTGCATTGTACTAGTTCCAAGTCCTTGCCGGCAAAGAAGCGATGCGCGGCAATATCGTGAAAGCAACCCCTGATTCCTTGTATAGCTATTTTTTGTCTCATTTCATTGGCAAAGGTATGTCATTTTTGATAAAATCTACCAAATTTACACCAATAAAAAGATAAATATTCAAGAAAAAGGTAGAAACAAGACCATTATTTCTTGAATTCTCCATTGATGTTGTCCACGATGGAGGGGTCAAGTTTGACAGCTTCTCTTAAATCCTCCATAGCCCCTTTTTTGTCTCCAATAACCATTTTCAAGCGTCCACGTTCTTTTAGAATATTTGCGTTAGGGCCATTTTTCTCCAGTTCGGCATTCATGGCTTCTATCATTGCCGAAATCATATTGTTTTCCATTATAAAAGATGATTTTGCGTGTTATAGATTTGATAGGTAGTCAATGACTCTAATGTTGGTCTCCTTCAGAGCTTGGCTGGCTTTTGAGAGATTGCGTGAGAACTCTTCAAATGTCTCTGCACCGCTATCGCAGAGGTCTGTTACGCTCTTGACAAAGACAACAGGAGTATTCAGAAGTGAAGCCACAAAGGCAACGGCTGCACCCTCCATGTCTTTCAATTCGCCACCATTCTCCTGTATGATTTCTAAATCGCAGGGCTGAAGATCAAGAGAGGAACCTGTGGTGACCTTTCCCAAGGGCAGATTTAGACTTTCGGACATTTCCTGGGCTCCTTTCCAAACGGGATAGTTACCTAGAGCTTGCGTTCCCCAAATATCGTCCCCGGGAACGCGTCTGTCATGAAACATACATGCATTCCCGATGTAAACCTTGGCAATCTCGGCTCCTTTTGCTTGAAAACCGCCACAAGTGCCACTATTGACGATGATGTCTGGGTGCAATCGTTGGATAGCAGCAAGGGTGGCTACAGATGCAGCTTCGCATCCCACCAGGTCGCTACCATGTTGCTGACCGTTCAGTACGATGCTCAATTGTGAAGAGTTGCCGTTGGCATTGGTGATGGTGGTTTGATATAGTTTGCAGGGGAGGGGAGAGAAGAAATCTACAACCTCCTTTACGCCATAATGATCAATGAAGGGTTGAGCCTCTGCTTGCATGGCTACAATGTACAGGATATTCATTTTATTGTGTGTATTTTTGTGTTTAGGCTTATGTGCCATTGTTGATTTATTTGCAAAGTTAATAAAAGAAAAATTAAAGTCGTTTTAATTGAATAAAAAAATGTATCTTTGCATCCGTTTATCTCATTTTTAAAAATAAATCGTATGATTTTTACCGCGGAAAATATCCTTTTGATAGGTTCAATTCTTATCTTTAGCAGTATTCTGATAAGTAAGACGGGTTACAGATTTGGTATTCCTACCTTGTTGCTCTTTTTGCTTGTTGGCATGCTATTTGGAAGCGATGGCTTAGGATTGGAATTTGATAGTGCCAAGGATGCTCAGTTTATTGGTATGATAGCCCTGAGCATCATCCTGTTTACTGGTGGTATGGATACCAAGATAAAGGATATCAAGCCGGTAATGGCTCAAGGTATGCTCCTCTCAACGGTAGGCGTATTGCTAACAACGTTTCTTACCGGAGCTTTCATCTATTGGCTATCAGGTTATAGAGATATGAACATAGCTATGCCAGGAATGACATGCATATTGTTGGCCGCAACAATGTCGTCTACAGATTCGGCATCAGTATTTAATCTTCTGAGGTCGCAAAAGATGAATCTTAAGGAGAATCTGAAACCCATGCTAGAGCTGGAGAGCGGTAGTAACGATCCCATGGCATACATGCTGACTATAGCTCTGATACAGGTGATAGCCAGCGGTACGGAATTTAGTGTGTTGAATATAGTCAAAGACATTTTGGTGCAATTTACCGTTGGTGGCGTGATGGGATATGCTTTCGGTAGATTTGCCGTATGGCTCATCAATAAGATAAATCTGAGCAACAGTTCGTTGTATCCAATTCTCTTGCTCAGTTTTGTATTCATTACCTTTACATCTACAGATATGTTGCATGGCAACGGATATCTGGCTGTGTATATATTAGGTGTTGTAGTGGGTAATGCACGCTTGGTTTTCCGAAAGGAGATAAACACATTTATGAACGGATTGACATGGTTCTTTCAGATAGTAATGTTCTTGTCGTTGGGCTTGCTGGTCAATCCACGTGAGATGCTTGATGTGTCAGTAAGTGCTCTGTTGATAGGATTGTTTATGATAATTGTAGCTCGTCCGCTGAGTGTGGGCTTGTGTTTAGTGCCATTCCGTAATATGAGTCTCAAGGCCAAATGCTTTGTTTCATGGGTAGGCTTGCGTGGTGCAGTGCCCATCATCTTTGCCACATATCCCGTGGTGGCAGAGATTCCGGGTTCTAAGATTATCTTCAACATAGTATTCTTCATCACCTTGATATCTTTGATTTTCCAAGGCATGACCATTGCATCGGTGGCAAGGTGGCTGAATCTTGATTTGCCTCAGGAGAAGGAAGGCAATGAATTCGGCGTAGAGATACCAGAGGAGATAGATAGTCAATTGACCGATGTAACCCTTACCGCTGAGATGCTTCAGGATGGTAATCGTTTGATGGATATGCATATATCCAAAGGCACGTTGGTAATGTTGGTCAAGAGAGGTAAGGAATTTATTATTCCAAATGGACGCATGGAATTGAAGGTTGGTGATAAATTGTTGTATATCTCTGAAAATAAAAAAGAAGATAATGCCAACCATACCCCAGATACCAACTAAGATACATACGAAGACGAAGTAAAAGATGGTATTTTCAGATTTGTTTTTTCTATTTGTATTTCTGCCATTATTCTTTGGCAGTTATATGTTAGCCTCTCTTGTTGACAAGAAGTGGCTCACCTCACATAAATGCCGTAATATAGCTTTGGTATTGTTCTCCCTCTTCTTCTATGCCTGGGGAGAACCCGTGTATGTATTCTTGATGCTGGCGCTGGTATTATTAAATTTCTATGTAGGAAAGATAATAGATTCAACTTTCAAGCATAGAAAAATAGCCTTAAACATAGGTGTTATCCTGAACGTTTTGGCATTAGGCATCTTCAAGTATGCATCCATTACGGTGGTTACACTGAATAGTTTTGGTTTCTCTCTGAATGACCCCAAAATAGCTCTTCCCATCGGTATTAGTTTCTACATCTTCCAAAGTATTTCTTACTTGATAGACGTATACAAGAAAGAAAGTGCAGCTCAGAGAAACTTTATGGATTTGCTATTGTATATCAGTATGTTCCCCCAACTGATAGCAGGTCCTATTGTAAGATATGGTACTATTGCCAGTGAGATACATGATAGAAAAGTAAGTATTTCAGATATTGCCGATGGAGCTTTTCGCTTTATCTATGGCCTCGGCAAGAAGGTTATCATTGCCAATCAGATGAGTATTGTGGCCGAGCAATTTTTGGTACATGGCTTTGAAGATTGTACCACAACGGGAGCTTGGGTAGGCATATTAGCATATTCTCTACAGGTATATTTTGATTTCTCTGGTTATTCCGACATGGCAATAGGTATAGGTAGATGCATGGGCTTTCATTTCAATGAAAATTTCAGGCATCCCTATTGTTGTAATTCAATCACCGATTTCTGGCATAGATGGCATATTTCGCTAGGTAGCTTCTTCCGTGATTATGTCTACATCCCCCTTGGAGGTAATCGTCGTCATCAGTGGTTTAATATTCTGGCCACATGGTTTTTGACAGGTTTTTGGCATGGTGCAAGTTGGAATTTCGCATGTTGGGGCTTGTATTTTGGCATAATCCTTTTGTTTGAAAAATACACTTTGATGAAGAACGTTGGTCAACCATTGCCCACACCTGATGCCAAAGGTCGTCCTCGCTATCGCAAAGTGATGGATTTCATACCATCGCCATTGTTACATATATACGCTATGGGTTTGGTAACTTTAGGTAGAGGCTTGTTTTATTTTACCGATTTCTCTCAAATGAAGGTATTCTTCGCAAAAGCCTTTGGCCAAGCAGAGGAATTGCATTCATACATCTCTATTAGTGCTATTACCGACCATTTCTGGTTGTGGATAGTAGCTATTTTGCTATGTATGCCCGTCAGAGAGTGGTGCTACAATCATTTGGTAAAGCTGGCAGGTAAGGAGAGCGCTCTCACACGTAATACTATCTTTATTACTCGTTCAGTATTGTCGCTAGCTATTATCATCCTTAGCGTTGCATTATTGATAGGAGAAACTAATAACCCATTCATCTATACTAGATTCTAAGCACAGACAACACTATGAAGCACGACAAAATATATGTGATTTTAGTGGCAATTGTCTTTGCCATATTAACATTGGTATTTGATACCTTGCCACGTCCTGCGTACTCAGAATTGGAGAAGCGAGATTTGGCCACTTTTCCATCCTTCTCGCTTGACAGTTTGTGGTCAGGAGCTTATGCCGAGGGGATTGGTTCGTGGTTTTCTGATACCCAACCATATCGTGACAAGTTCATGACATTCTCCATGGCGGTAAAGGATTGGATGGTATTGAAGACAGGTGATGACCATGTAACATTCCATGCCTCTACTGAAACTCCCGATGAATTTGCTGATGCAGAAGTAGATATACCTCAGGAGGAAGTATTCGTTGATGACGGTAGAAGTCCCAAAGAATATGTCAATAAGTTGACGGCTGATGAGAAAGCCAAGGTTGCTAATGCTGGTATTGTTATTGTTGGTAGAGATGAAAATGTTCGTGCATTGATGTGCTACGGCGGTAGTGCCAAGGCTGGTACACCATACGCCAATGTATGTAATCTTTATCATAAAGAACTCCCTGGCGTGAATATATATTGTATGATAATTCCTTCGGCAGCAGCTTTTTATATGCCGGAAAAGGTGCAAAGCATGAGCAAAGATCAATCTGCTACCATTCGCAATATCTTTTCTCATTTGGATGCAGAAGTTCATGCCGTGGATGTGTATACCGTATTGGGAAATCATGCAGAAGAGGATATATATCTGCGTACCGACCATCATTGGTCACCATTGGGTGCTTTCTATGCCGCAAAGAAGTTTGCTGAGGTGGCAGATGTTCCTTTTCATGATATAATGGACACGGTGTATTATCAACCAGATACGGTGAGAAATTTCGTTGGTTCGATGTACGGTTATTCTAAAGATATAGCTGTAAAGAAAGCTCCAGAAGACTTCATCTTCTACCGTCCCCTGAAGGCTGAGTATGAAACTACCTTCCAAAACTATACTATTGATGAGAATTATCAGATAACATCAGTTGGCACTCCTCATAAAGAATCTTTCTTCAAGGATTTTCGTCATGGAAGCTCTATGGCATATAGTACGTTCATGGGGGGAGATACTAAGCTCACTCAGGTGCGTACAGATGCACCTAATACAAGACGTTTGCTCATCTTGAAGGATAGTTATGGTAATGCTCTGCCGGGGTATCTTTTTTATTCTTTTCAGGAGATTCACGTTGTAGATGGACGTTATTTTACTCACAACATGAAGGAGTATGTTAAGAGGCATGAGATTACAGATGTCCTTTTTGCAAATAATATTTTCCAGGCATGTGGTGGCAGATACCGTGCTTACGAGTTCTTCCTCACTATGCCCGATGGATGTGTAGACAATCCCAGTACCGCATTCTATAAAAATCGTGCAAAAGATGAGGCTCCTGCTGATACTATTCGACAGGAAACCAAAGATAGTGTGAGTGCTGATGTTCCCTCTGTGCAAGAAGATAATGTATCAGATAGTACGCGTATGGAAGCTCCTGTCAGCTCTCCTGTATCCCCAGAACCGAGTGATAGTATGGTGCTAGAACCAAAGGCGGAGACAGAAGACGAGGAACAAGCAATTGCAAATGATTCTATCTAAGTATCTATCTGCGTTTTATATTATCAAGACACGTTTGTGATGAAATTGCAAAAGATAATGCTTGATGGAGGTTTTACTTGTCCAAATCGTGATGGACGAGTAGGGCGAGGAGGATGCACTTTCTGTCTTTGTGAATCGTTCAACCCTGATTATTGTCGTAAACACTCAACAATATCCGCACAGTTACAAGCGGGAAAGGAATTCTTTCAAGGAAAATATGCAGAAATGCAGTATTTGGCATATTTTCAGGCTTATAGTTCTACTTATGCATCGGTGGAGGTTCTCCGTGAGCGTTATGATGAGGCTTTGTCGGTGGAGGATGTTGTGGGAATTGTGGTAGCAACACGTCCTGATTGTATTACAGATGAGATACTATGTCTCTTTGATGAAATACGAGATAGAGGTTTTTCTGTTGCACTGGAATTAGGGTGCGAGTCACTTTACAATCGTACGCTGAAACGAGTCAACAGAGGTCATACCGTAGAACAAACATATGATGCCATCAACTTGTGTCACAAACACGATATTCCCCTTACCGTACACCTTATGTTTGGTTTGCCCGGAGAATCAGAAGCAGATATTCTGGCAGAAGCAGATATGCTAAACGCACTGCCAGTGACTAATGTTAAGATTCATCAGTTGCAGATATTGAGGGGAACCAGGATTTCGCTAGAGTGGGAGAGAGAGCCCTCAGCATTCATTCATTTTACCCTGGAGTCTTATGCTCAATTGGTAGCTAATTTTGTTGGTAGGTTGCGTACGGACATTCATATTGAGCGATATGCATCATCAGCTCCTTCAGATATGCTTATTGCACCAAGATTTGGTGTGAAACCGTCGGTAGTAGAGGCACGTATAAAGAATCTTCTGGCTCGGAAATGATGAATTATATGGTAAAGCGTTGCATCTATCAAGAATTATCAGTAACTTTACACGTTGAAAACCAAATCTAATACTACAAACAACTATGAAAGGAATAGTTTTAGCTGGCGGTTCTGGTACTCGCCTCTACCCAATTACCAAGGGTATTTCCAAGCAATTGATGCCCATTTATGACAAGCCAATGGTATATTACCCCATCAGTGCATTGATGTTGGCTGGTATACGTGAAATATTGATTATCTCCACCCCCCATGACCTTCCTGGTTTCAAACGTCTTTTGGGTGATGGTTCTGATTACGGTGTGGAATTTACCTATGCAGAGCAACCCTCTCCCGATGGTCTTGCACAAGCTTTTACGATAGGAGCAGATTTCATAGGTGATGACAGCGCATGCCTGGTTTTGGGTGATAATATTTTCCATGGAGCTGGTTTTACAAAGATGCTTCGCGAGGCAGTACGTACTGTTGAAGAAGATGATAAGGCTTGCGTCTTTGGTTATTGGGTTAATGACCCAGAACGCTATGGTGTAGCTGAGTTTGATGCGGAAGGCAATTGTCTTTCAATTGAAGAAAAACCAGCTAATCCCAAGAGCAATTATGCGGTAGTTGGCTTGTATTTTTATCCCAATAGGGTGGTAGACGTGGCTCGTAACATCAAGCCCTCTGCCCGTGGCGAATATGAGATAACCACCGTCAATCAGCATTTCCTGGATGCAGGAGATTTGAAGGTACAAACTCTTGGTCGTGGTTTTGCATGGCTAGACACAGGTACTCATGATTCATTGAGCGAGGCATCTACGTACATAGAAGTTCTGGAGAAGCGTCAAGGTCTCAAAATAGCTTGTCTTGAAGGTATTGCATATCGTCAGGGGTGGATTACAGAAGAGCGCATGAGAGAATTGGCAGCTCCTATGCTCAAGAATCAGTATGGTCAGTATTTGATTAAGGTGATAGAAGAGTTGAAAGAGAAGCGAGCCAAACATATTTAGTTCTCTTTTTCGTTCTGTTAATTAATACACATTGATGAGAAATTTTGCTGATATAAAAATTGCTGTTGCAGGTACCGGTTATGTGGGATTGAGTATAGCTACTCTTTTGTCGCAATATCATCAGGTGATGGCTGTAGATGTTGTTCCAGATAAGGTGGAAAAAATCAACAAGCGTATCTCGCCCATTCAAGATGAGTATATAGAGAAATATTTTGCACAGAAGGCATTGAATCTCACTGCTACATTGGATGGTGCCAAGGCCTATGCTGATGCAGATTTTGTGGTAATTGCAGCTCCTACCAATTATGACCCGGTTAAGAATTTTTTTGATACTCACCATATTGAGGATGTCATAGATTTGGTGCTGGAAGTCAATCCGGAGGCAACTATGGTAATCAAGTCCACTATCCCTGTGGGATATTGCCGTAGTCTTTATGTTAAGTATCAGCAAGTTTTTGCAGCTAAGGGTTGGACAGACAGAAAGTTACGATTACTGTTTTCTCCGGAATTTTTGCGTGAAAGCAAGGCCCTGTATGACAATCTTTATCCATCTCGCATCATCGTAGGTTATCCACGCCAGATTTCCCTTGTGGACGATGCAGAGAGAGAAAATGAAGCCATTAAGAATCTAGCAGCATCTGATTTGCCTGAGTCGGCTCGTACCTTTGCCATGCTATTGGCTCAGGGTGCTATAGGTAATGGTGAGGAGTTAGATTTTGCCAATGACTTTTCTGTTCTCTCTCAGCAGGAGGAATATAAAGGCATTCCCTGCTTGTTTATGGGTATGAAAGAGGCGGAGGCTGTAAAGCTCTTTGCCAACACTTATTTGGCTTTGCGAGTGAGCTATTTCAACGAGTTGGATACTTATGCCGAGATGAAGGGACTGGATTCGGCTTCCATCATTCAAGGTATAGGTTTGGATCCACGTATCGGTTCTCATTACAACAACCCCAGTTTCGGTTATGGGGGTTATTGCCTGCCCAAGGATACCAAGCAATTGCTGGCCAATTATCAGGATGTGCCACAGCAGATGATGACAGCCATCGTGGAGAGTAATCGCACTCGCAAGGATTATATAGCAGATGCAGTGTTGCGCAAGGCAGGCTGGTACGCTTATACCAATAACAATCAGTACGATTCTTCGATTGCAGCGCACGGTATGTCGCTCCCTGTTCATACACCTCCTGTGGTGGGAATTTATCGTTTGACGATGAAGTCCAATTCAGATAATTTCCGTCAGAGTGCCATTCAGGGTATTATGAAGCGCATCAAAGCCAAGGGTGCCACTGTGGTGATATACGAACCAACTCTGGAGGACGGTAGTACATTCTTTGGTTCACTGGTAGTCAACGACTTGCAGAGATTCAAGGATATGAGCAAGGCAATCATAGCCAATCGCTACGACCCTGTTCTTGATGATGTGCAGGAGAAGGTTTATACCAGAGATATTTTCCGAAGGGATTAGGGTTTCTTTGCTCTTTACTCCCTAGAGTCTAAAGCGTTCTGCTCTTGCGCTTTACAGATATTAAGATCTTATCTTTTGCTATTATAAGAACTCCCGTCTAGTCTTTTCAATTACGAAGGACAGACGGGAGATATGATTTTGTTCAGGGAGGGGGCTCCCTTGTGCAGTTATTCAATTAGGATTTTTCTAGGTTAATCGATAGAATTACCCTCATTTATTATCCGATAGAGAATATCCAGGGGAGGGGAGTTTAGTCATCAATACGGAGGAAATCACCTCTGTGATTAAATTCCAGTTCAAGATCGTTGCTTAGTTCCACCACCTGAGTGTTTCTTTTTCTCTTCCACTCTATGATTTTGGTTTTGGGATAATTGGCTCTGACATACTGAGATACTTTGCTTGGAATGACAGAAGCGGGAAGTGCTACTCTCTCGCTCTTTGATTCAATGTTTTCCACCACACCTTTCTTGTCAAAGTTGAGTTTGTATGTATTCTCGTTGTTTGTTACATAAACCTGATATTCAACGTCCAGGATGTCTGTGTCCTTTTCGTAGTGATTAATCATATAGCCTTTGAAATGCTTTTCTATGTACTCTTTTGCACTTTGTGGCAAACTGGGGTAACTCTGCGCTTGTGCCAACTGGCTTGTGAAGGCTGCTACTATAGCAACAAACACGCTTAATAATGTTCTTTTCATAATTGTGTAGTTGTTAATTAAAGAGTCTTCTCTTTATTTGTGTTTTTAATTTTGCGTTTATTATATAATGTTATTTTATATGTTTTGCAGGAGAAAATTGTTTGTTTTTTCTCTTTCGCAGTTCAAAAGTATGCCATATTTGCAAATCTGACAAGTGTTTTTTCTTTCCGAGGTGCTCTTGGGCACATCTTTTAAGATTTTTTAACATTTGTTTAACATAGTTTTAAATGTCCACCTTATATATATAAGGGAGAGGTGACGTGGAAATAGTCTTTTATTATTGAAAATTTATCACTCTTTTTCGGTGTGTTCGTTTCTCAAGAATCTATGTTACATAAGGGGTAATGCTCTCGGAGAAGCGTTCTGGGCATTTTGTTTGGAAAAAACGAGGTGGTTTTGTTGTTTTTGCTTTGTCAAGTCGGTATAGTGTCGAAAAAAATGTGTAACTTTGTATCGTCTTCAGTGGAATAATAATATTTTCTCTGAGGTATGGCAAATTAATATGAATAAAATCTTTTAATACAGTAAGACTTATGTACGGAAAAATGAAAGAGCATCTTTGTCAGACATTGGCAGAGATTAAGGAAGCAGGACTTTACAAGAACGAACGCCTTATTGAGAGTCCCCAGCAGGCACAAATCCAGGTAGCTGGCAAGGAAGTGTTGAATTTCTGTGCCAACAATTATCTGGGTCTTTCCAATCATCCTCGTTTGATCGAGGCAGCAAAGAAGGCATTGGACAGTCGTGGTTTTGGTATGTCAAGTGTGCGTTTCATTTGCGGTACAGCAGATATTCACAAGGTTCTTGAGGCAGAGATCAGCGAGTATTTCAAGACCGAGGACACTATTCTTTATGCTGCATGTTTTGATGCCAACGGTGGTGTGTTTGAGCCTCTTTTGACCGAGGAAGACGCTATCATCTCTGATGCTCTCAACCATGCGTCTATCATCGATGGTGTGCGTTTGTGTAAGGCAAAGCGCTATCGCTATGCCAATGCCAATATGGAAGAGTTGGAGAAGTGTCTTCAGGAGGCTCAGGCTCAGCGTTTCCGCATCATAGTTACCGATGGTGTGTTCTCTATGGACGGTAATGTGGCTCCCATGGACAAGATTTGTGATTTGGCAGAGAAGTACGATGCATTGGTGATGGTGGACGAGAGCCACTCTGCTGGTGTGGTTGGTGCTACTGGTCACGGTGTGAGCGAGTTCTTCAACACCTATGACCGTGTGGACATTTACACTGGTACTTTGGGCAAGAGCTTCGGCGGTGCTATGGGTGGTTTCACCACTGGTAAGAAGGAGATTATTGACATCTTGCGCCAGCGCAGTCGTCCTTACTTGTTCTCCAACTCATTGGCTCCCTCATTGGTGGGTGCAGGTATTGAGATGTTCCGCATGCTGAAGGAGAGCAATGCTATCCATGACAAGTTGGTGGAGAATGTAAATTACTTCCGCGACAAGATGATTGCAGCAGGTTTCGACATCAAGCCCACACAGAGTGCCATCTGTGCAGTAATGCTGTATGATGCCAAGTTGAGCCAGGACTTTGCAGCACGCCTTCAGGACGAGGGTATCTACGTAACTGGTTTCTACTATCCCGTAGTGCCCAAGGGCCAGGCACGTATCCGTGTGCAGGTATCAGCAGGTCACGAGCGTGAGCACCTGGACAAGTGTATCGCTGCATTTACCAAGATTGGTAAGGAAATGGGTGTGTTGAAGTAATCGTGCTTCTCCCCCCACACTTATCCGCTGTCTAGTTATTCATAATATGCCGTCCCCAGATGTCCGCCTCTTTCCGACGGTGTTTGGGGACGTATTTTTTGCATAGATTTTAGACTATATACATTTTTTTATCGGACAAGAATATTCTCATGAACGTAGGAGACAGAATACCAGAGTTTCTGGGCAAGGACCAGGATGGCAATGAGATAAAGGCCAGCGATTATAAGGGTAAGAAGCTAGTGCTCTATTCCTATCCCAAGGCCAACACCAGCGGTTGCACTGCCGAGGCATGCTCTCTGCAGGCCCACAAGGGCGAGCTGGAGGCAGCCGGTTATAGTATCATCGGTGTGAGCAAGGACAGAGAAGGGCTGCAGAAGAAGTTTGCCGAGGCTCAGGGGCTGGGGTTTCCGCTCATTGCAGATGTGGAGACTACGCTTTTGCAGCAGCTAGGGTGCTGGGGCGAGAAGGTGGCATGTGGCCGCCGCACCATAGGCACTCTGCGCACCACGTATCTGGTCAACGAAGACGGAGTGATAGAAAAAATCTTTACTCCCAAGGAGATAAAGACCAAGATTCATGCCGAGCAAATATTGGATTATATAAATGGAAATAATTAAGACCGAGATAGAGGGACTGCTCATCATAGAGCCCAGAATCTTCCAGGATGCCCGAGGCTATTTCTTCGAGTCCTTTTCTCAGCGCGAGTTTGAGGAGAAGGTGGGTGCGGTGCATTTCGTCCAGGACAATGAGAGCATGAGCACCTACGGAGTGATGCGCGGCTTGCATTTCCAGCGTCCGCCATACACGCAGAGCAAGTTGGTGCGCTGTGTCAGCGGCAAGGTACTTGACGTGGCAGTGGACATCCGCAAGGGGTCGCCCACCTATGGTCAGCATGTGGCAGTGGAGCTTACTGGCGAGAATCATCGTCAGTTCTTCATTCCCAAGGGTTTTGCCCACGGTTTTGCGGTGCTCAGCGAGAGGGCTGTGTTTCAGTACAAGTGTGACGAATTCTATCACCCCGAGGCTGATGCTGGTATAAGCATTCTGGACGAGAGTTTGCAGATAGACTGGCGCATACCCGCCGAGGCGGCCATCCTTTCGGACAAGGATACACGTCATGCTCTATTGAAAGACTTTGACAGTCCTTTCTCCTTTTGATTAGCCCTTCGGCTTCCCCCCCCCTGGCACAGATGGGGAGAGCCCCACATACGCTTACGGACAGATAGTAAGCCCCACACATACACATACATACACACAAACAAACACTCAATTAGAGACAAGTCAATAATTATGAAGCGAAGTATAGTTATCACCGGTGGTGCAGGTTTTATCGGTAGCCACGTAGTGCGCTTGTTTGTCAACAAGTACCCTGAGTATAATATCATCAATTTGGACAAGTTGACCTATGCAGGCAATCTTGCCAATCTCAAGGACGTGGAGCAGTGTCCCAACTACAAGTTTGTGCGTATGGACATCTGCGACTTCGAGGCCTTCTATCAGCTCATGCAGCAGGAGAAGGTGGACGGTATCATTCATCTGGCAGCAGAGAGCCATGTGGACCGCTCCATCAAGGACCCCTTCACCTTTGCCCGCACCAATGTGATGGGTACGCTTAGCCTCCTTCAGGCTGCCAAGTTGTACTGGGAGTCCTTGCCTGAGAAGTACGAGGGCAAGCGCTTCTATCATATCTCTACTGACGAGGTTTATGGCGCTCTGGAGATGGACCGTCCCGAGGGTGTAGAACCTCCTTTTACCACTACGGCATCTTCTTCTGAGCATCATTTGGCTTATGGCAGCGAGTTTTTCCTGGAGACTACCAAGTACAATCCTCATTCGCCCTATAGTGCCAGCAAGGCTAGCAGCGACCATTTCGTGCGTGCTTATCATGATACCTATGGTATGCCTACGGTGGTGACCAACTGCTCCAACAATTATGGTCCTTACCAGTTCCCGGAGAAGTTGATACCGCTCTTTATCAACAATATCCGTCATCGTCGTCCTTTGCCCGTTTATGGCAAGGGTGAGAACGTGCGCGATTGGCTCTATGTGGAAGACCATGCACGTGCCATAGACCTCATTTTCCACAAGGGTACAGTGGCTGAGACCTACAATATCGGAGGTTTCAACGAGTGGAAGAATATTGATATCATTCATACTGTAATCCGCACCGTTGACCGTCTGCTGGGCCGTGCCGAGGGCGAGGATCTAGACCTTATCACTTACGTTACAGACCGCCTTGGTCATGATGCCCGATATGCTATTGATTCCAGCAAGTTGCAGCGCGAACTGGGTTGGGAACCCTCGCTCCAGTTTGAGGAAGGCATAGAGCGTACCGTGCGCTGGTATCTGGACAACGAGGAATGGCTTGCTAATATTACTTCTGGCGAGTACGAGAAGTACTACGAGAGCATGTACGGTGGCAGGTGAGAAGACCCCTCCCGGCCTCCCCTGGCCGCTTCGCTAGGGGAGGGGGGAGGCGAGGAGAGATTAGAGATTAGAGAGGACTGGAGAGGACATAAGAGGATATAAGAGGAGCAGAGATTATGTAATGTAATGTGTAATGCTTTGCGAGGGTATTTGGAGTAATCGGATGAGTTGCACAGGTTAAGCGGATATGTGGTTTGGATATGGGCGAGAATTATAATAAGTCTAAGAAAGAGAATCCAGAGGTAAAGCAGTGTCCGCAGGAAAAAGTGGAGTATATTAAGGATGCGTTGAGGTATTTTGACTTATTGTAGAAATTTAATATGGATGACGCGGATTCAGACGATATGACACTAGAACTTCATTAGATAGAGAAATCTGTCTGATGGAGTTTTGTTGTATCAAATAATAATAAGTTGAATTCGTATAAATATGTGAATGGAGA
>JAFOCV010000110.1 GCA_017381015.1 Bacteroidaceae bacterium
ACATTGGGGCTGACATGGATTTGACAGCAGGATGAGATGTCATGTAAGCACGCAGAGAGTTGTTGGCCGCTCTCTATAATATCTGACCTTCAAGAATTTATCTGGCGAAAACACTTACGCTCTCGCTGCCTAATCGAAGTATAGTAGATTACCGGCTTAATTTCGGCACAAGGTGCTGAAACGGGATGTCACTCTGAGGCTCACCGCCCCGAAGCTCTCAGGTATAGTGGCACAGCAAATCGGGGATAGTTGTGGAGGACGCATCTACTCTGTGGCGAAATTCTTAGATGCTAAGGTTGCGATTGGTGGTCCGGGTCTTGTCGCTTCCCTACAATCGAAGTCCGGAATAAGCGTGTAGAAAGCATGGGATGTCCCTGTTTGGACGAGGGTTCAATCCCCTCCAGCTCCACAAAATCCAAAATGTCACTCCTTCACAAGATTGAGGAGTGGCTTTTTGTGTTTTTGTACGTAAATGTCGGATGAAGTTGTATTATACGTAGTAGGTTTAAAAAACATTATATTACATGAAAGAACTCGAATTGAAGTATGGTTGTAACCCCAACCAGAAACCTTCCAGAATTTACATGGAAGACGGTGAATTGCCCATTGAAGTATTGAATGGCCGTCCTGGTTATATTAATTTCTTGGATGCGTTTAATTCTTGGCAATTGGTACGCGAACTTAAGGCTGCTACTGGTCTTCCTGCTGCTGCTAGTTTCAAGCACGTAAGTCCTGCTGGTGCAGCGGTTGGTTTGCCCTTGAGTGATACACTGAAGAAGGTCTACTTTGTAGACGATGCACCATTGCCATTGACTCCCATTGCATCTGCTTATGCTCGTGCTCGTGGTGCAGACCGTATGAGTTCTTATGGAGACTTCATTGCGTTGAGCGATGTATGTGATGAGGCTACTGCTCGTCTTATCAATCGTGAGGTAAGTGATGGTGTAATAGCTCCTGGTTATACTCCTGAGGCTCTCGAGGTTTTGAAGGCAAAGCGCAAGGGTACTTACAATGTTATTCAGATTGATCCCGAATATGTACCCGCTCCCATTGAGCGCAAGCAGTGCTTTGGTATTACTTTCGAGCAGGGCCGCAATGAGATAGACCTTGCTGACCCCGCTTTGTTTGAGAATATTCCTACTCAGAATAAGACATTTACCGATGAGGCTCGTCGTGACTTGGTAATTGCTCTTATTACTTTGAAGTACACTCAGAGTAATAGTGTATGTTACGTTAAGGATGGTCAGGCAATTGGTATTGGTGCTGGTCAGCAGAGCCGTATCCATTGTACACGTTTGGCTGGTAACAAGGCAGATATTTGGTGGATGCGCCAGCATCCCAAGGTAATGAATTTGCCTTTCGTACCCGGTATCCGTCGTGCAGATAGAGACAATACCATTGATATTTACATAGGCCCCGAGCGTGAGGACGTTTTGCGCGATGGCGAATGGCAGAAGTTCTTCACCGAGCGTCCCGAGCCTCTTACCGAGCAGGAGATGCAGGAGTGGTTGGCACAGAATACCGATGTATGCTTAGGTAGTGATGCATTCTTCCCCTTCGGTGATAATATTGAGCGTGCTCATAAGAGTGGTGTCCAGTATGTTGCTCAGGCAGGTGGTAGCGTGCGTGATGACCATGTTATTGATACTTGTGACAAGTATGGTATAGCAATGGCATTCACCGGAGTTCGTTTGTTCCATCATTAATAAATGTCAGGCATTTTAGCAGAGTGAGAAATATCACTAGCTAAATGCTATTGCTAACCGTTAATCGTTTAGAATATGAACATGTTTGGTGGAGACGATATAGATGCTGTCATCATGGGAGGTGGTATTACCTTCAAGGGAGGCCCCAAGAAGGAGAAGAACCCTCGTGAACCAGAAAAGGTAAAGACCAAAGCCAAGAAAAAGCAGTACATCACTGGTGCTCATGGTAGCGGTGCTGCCAAGAAGAAGGCTGATATACGCCGACAGAGAGCTAATCGCCATAAGAAATGAATCAAAGGAGTATTATTATAGTACTCAGCGTAATATTCCCTCTCTTGACTTTTGCTCAGGAGAGGGACTCTGTTATACCCACTCACGAGCATTCGCTTTGTGCTCTTGATGAGAATACACCAACTTTTGACTACATTGATACCGTTAGTACTATCAGCGAAGTAAGTGTATATGGTCAGCGACGTGATGAGATTGTGCCCAGTCAGCGTTTAAGTGGAAAGCGACTTGAATCACTCTCTTCATTTTCCGTTGCCGATGCAATGCGTTATTTCAGTGGAGTACAAATCAAGGACTATGGAGGTGTGGGAGGTCTTAAAACAATTGATGTTCGTAGTATGGGCACCAATCACATGGGCGTTTTCTACGATGGCATACAATTGGGCAATGCACAGAATGGCCTTGTGGATTTGGGGCGCTTCTCCCTGGATAATATAGAAGAGATTGCACTCTATAATGGTCAGAAGGCACAAATTTTTCAACCGGCAAGAGATTTCGGCACATCAGGTTCTGTCTACATTCGTACCCGTCGACCAAAGTTTGAAGGGGACAAGAATTTTAATTTACGCACCACCTTGCGCGGAGGAAGTTTTGACTTGATTAATCCCTCCATTGTATGGGAGCAGCGTTGGAACAATCGTGTCACAAGTAGTGTGAGTGCCGATTTTACCGATGCTTCGGGCAAATACAAATTCAGGTATCGTCGCCTCCTCCCTTCTGGTGAGGTGGCTTGGGATACTACAGCCGTCCGACAGAATGGCGACATACAAAGCTATCGTGTGGAAGCAACCATTTTTGGCAATACCTCGGATGGCACGTGGAATGCCAAGGCATATTACTATGATTCCGAACGTGGCATACCAGGAGCCATTGTAAATAATGTGTGGAAGCATGCCCAACGTCAGTGGGATAAAAACTTCTTTTTACAAGGATATTGGTCAAAATACGTTTCTGAAAAGTACAGATTTCAAGTGAGCGGCAAGTTTGCTCTGGATCGCATGCGATATCTTAATCCAGACTCTGCATTGATGTACCAGGATAATAGGTTCAATCAGAAGGAACTTTATCTCAGTACAGCTCATTACTATGAAATATTACCCAATTGGCAGGTTAATATCTCTGCAGATTATCAGTACAATACATTGGATGCGTCACTAGCCAATTTTCCTTATCCACAGCGCCACACCCTACTCACTGCACTTGCTACACAATACGAGTATAACAGACTCCGAGTTATGGCATCTTTGTTGGGTACCCATGTTTGGGACCGTACAACAATGGGAAT
Organism: Bacteroidaceae bacterium; assembly: GCA_017381015.1. Classification (GTDB taxonomy): domain Bacteria; phylum Bacteroidota; class Bacteroidia; order Bacteroidales; family Bacteroidaceae; genus Physcousia. Next base: position 3,280 of record JAFOCV010000110.1, read on the forward strand.
AAGTGTTGATAAGCTAAATAAAACCACCAGCCGTTGGACTCCAGCCATTTATTTCTCTTACAAACCATTTGCTGATAGCGATGATATTTCTTTGAGAGCATTCTACAAGTCTATCTTCCGTCTTCCTACATTCAATGATTTGTATTATACAGAGGTGGGAAATTCCAATCTCAAACCAGAGAATACACATCAGTGGGACTTGGGCCTCATTTATGCTCATGATTGGTATAGTGGTTTGCTAAGGCACCTGGAGCTCAAGGCCGATGGCTATTTTAATCTGGTTGATAATAAGATTGTGGCCATACCAAAGGGTTCTGGACAATACAGATGGAAGATGATGAACGTAGGCAAGGTTCATATAGCAGGTTTTGAGGCAACGGCAGAGGCGGCTCTTCGCCTTCATCGTGATTGGTATTTGTTGATGTGCCTCAATTATACCTATCAGTCGGCCACTGACCACACAGACCCTACCGACAATGACCCATATTATGGTACTTATGGCAAGCAGATAGCCTATGTGCCCTGGCATAGTGGTAGCGTAGCTGCCAATCTCAATTGGAAGGATTTTGGAGTCAACTATTCTTTTATCTATGTTGGTGAACGATATCACACCAGTGCCAATATCCGGGAGAATTACGAACAGCCATGGTACACCCACGATATCTCTGCTACCTATAGCCTGAGATACAGAGGATGTAAGATTACCTTGGGCTTAGAGTGCAATAATATGTTCAATCAACAGTACGATGTCATACAGAACTATCCCATGCCCGGGCGTAATTGGAGGGGTACTTTAAAGCTAGAATTCTAAATATACTATTACTACTATGTTTCAGAGAAAAACATATTTTCCATTCCTTCTCGCATGCACTTTTGTATTGCTTCTTGGCTCTTGTAGGCAAGACATAGTCATTTGGCCATCGGAGCAAGATTGGGTGGGAGAGGTGATGGATGATACTCCGATAAGAGGATTTTATCTCTTGAACGAGGGCACTTATCCAACCAATAATAGTTCATTAGACTTCTACGATTATACGTCAGCCACATATACCCATAACATTTATTCAGCCACCAATCCCTCTGCCGTGATGGGCTTGGGCGATATAGGTAATTCCTTGAAGATACATGGTTCTCGTCTTTGGGCAGTGATAAATGGTAGCAACAAGGTGGAAGTGATGGAGGCTAACTCTGCGCGTCGCATAGGACAAGTGGATATTGCCAATCCTCGTCATATCTGTTTTCATCAGGGCTATGCATATGTTACCAGTTTCGCTGGTCCTATGGTTAGCGAGCTTTTGTATGAGCAATTAGGCCTTGTGGTGAAGATAGATACTGCTACATTAGAAAAGGTAGATACCTGTATCGTGGGCTATCAGCCAGAGGGACTTGATATTGTTGGAGATAGGATTTATGTGGCCAATAGTGGTGGTTATTTGTATCCCAATTATGATAATACCATTTCCGTCATTTCGTTGGAGAGTTTTAGAGAAGAAAAACGTATTTCCGTTGCTCCGAATCTCAAACAAGTCGTTGCAGACGCTTCAGGAAAGCTTTGGGTGTCTTCTTTAGGCAATTATTTTGACCAGTCAAGTGCTCTCTTCTGTATTTCGGATATAGATGATACCCCAGTTATCCAATCAATACAACTCAATCAGGCCCAAAGTCTTCCTGTATATGCCATGACCCTCGTGGGAGATTCCTTGTATGTGCTGAGCAATGATTTTTCTTATGTCACCGAGGCTCATCCCCACACCTACGCTATTGTAAATACACGTACAGCTTCAGTAGCAAGTTCCCACTTTATCGTGGATGGTACTCACCAGGACATTATCGCACCATATGCCGTTGCCGTTCATCCTACCACGCGTGATATCATCATTGCTGATGCCCGCAATTATATGGGTCCAGGCACATTGTTTTACTATTCGCCAGAAGGTATTCTAAAGTGGAAGGTGCGCACAGGCGATATTCCTGGTCACGTGGCATTTCTCAGTCGTTAGTCTCGTTGCTCTCTTTCAGCAATGCTGCATTCACAACAACCTTCTTTCCTGTGTCCCTTGGCTGGAATATTAGCGAGGCATGGTCATTGCCGAACACAATCTCTATTCGTGCGCTAGTGAGCCAATCTATCCAATGCATCTCCATCACAAGAGTATTGTCATCCTTCCAAGCATACGAAGATGCTACATGCCATGACTTAGGCAGGTTGCTGAATACGCCTTCAAAGGGTGGGGGAGTATGATATGGGAGTCCTTCAATGCGAGTTTCCTCCCATGTGCCATATCGCGCGTATATATAATATGTGTGCTCTCTGTTATCTGTTATCTGCAATAGGAGGGTGTCGTTGGATTGTGTCAGGGTTACATTCTTCCACCCCAAAGGATTTTTGTCCAGAGAGAGGTGTATCCCTTCTTTGGAAATAAGTTCATGGTTATGAGCTTTTCCCTGTGCTAAGGGCAAAGTGTAATCCGTGTAGTTTATCTGATGTGTGCTACTATTCAATGCCTCTTCCTGGCATCTGTCCACAAGTATTTGCTTTGTCCATCGTTGTAGAGGTGCTCTTTTGTTGGTGCATTGTGTCATGCTTACAACCATCTTCTTTTCCGGTATTATGAAGATGTATTGACCATAAGCACCATTGGCTTCGCTCCATCCCTGGTAGTCACATTGCCATAGATGCCAACCGTATCTGCCGTTTACACTCTGTGCGCTGCACATCTCTCTTATCCACTCCTCTGCCACCAATTGTTTGCCTTGCCATTTGCCTCCATCCAGTATCAGTTGACCCAGCATAGCCATCGCCTCCGGACGTATGTATAGACCCCATCCGCCGCATGTTACTCCCTCGGGACTTTCCTCCCATGCAGCATCGGTTATGCCCATTTGCATGAATAGTCTTTCTTCAAGGAAAGTCATTAGCATTTTTCCAGTCTTCCTTTGTACTATAGCCGAAAGGATATATGATAGCATACTATCGTAGGCCCACTTGGAACCGGGTTCCGCTGTGGGCTTCTTTGCCAAATATCCCTTCAACCATTCTTTTTCGTTGGCCCTCAACTTGGTGTCCACCGGTATTCCACTTTGCATGCTAAGGAGGTCTTTTATGCTTAACCTCTTTTGCAAGTGACTTATTTCCTTAGGCATGTATTCTGGTAGTATCTCACATACATTGTCATCCACCTGTATCAAACCATCCTCTATGCACATTCCAATGGCAAGACCGGTAAATGTTTTGGATATGGAATACACCGTATGCCTGTAATCCTTGCGCCAAGGTTTGGGGTACAGTTCAGAGATGACCTTACCGTTTCTCATCACTATGCACGAATGTATTTCCGTACGAGGGTCCATCATCAGTGTGTCAAAGTACTCCTGGATGTGTATACTGCTCACTCCCTCTGCCTCGGGAGTGGAGCGTGGCAGAATATTCTGTGCATAGATGTCATTAAAAAACGCACTACCCATGAGTAGTGCGATGAAAAGGGTTATGATATGATGTATTTTGCTCATATTAGTAATTGCCCGTTGTCAATTCTTCTATGCTCATCGGTTCTGACTCGTTGCCATATTCGTCCATAACGGTAACGGCCAAATGCTTACCAAAGAGGCGTGCCATCAATTCGTTGTACTCCACCTTGCCCCAATATACCCTTACAATGTTTTCTGCCTTCTGTGTGTCCACAGGATATGTGTCCGAGGCATATAGTACATATCTGGGCGTGCGTGTGGCGCTGGTCTTATACTCTTTGTCGTTCTTCAATGGTGGCATCAAGGCAGGAGCAGTATAGTAATAGTTGCTCACCCATTTTTCCAGCCCCTTCACATTGTCCAAAAGGAATTGGGTGCGAAAATAAGCAGCACCTCCCATACCTATCTGACGTATGAATTGTAGTTCTCGTGTCACTTCACTCAGGTCCCAGTTTCTTTCCTTGGGGTCAAGAAAGTATATTCCCAAACCAGGAGCAATAACCTTGCCGTGGCTTTGTTCCTGCCAGTCGGCAGCGAAGGGGAAGAAGTGGTTGCCCTTGAAGTACATCATTGGCGAGAGCATATCCATGATACCCTCTTTGAGCCATAGCACAGCATCCTGATACACGGCGTTATATGCATTCCATCCTTTGGCGGAATACCTTGCCACATCGCTATACTTGCCCACTGGACTACAGGATACTCTTATCCATGGCTTCTCCTCCTTGATGGCATTGTATAGTTGGCGCACTATGCGAGTGATATTGTCGCGTCGCCAATCCTCTTTGTTTTTAGCCGTCTTTTCAGGGTAGCGGATATAATCAAAGTGAATGCCATCTACATCATACCTGCTGGCTATCTCTCGGCAGATACGTTCCAGATAGTTGGCTGTACCAGGTAGCGCAGGGTCCATATAGTACGAACCATTTTTCTTGTACAACAATTGTGGATTGGTGTATATCAGCGATTTCTTTCCCAGGGCCTTAGCATCAGGAATCTTGAATGCAGGTATTGTTACCACCCATGCATGGCATTCCATACCACGTTTGTGGCATTCTTCTATTGCAAATTGCAGAGGGTCATATCCTGGGTGCTTGTCATACCTGCCTGTCAATGCTCCATCCCATGGTTCTATTTCCGAGGGGTATATAACGGCACCTCTAATACGTGTTTGCAAGTACACGGCGTTGATGCCATCGCGTTGCAATCTGTCCAGAATGTCTCTCAACTCCTGTTGCTGAGCCATTCTTCCTTGCTCTGTATTAGCCTTAGCCTTGGGCCAATCCAAACCACCAAAAGTAGTGAGCCACACGGCTCTTACTTCATGTTTCGGTGTCGCAAATGCCGCAATGCAGCACCATAATATCATAAAAAATGTTAAAATACCTTTCATGCGGACAAAGATAAGAAAAAAAGTTGTATTTTTGCTAGAGAAAACTTTAATATGTGATTTTACTCATTAAAAACAAATAGAAACAATAAACAAAACCTCAACGATTCATTTCTTATGAAGAAGATTTTTATGATTCTGCTCATGGCAGCTATTACAATTGGTGCTAAGGCACAATTTGAGAAGGGAACTCATTTCGTCAATGCATCGCTCACTGGTCTTGGCATAGGTTTCACCAAGGGCAACTTTACTCTGGGTGTATCAGGCGAATATGGTTATTTCGTTGACAATGGTCTGATGATTGGCGGCAGCCTGGGTTATACCCACCAGGGTGGTTTGAATAGCTTCCATGTAAAGCCCACCGTGCGTTATTCTTTCCAGGAGAATGGATTGAACCTTGGTTGTGGTGTACAGTTCGAGCATGCAGGTACTTCTGCCAATTATATTCAGCTTAGTCCTCAGGTAGGCTACACCTTCTATCTCAGCAACAAGGTAAGTATTGAACCCGCCATTTATGCAGACTTTGCTCTGAATGATTTCAAAAACGGCACAAATGCGGGTCTAAAGATTGGTATCGGCTTGTATAGGAAGTAATTTTCATATAAATAAGGTAAACTGATATATAGAATCTACCTTAAATAAACTACAAGCGCTAGCACGGTAAATATACCGGGCTAGCGCTTTGTAATTCATTATTAGCCTTAGATGGATGCGGCTCGGCTTAGTAATTGATAATTTGTGCAGAGCAGTCTGCAAAGGTACTATTTCCTGTGTCAAATCCACAAGGGATATGTATTTCTTCCAGATGGATGCAACCGCTGAAAACCTCGTTACCAATTTTTGTTACTGATGGGGGAATGATGAGGCTAGTCAGGCTGCTGCAATTGTGAAAAGCATTCGGTCCAATCTCCGTTACTGATGGTGGAATGCATATATCTGTGAGGTCGGTACAACCAGAAAACGCACTCTCTCCAATCTTCGTTACTGATGGAGGAATAGAAATATTCGTTAGACTAGTACAGTTTTCGAATGCATTGTTTCCAATCTCAGTCACCGATGGAGGAATGATGATATTCTTTAGGTTGGAGCATCCATAAAAGACATTACCCTCTATCTTCGTCACAGATTCTGGAATGATAAGGCTTTCCAGGTCAGAGCAACCTGAGAAAGCACCATAGCCAATCTCAGTCACCGACTCAGGGATATTGATACTTGTGATGGTGAGGCAATCCTGCATTGCATTTCTTCCAATTTTTGTTATCGAGTCCGGGATGATGGTGTTTTTGCATCCGCGTATCAAAGTATTGCTCTCCGTATGTATAATAGCATTACAATCCTCTCTGGAATCATAGTACTGATTGTCTTTGTCCACAGAGATACTCCTCAGGTTTGGGCAACCAATAAAGGGTGAATAACCAACTGATGTTATTGATTTGGGGATGTGGATGTTTGTCAGACTGTCGCAGCCCCAAAAGGCACCTCTGTCAATCTCTGTTACCGATTCCGGTATGATAGAGTCTGCACATCCGCGTATCAAAGTGTTGCTCTCTGTATGTATAATGGCATTACAATCCTCTCTGGAATCATAGTACTTATTGTCTTTGTCCACAGAAATACTTTCTAGACTGTTGCATCGTCCGAATGCCCAACCGCCTATTCCCGTCACCGATTTTGGGATGCTTATACTAGTAAGATTGTAGCAACAATAGAATGCACCTCCTTCAATCTCCGTTACCGAATCGGGGATAGTAACACTGGTGAGCCCGGTGCACCCTCTGAATGCCAAGCCGCCAATCTTTATTACCGATGCCGGAATAGAGATACTCTTTAAGTTGGTGCAACCAGAAAAGGCTCCGTTTCCTATCTCTGTTACCGAGTCAGGGATTACAGTGTTTTCACATCCACGTACCAATGCATTACTCTTCGTGTGTATGATGGCATTACAGTTCTCCCTGGAATCATAATGCTTATTGCCATTTTCCACAGTGATGCTCGTTAAGCAGGCTCCACCGGAGAATGCATACTTGCCAATCCAGGATACTGATGGAGGGATAGTGATACCAGTGAAACAGGAGCACCCCTCGAAAGCACTTTTGCCTATCTTTGTCACCCACCTAGGGAAGGAAAGACTCTGTAGGTTTTCACAACCCTCAAAAGCACTATTGTCAATCTCCTGTATCCATTCAGAAAGAGTAACATTGGTAAGATTCTTGCAATTAGCGAAAGCCTTATACCCAATCTTCTTCACCCACTTGGGAAAGTGAATACTTTGCAGGTCCTTACATCCGTTAAAAGCCTCTTCCCCAATCTCCATTGTCCACTCAGGAATGATGCCCACACCATTCTCTATTTCGTATCCGTATTCCTCGTATCGTGCCATAAATATAACTTTTCGCTGGGTAAAGATACGATTAAGCGAGTGAAATACAAAATAAATCCATTTATTTTTAATTCCGAGCGTGAGTATCTTAGAGGCTTAGCCTCAGAGTTCGATTAAGCGAGTGAAATACAAAATAAATCCATTTCCTGACTTCGTCAATGCGCCATCCAATGTCACATATCAAAATGGTCAACTTTCTAATTTACAGTACAAACTATTTGATGGCAGAAGATAGTAATGTAGTTAGGAAACTAATAGAAGAGGGTGTAA
>JAFOCV010000111.1 GCA_017381015.1 Bacteroidaceae bacterium
AAGCTGATAGGTATATTATTTTCCACTATTTCTCATTATTTCTCATTATTTCCCATCTCGCCAAAAAGATGTCGTATCTTTGCATCAGAAAACGAACACACAGGTACCTTGTACATAAAATCCAACCTCAAAACACTAATGTCTAACCCTCAAAAACCAACTTTCACACTATGGGAACTTTCAACAACAATTCCACCTGGGGTAAAATCCTCAACATCCTCACGGCCATCGTCACCACCTTCGGAGCACAAAGCTGTATGTAGGACCGCAGGAGCGCACTTCCAAACAGGGAAATGGCCAATCCCGCATCAGGAGCGCATCCCCAACTCCTAAAACCACCTCCCACATCGGGAGAGGACAAATGAAGCTTCGGAAATGCATTTTAGCCTCCTCACAAGCCTATTTTCGTTGAGCGAATTTTGCGATTAAGTGAGAGCTGAGCCGAACCTGTTTGAGCTATGCCGAGCAAAAGCAAATCGACGAGGTCTATAGCGATGAGCTATAGCATCTATAGCAACTATCTGAGAGCGATGAGCAACGAGAGATTTATGAGTCGTAACTAAAGCGTGTTGCTACTTTATCGCTCTTCGCTAACGCTTCCTGCCAATCTCTTGACCACTTCTCCAGCCAGCATCATGCCAAAGATGGCGGTGATGTGACAGAGCGAGCCGTTGGTTTGCACCTTGTTGAATTTCAACTCTTCCTGAAGGGTATCCTCGCTCAGTTGGTTTTGCATGGCTGGTTCCTCGCTATAGACACAGAGGAACTTGCGCTGGGGAAAGGTCTTGGCCTTCTTGAAGCGATTTCTCACGGCTCTGGCCAGGGCATCGCCCTCTACCTTGCGAAACTCGGCCATGCGCACCCTCGTGGGGTCTATCCTCAGAGCTGCACCCATGCTGGAGAGCAGGGTGGGGCGAGACATGGAGGTGGTGCGCAGGATGAGGTCGCACTTGTCGCGCAGAGAGTCTATGCAATCTATCACATAGTCATACTGCTCCAGATGGAAGGTGCTGGCCGACTCCTCCGTGTACATGGCATCGATGGCATGTATCTCGGCCTCGGGATTTATCTCCAGTAATCTTTGCTTCATGGCATCCACCTTGGCTTGCCCGATGGTATGCTGGGTGGCCATCAGTTGACGGTTGATATTGGTGGGACAAACCTTGTCGCTATCCACAATGGTGAGATGCGATACGCCGGCACGGATGAGACCCTCGGCGCACCAAGAACCTACGCCTCCCACGCCAAAGATGATGATGCGTACTTCTCTCAATGCCTGCATACCGTCTTTGCCCAGAAGCAGGGTGGAACGATTGAATATTTCCTGTTGTGTAGCTGTGCTCATACTCTGTATTTTGATGCAAAGGTATGCATTTGTATTGAATTTTTCTATTCTTTCTTGGCATTTTGCTCACTTAATCGTACTTTGAGGCATAGCCTCGAAGGTACTCACGCTCGGAAAAATCAAAATTCTTTTGTTTTTTCGCTCACTTAATCGTACCTTTGCCCTGTAAAATTAATGACACTATACTAAGAGATGGAACTTTATCCCAAACTTATAATGGATGCCCTTGCCACGGTGAGGTATCCTGGTACTGGAAAGAATATCGTGGAGATGGAGATGGTGGAGGACGACTTGCGCATAGCTGGTATGCACGTGAGCTTCTCCCTGATTTTTGACAAGCCCACCAATCCCTTCCTCAAGTCGTTGGTCAAGGCCGCCGAGGCTGCCATCCATGCCTATGTGAGCAAGGATGTGGAGGTGGAAATCAAGACCAAGACCCTGCAGGCACCACGTCCCGACCTGCCCGACCTTCTTCCCGGAGTGAAGAACATCATAGCCGTCAGTAGCGGTAAGGGCGGTGTGGGCAAGAGCACCGTGGCCACCAATCTGGCCGTAGCACTGGCTCGCATGGGACACAGAGTGGGCTTGCTCGATTGCGATATCTTCGGTCCCAGTGCTCCCAAGATGTTTGGCATGGAAGACGCTCGTCCATATAGCGAGAATATCGATGGACGCGACCTGATAATGCCTGTAGAGAAATATGGTATCAAGGTGCTCAGCATCGGCTTCTTCGTTGACCCAGACACTCCCACACTATGGCGTGGCGGTATGGCATCCAATGCCTTGAAGCAGTTGATAGGCGATGCCGCATGGGGCGACCTTGACTACTTCGTGCTGGATACTCCTCCCGGTACTTCGGATATACACCTTACCCTGGTGCAGACACTTCCCATCACGGGTGCCGTAATCGTGAGCACTCCTCAGCAGGTGGCACTGGCCGATGCCAGAAAGGGTATCAATATGTACACCAACGAGAAGGTCAACGTGCCCATCCTGGGTCTTGTGGAGAACATGGCATGGTTCACTCCCGAGGAGCATCCCCAGGAGAAGTATTACCTCTTCGGTCGTGAAGGCGTAAAGACCTTGGCAGAGGAAATGAACGTACCCCTTCTGGGTCAAATTCCCGTGGTACAAAGCATCTGCGAGAATGGCGATGGTGGTACGCCCGTAGCCCTGGAACCAGGCAGCATCACCGGTCAGGCCTTCCTCCAACTGGCCGCTCGCGTGGTCACCGAAACCGACCGCCGCAACATTGAGCGCGAGAAGACCAAGATAGTGGAGATGAAGAAATAGATGTACAGAGAGTACAGATGACAGATGACAGATGTCAGACGGATATAATAATAGCGCCAACCTGCCGATATGGTAAGTTGGCGCTTGTATTTTAGGTTTTCAGTTTTCAGTTTTCAGTTGCCTCAATCCATTCCTTGTGCCTCTTTATCTTCCAACCAAAGGCGGCGTGGATGATGGACATCAGGGGAGAGAGCAGGCAGAAGAAGGTATAGGGCAGGTAGGTGAGTGTGGCCACGCCCAGTACGGTGGATTGCGTCATGCCACAGGTGTTCCAGGGAATGAGCACAGAGACCACGGTGGCCGAGTCCTCGGTGGAGCGTGAGAGCAGGCGCGACTCATAGCCCTGGCGCGTATACTCGTCCTTGAACATATTGCTGGAGAGGATGATGGAGATATACTGGTCGCCCGTCATCAGATTCATTGCAATGCCATTGAATACGGTAGCGCACACGATGCCCAGGCGCGTGTGCATCATTCTGCGGAATACGGCCTCGAGGAAACTCTTAAGCATGCCGCACGATGTCATTGCTCCGCCAAAAATCATGGCACACAGGATTAGCCAGATGGTATTCATCATACCTCCCATGCCACGAGTGGCCACCAAGTCGTTGAGCAGAGGCATGCCAGTGTCCACCGAAGTGGATGTGGCAAAGGTGGTGATGATGCCTCGGAAGAGAGTTTCGAAGGTCATTACGCCATCCGTGCTACCACCAATGCCCAGCAGTATGTGGCTCTGGAATATGATGGCCATCGCGATAGCCATGATGGAGGAGGAGAAGAGCACAATCAGAGTGGGTACCTTTTTGTATATGAGGTAGGCCGTAATGGCTGGCACTATGAGCAACCATGCCGAGATATCGAATGTGCCGGCAAGCGCTTCGGTGTAGGTATTGACGGATTGTGTGGCATCGGCACCCATCCAGATGCCTGCTATGCCAAAGATGACAAGCGAAATGAATATCGTGGGGATGGTGGTGAGCATCATGTAGCGTATGTGCTGAAACAGGGGTGTGCCACTGACCGTGGATGCCAATACGGTGGTGTCGGAGAGGGGAGAGACCTTGTCGCCAAAGTATGCACCAGAGATGATGGCACCTGCTATCCAACCCTCCTCAAAGCCCAAAGCGCGACCGATGCCAAGGAGGGCAATGCCGATGGTGGCAATCGTTGTCCATGACGAACCGGTCATGAGCGACACAATGGCGCTGATGCTACATGCCGAGATGAGGAATATGGACGGATGTATTATCTGTATGCCATAGCAGATGAGAGTGGGCACAATGCCTGATACCATCCACGATGCCGAGAGCATGCCTATGAGCAGGAGTATGCAGATGGCAACGGATGTTTCGCGTATCTTCTCTGAAATACTTTCTTCTATGGTGCTCCATCGCACATTGCAGAATTTCATTCCCAGGATAATGCACACGGCGGTGGACGTGAGCAATACTATCTGTGAAGGACCTCCCAGCGAATCGCTACCAAAGACAAAGAGGGTGGCAGAGAGCAGGAGTATCAGCGTGATGAAGGGTATAGCACTGAGCCACGCAGAGGGTTTGCGTGGCTCACGGGATGATTGGATATCTTCCATTAGAGTTTTTGCGATTTTTTTTTGGATTTCTAGGGGGGAGAGACTAGGACTTTCTAGATTTTCTAGGACTTTCTAGGATTCTAGATATTCTAGGTTGTTCTCAGGGGTCTCAGTTGTTATTTATACGCCAGCGTCATTGCCGCTGCGCTTGTTGCGACCGTAGCTGCGGTATTCGTCGAAGGGTATCTCTACGTTGGGTTCCACGAGTTCGCCTTCTTGTGGCAGACGAAAAGCCAGGTACTTGATGTCAATGCCTCTGGAGCGCCACATCTCTTCATAGTATGTCTGGCGCGAACGAGCCTCAGCGGTTTCTTCGCTGGTCTCCTTGTACAGGCTACGGGTGCATACCAGTGGTTGCAGATTGTTGGCCTTGAGCATCTCCTCGGTGTATGTGAAGAGAAAGTTGGAGTCGGTCTTCAGGTGCACGATACCTCCATCGCACAATATTTTGCGGTATCTCTGCAGGAAATATGTGGAGGTCAGTCGTTTGGTGGCCTTCTTCATCTGAGGGTCAGAGAAGGTGAGCCATATTTCGGCCACTTCGCTGGGTGCAAAGAATTGGTCTATAAATTCTATGTTGGTGCGAAGGAAACCCACGTTGGTCATACCATCCTTCAGGGCTTCCTGGGCTCCTGTCCACATGCGCGCACCCTTGATGTCTACTCCCAGATAGTTGTTCTGAGGATAGAGGCGTCCCATGCCCACGGTGTATTCGCCTCGGCCACAACCAAGTTCCAGGATGATGGGGTTGTCGTTTTTGAAAAAATCCTTGTGCCAATCAATACGCTCTGGAGTGTCGCCAGGACGGAATGGACGTTCAACCACCAGGGGGTTGCTTGCCATATCGGCAAATTTAGCTAGTTTACCTTTTCCCATAGTGCTTTGCGGTATTATTCCATATCAAAGGTTGTGGTGCCGATATTCTGTCCGTCAGCAAAGATGTCCACACGGTACTGACCGGCAGAAAGTGTTTCTGCTATATCCCAATATACGGTGATGTTTTGCTCTTCACCGGTGTATTCTATGTCCTTGCTGATGCTATACTGAAGATTGCGATTTTCGTACTGGAAGGTACCACCACTGTCCAGAACGGTGCCGGTGGGAGTGGCGATGCGGACATATACGGTGCGCATACCGGTTTCGGTGGTGACATTGCGTGCAAGAGTGAATGAGATGACAAACTTCTTGGCCTTGTTAAGCTTGTCAGTGGCCTTGCCCTTCTTGTTTCTTGCCTCTGCACTGATGTTGGTAGCATACAATTGGCTTGCAATGGCTACCTTGTCCACTAGTTGTTCGTTCTGGGTGGAGAGGTTGGTGATATGGGCTTGTGCACGTTGGTTTTGATTGCGTAGTTTTTTATTATCCACCTTCAGAGCCTGATTTTCGCGGTTGAGCGAGTCAATCTGCATGATGTAATCCTTCAGGATGGCGCGCAGAGTGGCCAATTCCTTCTTCAGGCGCATAATCTCTCGTGCATTGGTGGCTTTTGTCTGTCTCAATTCTTCAAGAAGCTTCTTTACGCGCTCCTGCTCCAATGTAAGTTGGTTGATGAGAGAGTCGTTGTTGATTTGAGTCATCATCTCGTTGTACTGCATGGCAAATTGCTGATACTCATTTTCCATTTCAGCCTTGTCCATCTTGAGCACCTCAATCATTTGCTCGTTTTCCTCCTGTTTGGTCTGCATTCTGGCGTTCATGTACAATAATACACCAATGAGCACAACGCAAATGGCGGAGGCTACAATCAATAACGTTTTCTTGTTCATATTTTTCTGCTATTATATATTTCTGCACAAAGGTACGATTAAGTGTTAGAATTACCAAATATATTTCTCACGTAAATAATAATAATGTGTAAAAACAGCACTCGGCGGCTAAAAAACTAGTCTTTCTGCTTGTGTGCGTAGTGGGTTTTTTCTAACTTTGTGGTCGCATGATTCGTGTTTCCCCGTGATGAGATGTTGCTTCCGTGGTAAGAATCCGAGTTTCTGACGCTCGATGGAGCGATTCAGGATGCGTGAGAGCGTGCCAGGACATTAGGCTGTAAAAAGCGAGGTCAAAATTGCATATTCCAGACTTGGTATTGTGCTTTAGACCTTGGGAAAGTGGCACAGGACTATTGACGTTCTGGTTTTGAGGTTAGGAACATTTTGTGGTCAGTATCCGCTGGCATGCTCCAGAGAAGAGAATTTAACGCAAAATAAGTGCCAAAAATCAACCGGAATCACGCCAACGGAATGCTCGTAGACAAGCATCAGAATGTATTGGTTTTCTAAACCATTGATGTTCAGTCTGAAATGGTGGTGGTAAACCATTTTGGAAAACTTTTTCTTTAACCCAGAGAAAAAGTCGGCTGAAAATCAAGTAGATACAAAATAAAAAGGAAAACTTTTTTGTTTTCGGATAATAAAAAGTTGTCCAAAACGGGAAAGTTTTCTTCTTTTTATGTTGCAAAAAATGTTCTATTGTTGTATCTTTGCATCGCTTTTCCGCCATTTTTTTAAGAGAGCATTTTGAAACGATGTTGGAGGCACCTTAAAAGAATAAAAAACACAAAAGAAAATAGAGTATGATACAGACAGTAGTAAAGCGTGATGGCCGCATAGTTGGCTTCAATGAACAGAAGATTGGAGCTGCAATCCGTAAGGCAATGTTGACCACCGATGCTGGTGAGGACAACGAGTTGATCGTGAAGATTACCGACCGAGTTAGTATTCGCGGTAAGTCTCAAATGTCCGTGGAGGAAATCCAGGATATGGTTGAGGACGAGTTGATGAAATCCAGTCGCCCAGACGTTGCTAAGATATATATTAAATATCGTAGCGCGCGCACGATTGCGCGTAAGGCGAAGACAAGAGATATCTTCTTGGAGATTATCAATATCAAGAACAATGATGTTACTCGCGAGAATGCCAACATGAATGCAGATACCCCTGCGGGCATGATGATGAAGTTCTCCAGCGAGACCACAAAGCCTTTCGTTGATGACTACCTGTTGAGCGAGGATGTAAAGGATGCTGTGCAGAACAATTATCTTCACATCCACGACAAGGATTACTATCCCACAAAGTCGCTAACCTGTGTGCAGCATCCTCTTGACAAAATCCTGAAGTATGGATTCCAGGCAGGTCATGGCGAGAGCAGACCCGCTAAGAGAATCGAGACTGCTTCCATCCTGGGTTGTATCAGCATGGAAACTGTCCAGAATGAGATGCATGGCGGTCAGGCTATACCAGCCTTCGACTTCTACTTGGCTCCCTATGTGCGTAAGAGCTTTATAGAAGAGGTAAAGGTTCTTGAAGATCTAAATGCAGAAGATTATAGCGAGTTGTACAATAGCGAGATAGAGGATTTCATTGATACCCCCTTGACAGGTTTGGCTGGTAGAGAGCGCATCAAACAGCATGCTATCAATAAGACCGTTGAGCGTGTGCACCAGGCAATGGAAGCATTCATTCACAATATGAACACCATTCACTCTCGTGGTGGTAATCAGGTGGTGTTCTCTTCTATCAACTATGGCACAGATACCAGTGCCGAGGGTCGT
This sequence comes from Bacteroidaceae bacterium, assembly GCA_017381015.1. GTDB lineage: Bacteria > Bacteroidota > Bacteroidia > Bacteroidales > Bacteroidaceae > Physcousia. The sequence goes on from JAFOCV010000111.1 coordinate 7,777, forward strand.
TGCATCATCCGTGAGTTGCTCAAGAGCACCTACGAGGGTGTGGGTAATGGCGAGACAGCTATCTTCCCCATTCAGATTTGGAAGAAGAAGAGGGGTGTGAGCTATCTTCCCTCTGACCGCAACTATGACCTTTACAAGTATGCATGTCAGGTAACAGCACGCCGTTTCTTCCCCAATTTCATCAACCTGGACGCTCCCTACAATCATCATGAAAAGTGGGATATCAACGATCCTGAGCGCTACAAGTATGAGTGTGCCACCATGGGTTGCCGTACACGTGTGTTCGAAAACCGCTTTGGTCCCAAGACCAGTATCGGACGTGGTAACATCTCCTTCTCTACCATCAACATCGTACGCTTGGCTATTGAGTGTATGAAGATTAAGGACAAGGATGAGCGTATAGCAGCATTCTTTGCTAAACTGGACAACTTGCTCGAGATAACAGCTAAGCAGTTGCACGATCGCATGGAATTCCAGAAGACTGCCTTCGTCAAGCAGTTCCCCTTGCTCATGCGTGGTCTTTGGATTGGTAGCGAGAATCTCTCTCCCAATGACACCATTGCATCTGTAATCAATCAGGGTACTTTGGGCATAGGCTTCATTGGATTGGCAGAGTGCTTGATAGCATTGACAGGTAAGCATCATGGCGAGAGCGAAGAAAGTCAGGAATTAGGCCTAAAGATCATTACTTATATGCGTGACCGTGTGGTAGAGTTCTGTGATCGTTATCAGCACAACTATAGCGTATTGGCTACTCCCGCCGAAGGTCTTTCTGGCCGCTTCACCAAGTTTGATAAGAGAAAGTATGGTATCATCCCTGGTGTTACAGATAAGGATTATTACACCAACTCTAACCATGTGCCAGTGTACTACAAGTGTTCTGCTCTTCACAAGGCACAGATAGAGGCTCCTTATCATTCTCTGACTGGTGGTGGTCACATCTTCTATGTAGAGATTGATGGCGATGCTACTCACAATCCCGAGGCTGTGATGAACATCGTGGATATGATGGATAGATTCAATATCGGTTATGGTTCGGTTAATCATACTCGCAATCGTTGCATGGATTGTGGTTATGAAAATGCAGAAAAGGAGATGAACGAGTGCCCAAATTGTGGAAGCTACAACATTGACCGCTTGCAACGTATAACCGGTTACTTGGTAGGTACCACTGATCGTTGGAATAAGGCCAAGCTTGCAGAGTTGAACGACAGAGTAGTGCACAAGTAATATACCTTATATGTAATATATAGGCAGACAGACCAGGCATGTCATTAGAGAGTGCCGTCTGTCTGCTTGATTTATTTTCCAGATATGAACTTGCGAGTATTGGATATTTTAGAGGATACCACGGTGGACGGACCGGGTTTCCGCACAAGCATCTATTTGGCAGGATGCACCCACCATTGCCCAGGGTGTCATAATCCCGAGTCATGGAATGCAAATGGGGGAAAGGAGATGTCGGTGGACGATTTGATGCGTGTCATTGTAAATGACCCCTTTGCCCATGTAACACTTTCTGGTGGCGACCCCCTTTTTCAAGCACCAGCATGTGCCGAACTTGCCCATAGGATAAAGACAGAAACGGACAAGACCATCTGGTGCTATACGGGTTATACCTGGGAGAGACTCATCGCTCAGAATGATGCAGCGGTGATGTCCCTGCTAGCCAATTTGGATGTACTGGTGGATGGACCCTTTATTCAGGCACTGAGAGATACGGATTTACTGTTCCGTGGTTCTTCCAATCAAAGACTCATTGATGTTCAGAAATCATTGAGTAGTGGTCAGGTAGTCTTGTGGCATAGGGAATAGTTTTGGTATATTTTTCTATGAATAACCTTGTATTTAATACGATTTTCCAAGTAAATATGTTCTTGTAGACGCAGTTAGTGTATTTTTGCCCCTTATTTTTTGTGTCGCAATGAAAAAAAATAACTAACTTTGCCGCCGGTTTTCCAAAAGTAGGTAAAATACACCTCAGAATAAACAAATTACATAACCAAAACATAATTTATGAGTAACAAGGAAAATTCGGTTCGAATACAGACATCTATATTGAACCCCTTAGAGAAGAAGGCACTTATTTGGATGGCTAATCGTTTGCCCGCATGGGTCACATCGGACATGCTAACATGGTTTAGTCTCTTTGCAGCAGTGTTGATAGCAGTAGGTTATTTGCTCACCAACTACAGTCCTGCATGGTTGTGGCTTGCATCTCTGGGATATGTTCTGCACTGGGTAGGCGACTCACTTGATGGAACTTTGGCTCGTGTGCGCAATCAATCACGTCCCCTATATGGTTTCTACATCGACCACAATATGGATTGCGTGGCAGAGTTCTTCATCTTTGGCGGTCTTGGTTTCTCGGCATACATGCACTTCTGGATGGGCTTGCTCCTTTTCTCTGTATACCTGGGTTTGGAGGTTTATGTGATGATTTGTGCACATCTGAAGAACGAGTTCAAGCTCACCTACGGAAAGTTTGGTCCCACAGAGTTGCGCGTCATGATGATCATCCTGAATACCATCTGGTTCTTCGTAGAACCTCTGCATACGGTTTCCGTGCCAGTCACCGTAGGTCCCTTGAGCGGTACTCTGCTCAGCATGGACTTTGCTGGCTTCGTTGTGTTGGCAATACTCGTGTTTACCTATTTCAGTAGCCTTATAAAGGATGGAAAGTACTTTGCCAAGATAGATCCCCTAGTTAAAAAATAATTCATTGTAAATCATATATGTGTATAAAGGAGGAGGAATGTTCTTCTCCTTTATATTTTTATAGCTCAAGGATATGAAAAAGTTGTTACGCTTCTTGAAATTTAGCCTCTCCACATTGGGCGGAACCGCCGTTGATTGTCTTGTAATGTGGTTATTGGCAGAGGTCCTTTTCCCTCAGGTAGAGATAGTAGGTTTATTCCTTGCTCCCACCATTTCATTTGAGTGCGCAGTGTTTACTAATTTCACCTTGGCATATTTCTTTGTATGGAGCGATAGGGTAGGGCAACGCTCTACGTCAGGTTATTTCAAACGCTTCCTGCCATACAACATATCTTGTATCGCAGCCTTTCTGATCAAGATGATCCCCTTTGTGCTCATTCGTCACTTTGCAGGTTTTAATGTCGTTGTCTGCAATCTTTTGGCTTTGATATTCTCCGGTATCTTCAATTTCGTCATCAACGAATGGTTTATCTTCAAGAAGAAATAATTTTGTTAATGTTTACTGATTGTAATTCTGAAAAATATTATAACTTTGCACCACTAGGGTTCAAAACTTGTTGGCAATAAATTATTTTCAAGCTTACAGTACATGGATTTACATATCAGAATTGAGTAATATATTAAATAATAAACTTATGATAAAAACATCATCAGATTTTCGTGCCGCAGCACGTAACGTTCTAAGAGGACGTTGGTCAGAAGCAGTTCTGCTTACTTTTGTGTATGACCTAATAGTGTGGGTATTTTCAGCTACAGTAGTTCTGGCATTGGATAGCATTCAGTCGGGTATTGGTAGTATTGCGTCTTTACTTCTTCTTCCTTTAAGTTGGTCGTATGCTATTACCTTTATTTGTCATCGTCGTGGAAAGGAAGATTCATTTTTCATTTCTAACCTATTTGTTGGTTATAAGGACTTTGGTCGTATCTTCAGTACAATTCTTTTGCAGCAGATTTATACTCTCCTTTGGACCTTGTTGCTGATAATTCCTGGTATAATCAAGAGTTTGTCTTATTCATTGACCGGATGCATACTTTACGACAATCCAGAAATGAAGAATAATGAAGCTATCGAGCTAAGTATGAAGATGATGGATGGTCACAAGTTAGACCTATTCTGGCTTTATCTTAGTTTCATTGGCTGGGGTATTCTTTGTTGTTTTACATTTGGTATCGGTTTGTTGTGGCTTGTTCCATACATGCAAGCTGCATTTGTAGAGTTCTATGAGGATGTCAAGGCTGAATACGAACAAAAAATAGCTTAATCATTACTTTAACCGGTAAAAACAAGTAGGTTTCCGAGTGTTCTTCTAATCATTCGGAAACCTATTTTTTTTAGTGTCACCATCTTGCCTGACGTTTAATATTTCTTTTCTTCATATATTATATATAAGGTATATAGTATTAGAATGTCTTAACTTATCGTTTTCCTTAAATAATTTTTGTAAAATTCTTCTCAGTTTTTTTTGCTGGTTTGTTAAAAAGCTATACCTTTGCACTCGCAAAACGGGAACAACCTCCTAAGTCATGAGATGCGGAGGTGTTTTTCTTGCGCTAAA
>JAFOCV010000112.1 GCA_017381015.1 Bacteroidaceae bacterium
CATCAGTCGTATATCTCACGTGGAGCCAGGTGCAAAAAAGCTATTCTTCAAGAAATTGCACGAAGACCTGAGCGACAAGACAATGGAGATTATTGACGATATCTATGCTCTGGTGTGATTGATATTCACAACAATTTCGGCACGGACATAAATATAAATGAATTTATACCATAAGATATTGTTTGATTGGATGGGGTTTAGAGAGGAAGTTTCTGAACCCTTTCCTGCAAAGTATATCATAGCTCTTGCACCCCACACGAGCAACTGGGATTTCATCATCGGTATGCTCTTTTGCCGAGCAAAGGATTTCAATTGTAATTTCCTGATGAAGAAGGAATGGTTCTTCTGGCCATTGGGAAAGTTGATGCACAAACTTGGGGGAATACCTGTGTATCGAAGCAAAAAAACAGGTCTGACCGACATTGTGGCGGAGAAGGCCAAAGAGATGGACACTTTCAGATTGTGCATCACCCCCGAAGGAACCCGCAAAGCCAACAAAGAATGGAAGAAGGGGTTCTATTACATTGCCCTGAAGGCAAACATACCCATATTGCTATATGGTCTTGACTACAAACGCAAACTGATAAAATGTAGTCGCACATTCATCCCCACAGGTAATGTGGAGAAAGACATGGAAGAGATAAAACAATACTTTACGGAGTTTGAAGGAAAACACCCCGAAAGATTCATTATATAAATGTACAGAATACTTGCATTCATCATAGCCACATTGATGGCACTAGGAAGCTCTGCCCAAGCAACCAAAAGCACTAAAAAACGATTGGGAAGCTATTTTGATTCTTACCAAAATACTGCTTACAATTGTAAAGACAAGACCAAGGTAGAGAAACTGTATTTTCGTTCGCAATACAAGGAAGTAGAAATTGTTGTGAGCGAGATTTTTCTTGGTCAGCCATTTACCAACGAATTGGTAAAAACCATCTACAATGACATCCGACAGTACATTCCTGCACCATACAACAAGTGGAACATCAAAATTACCGTAAACGGATACCCCATAGAGCAATTGGTACCAGCCAATACATTGCCAGAGGCTGATACCACCAGATTCTGGGGAACGGTTGAGCATAAAGACTTGCCTTGGACAACGATACTGAGCAAACCATACAGTGTAACCAATGGTTTGCAAGACAGGCACATGGCAGTATGGGCAAGTCATGGCAGATACTATGATTTCAAGACAGACGCATGGAGATGGCAAAGACCCAATCTCTTTAACACATGCGAGGATATTCTGACGCCATCCATAGTTGTACCTATGCTCATGCCCATGCTGGAAAATGCTGGAGCTATCGTATTTTCTCCACGAGAGCGAGATACACAGATACATGAGGTAATCGTGGATAACGACCGTCCAACCATAAATGGTGCATATCGTGAAGACAATGGAGCCAACGAATGGGTGGATTGCGGCACTGGCTTTGCGCATTGGAGAGAGTTTTACAGAGATACCCAAAACCCATTTGAGGAGGGTACAGCCAGGGTAACAAATACCCAATCGAATAATCAAAAAGCATCTACCATCACCTGGGTTCCCAATATTCCACAGGATGGCAAATACGCCGTGTATGTCTCATACAAGACTTTGCCAACCAGTGTGCCCGATGCCGTATACACCATTGTGCATCAGGGAGTGGAAACAAAAGTGAGAGTGAACCAACGCATGGGTGGTGGCACCTGGGTGTATTTGGGTACTTATGATTTTCATCAAGGACAATCGTATGATTGTTGCGTGAGCCTATCCAATCATAGCGATTTTCATGGTCATATCACAGCTGATGCCGTGCGCTTCGGTGGTGGCATGGGCAATATAGAAAGAGGTGAAATTGGAGAAGAATATCAGAAGATTAGCGGTTTGCCACGCTATCTTGAAGGTTCCAGATACTATATGCATTGGGCAGGAGCACCATATAGCGTATACAGTTCCAAGGAAGGAACAAATGACTATGCTGACGACATCAATGCCAGAAGCTATGGCTTGAATCATGTGGCTAGAGGTTCTGTGTATATGCCTAACGACACATTGCCAGGATTAAATGTACCATTGGAATTGGCACTAGGTATACATACCGATGCAGGACTTCGCCCAAATATGGATATCATAGGTACCTTGGGTGTGTACACCACTCAGTTTTATGACAAAAAACTAGCCACTGGACTTTCACGTCTGGCAAGCAGAGACTTGGCTGACGGTATGCTTTCTGAATTGCACAAGGACTTAACCTTCCACCTTGGCTGTTGGAATAGACGTTCGCTTTACGACCGCAACTATTCGGAAAGTCGTGAGCCACAAATTCCATCCATGATTCTGGAACTGCTTTCTCATCAGAACTATGCCGATATGCTCGTTGCGCATGACCCGTATTGCAAGTTTATCATTGCACGTTCCATATACAAGTCAATACTGAAGAACAATGCCATGATTCATCAGCGCAAAGCCCCAGTAGTGCAGCCACTACCTGTGCGTGACCTGGCAGCCGTTACCAATACAAGCAACAAACAGATAACATTGAGTTGGACACCACAAACCGACCCTCTAGAGGAGAGTGCTATGCCCAACTCGTACATATTATACATTAAACAAAATGATAGAGGTTGGGATAATGGTACCATCGTCACTGGCACACAGGTGAATATTAACGCAACACCTGGTATCATGTACAGATTCAAGGTGGCTGCCTTGAATGAAGGAGGTAGCAGTATGCCCAGCGAAGAGGTTTGTGCACGAGTAGCTTATGACAATAATGCACTCTCCATTATGATAGTGAATGGATTTGAACGTATTGCGGCACCACAAGCCATTGACAATGACACTCTGCGTGGTTTTGACATAAAACAAGATCCAGGTGTGGCATACATAAGCAATACCAGCATATATGACCTCAATGGTATGCCAATAGCTGGTAATACCTTCGACTACGCATCAATGCATGCGGCAGATTTCCTGATTGCAGACAAAGACTTTTCTGCAAGACGTGATTTAAGCATCTCGTCTTGTATAGTTTCTGCATTGCCCAAGATTGATTTAAAGCCTTATGCTATGGTTGACCTCATCCTTGGAGCACAACGAATGGATGGTTATTCACATCGTGTATATCAAACTTACCCAGAATATGTACAAAACAGTATAACTGAATATACCAAAAATGGAGGCAACGTAATGGTGAGCGGTGCATACGTGGGCGAAGATTTGATTACGGCAGAACAAAGAGACTTTGCCTACAACATTCTGAAATATATCCATCATGACAATGTCAAGACGGACAGCTTGCAGATAAAAGGAATGGGAACTGAATTTAACATCATCTCACAACCCAATCCATATATATACACTACAGCCAGAGTAAACGCAATACACCCAACAGAAGGTGCATTCACTACCCTACTCTTTAATGAAACATACACTACATATCTAACAGATGAAACCAATGGTGGTACAGACACTGAAGTGCAAATACCACAGGTATCTATCAAACAAACATCTGGAGCTGTAGCATATCAAGGGAATGACTATAGATGCATTACTTTTGGATTCCCACTTGAGTTAATAGAGAATACAGAAATTAGAAGAGCTATATTTAACGCCTCACTCCAATTCTTATGTACCGAATAATATGTAATATGAAAGGTAGCCGCTCTATGGCTATCTCAGATGAACACCTGGAAACACTAGAGAAATACTCTCTCTTGTTCAACCTGCTTGGTAGCAACGGCATTGTGGACGATGTAGCATTGGAAAAGCTACAGATGAATGTCAGGGCTCTGTTGGAGGGGCCAGAGGGCGTCTGGCTTTGGCCTTCTTCCGCTCTTCCTCCAGCTGCAGGGCTCTTGCCTCACTGCCGTGAACGTAAAACTGGCCAACATATTGGATCTTAGGCTTCTGAGCCATTATCGGTCATCCCTTCCGGATCAAAGTTTCTCACAGATCCGAAGCTTGGCACTTCGGGCTCTGGGGTTGCGCTCCAGCTCTTCTTCGCCGGAGACGATGGGTTTGCGGGTAATGATCTTCACCTGGGGCTTCTTGCCGCAGACGCAGACCGGGAAATTGGGAGGGCAGGTGCAGCCCTTGGCTGCATTGGCCATGGCATTCTTCACGATCCGGTCCTC
>JAFOCV010000113.1 GCA_017381015.1 Bacteroidaceae bacterium
ATCACGCCGAAGCCGCGAGAGAGAACGCCGGTGGGGTCTGCCAGCATGGGATAGTTGATCTTGCGGATGCTCTCTGATGCATCATGCCATGCCTTGTGAACGAAGTGAGAGTCGGTGCTTACGGAATATACTTCCACGCCCAGGCTCTTGAGCTTGTCGTACTGCTCTGCCAGGTCAACCAATTCTGTGGGGCATACGAAGGTGAAGTCAGCAGGATAGAAGAAGAATACTGCCCACTTGCCCTTTACATCGTTGCTGGACACTGAGGTGAAGTTGCCATTATGGAAAGCCTGTACGTTGAACTCGGGGAGAAGAGAATTGATAATAGGTGTCATAATCGTTTCTTATTTTTAGTTGTTAATTACTATTGTTTTGTTTTCTCGGTGCAAAGGTATAGCAATATTCCCAACTAAAGAAAGAAAAGCGATTGAACGGTTTTATGGGCCGATAGAAGACATCTATAACGAAGAATAAGTCGCTGTGAAATAAGTAGTTATACTAGCACTTGTCCTGCATTAAGTTTTAGCATACCCTTGGGCACGCAAGCCTGTATCTCGCTAACGAGCACATTCAGTATTGTCTGACGAATGAAATTGTGATTGGTGAGCAACACCAACTCTCTGGTAGGTACAGGAATGGCAAACGGACGTACCAGTTCCCTTTGCGACTCGCTCAGTTGCAAAGAAGCCAGTTTGGGTATGAATGTGATACCCATACCGCTCTCCACCATGCGCATGAAGGTTTCCATGCTGCCCAGACGATATGCCAACTGGCTACTCTGAGAGGACTGCATCTGGCAGAAGCGCACCATCTGGTCACGGAAGCAATGTCCCTCGTCCAGCAACCACAATTGTCCGCTGCTCGCCACATCGGCGGTGCGGATGGATTCTTTGGCAAACAAGGGGTCTTCCTTGGCCACATATCCCACGTACCTTTCATAGAAAAGCGACATCTGCGCATAGTCCTCCAAACCATCTATGGCGGCCAGGATGCCGGCATCTATGTCACCCTGCAACAAGGCTCCCTTTATCTCATGCGTCTTCATTTCCTTCACCCTAATGTCCAGTGCAGGGTATTTCTTCATCAGTTGCGGAAAGAAGCGCGGAAGCAAGTAAGGAGCGATAGTGGGCAGGATACCCAAACGGAATGTCCCCTGCAAGGATTGCTGCTCCTCCAGGATAATGTCCTTGATGCTTTCTGCCTGCTCCAGCACTTTGCGTGCTCGCAGAATGACCTTCTCGCCAACGGGGGTGGGACGAATGGGCTGATGGTTGCGATCAAACAGTTTGGCACCCACCTCCTCCTCCAGTTTGCCTATCATGGCACTAAGGGTAGGTTGTGTCACATGGCAAGCATCGGCAGCTCGTCCGAAATGTCCGTATCGGGCAACGGCCAGGATATATTCAAATTGTTGCAGAGTCATAATGCAGGAGCATATATATATTAAACTAAGGTGTATGTGGTTACAGACGTCAGATTTTGTGCAGGCATTGCTCTATATCTTCATCAGCAGGTGCACAAACCACAAGGCGATAGCATGGACGCATCTTCTCTTTTCTATATACCATCTACTTTGGCACAAAGTTACAAAAACAAGGAGATACTACCAAGAAATAATATTGATTTATTGGTTGATATCTGTTACCCGTATTTGTGAGCGAGGCAGAAGGTTTGTGCTAAAACATATTAAATCAGTTTGTTTGTAGAAGAAAAAATTGTATATTTGCGATGAAAAAAATAATATTTAGTCATTAAAAGTTATAAAAAATGAAGAAAACTATTTTTTCTTTGGCGCTAGGCTTGCTAATGGTAAGTTGTGCCTCGCAATCGAAGGAGGAATATTACGAGAAGCACGTAGAGTTTCCTGCCGATGCAACGATTGAACAAAAGGTGGATATGGTGTCGCGCCTTGTGCCTACTGCTCAGCAGTTGGAATGGCAGCAGATGGAGTTTACTGCCTTCCTCCACTTCGGTATGAATACGTTTACCGGTAATGAGTGGGGACATGGTACGGATAGCCCCGAGTTGTTCAACCCCACCGAGTTGGATTGCGAACAATGGGTTAAGGCACTGAAGGATGGTGGTTTTAAGATGGCATTGATTACAGCCAAGCACCATGATGGTTTCTGCTTGTGGCAGACAGCAACAACGGAGTATTCAGTAAAGAACTCACCATGGAAGGATGGTAAAGGCGACGTGGTTCGCGAATTGCGCGACGCTTGTGAGAAGTATGGCATGAAGTTTGGTGTATATCTCTCTCCATGGGATAGAAATGCACCTTCGTATGGCGATTCTCCAGCATATAATAAGTTCTTCATTGACCAGTTGACAGAGTTGCTAAGCAATTATGGCGAGGTGCATGAGGTATGGTTTGACGGAGCATGTGCAGAAGGCCCCAATGGCAAGAAGCAGGAATACGATTGGACCGCTATTTTGGCTAAGATTCGTGAGCTTCAGCCCAAGGCTGTAACAGCTATCATGGGCGATGATGTACGTTGGGTTGGTAATGAAGGTGGCCTCGGTCGTGAGACAGAATGGAGTGCTACGGTGATTCCTCCTGGTTCTTATACCCACAAGAAGGCCGCTAAGGAGGCTCTTGGTTTGGAAGAGATGTCTAAGGACTTGGGTAGCCGTGCTCTGGTGGCACAGGCTCAGGAAGCATACTGGTATCCCTCTGAGGTGGACGTATCTATTCGTCCAGGATGGTTCTATCATGCAGAGCAGGACGGTCAGGTACGCTCGTTGGCCAACTTGGTGAATATCTATTATCGTTCGGTGGGTTGCAATTCAGTATTGCTTCTGAACATTCCTCCCGACAGACGTGGTTTGATTCATGAGATTGACGTTCAGCGCATCAAGGAATTGTCTGACTACATCAATAAGACCTTTGCTGAGAACTACGTAGAGAACGGCAATGAGGCATGGAGCGCTCAGGTAGGCGAGAGCAAGGAATATACCGTGAAGGCTGGTGCTATGGTAAATACCTTCCTCATTCAGGAGGATATCACTAAGGGTCAGCGCGTGGAAGACTTCTTGGTTGAGGTATATAGCAATGGTGCATGGCAATATGCAACAGAGGGCACAACAATCGGTTACAAGCGTTTGCTCCGCTTCTCTGATTGCCAGCCAGAGAAGGTACGCGTTACCATTCGTGGTTCTCGTGCCGTGGCAAATATCTCTAACGTAGGTCTATATTACGCAGAGCCTTTGCAGGATAAGGGTGCAAGAGTAAGACTAAGCGATGTGAAGACATCGGAGTGGAAGGCTGTTGGCATGGAAGAAGCTTCAGTCGCATTTGATGGCAATCCTGCTACCGCCTGGAAGGCAGAAGGCTTGACCGCTCTGGTGGTGGATATGGGCAAGGAAGAAGCCGTGGCTGGTTTCTGCTATGCACCTGTGGCAAGCGAAGATTTGACAGGTACTATCTACAAGTACAACTTCTACGTAAGTGCTGATGGCCAGACATGGGAGAAGTGCAATGCTAATGGCGAGTTCTCTAACATCATGCACAACCCAGTTCCCTACTTTGTACGTTTCGGTAGGACATACAATGCACGCTATTTCAAGTTGGAGCCCGTGAGCGAAATTAATGCTGCCCAAAAGACAACCATCGGAGAAATCGGCATTTTAGTGAAGTAAGAAAGGAAAACAGAGAATCCTATAGCAATAAGTATTATACTATATTATCTAGTGCCCCCAAAAAGCGTTTGGCTTTTTGGGGGTACTTGCTTTTCAATACTCATGGGGTTGCACTATGCAAATATTATAGGAACGATATGCATAAGCAAAAAGAGTTCCGTCTATTTAATATACTCAATATTGTGTCGCATTGTACCAAGCGTTGCGGAGCATTGTACTAAACATTAGGTACAATTGTACTCAATATTGAGGACAAATTTGTGAACACGTATTTCATCGGTTTGTTTCCTTGTCTTAAACCCATATCGGTCATTAGCGTTATGATGATAATAGTCTAATGGCTGATGTGGGTTAAAGCTTTTAGTAAGCGTACCTGGGGCTTTTAGGACAAAGTGGGTGTTTTTGCTTGAATCGCCCTACTGTCAAGATATAATTGTTTTAAATAACGGTTCCCCGAATCATGAAATAGTATGAAGATAAGCATGATTTCTGCCTTTGATAAAGTAGATTCCCTGTGTTATTTGGCGTATATCTTGCCATCATCTTGCCCAAAAAGTCGAAAAATTCATCTGCCATAAAGAATAATTTTATAACTTTGTTTGTGGTAATCATAACAATTATTGTTTATAATACTTTGTATATAAGCACTATAAAGATGCGGCAATTTCGCTAATAGCTATATTTATAAGTAGTTATAATTCGTTGAACTCACGTTAAATAGAAATTCTATGTCATGAATCAAGAGAAAGAATATAGTATGTCTTTTTTGATGGAAGACTTAACTTATGATACGAAAAACAATATTGTTGAAGTGGTTGATTCGAAAGGTAAAACCATGGCTGTAGACACTTGGAAATATGCTACTTACTTTTTTGAGAATATACAACGGAAATACATTTCAGAACAGCGTGTTTTTCTTGATGGATTGCGATTAGATAAGTTCGTGGAAATTTTCATAAGAGATAAACATCATCATAAGATATATGCATTCTTGACAAATAAAAAATTATGCATTCTTCATCAGGAGATGCAAGAAATACATGCTACACACATAAATTTGGTTGCGTTATATGGACTTTGCGCATATATACGAGAAATAATAAGTCGTAGATATGCACTCCTCTTAAAACCTACATTGAAGGATACTATCGAAGAGATTGGAGGTCTGGATAATTTGGAAAGTGTAACATTTAACCTTAAGAATGGCAATAAGCATAAAACAGACTTTTGCGAGGTTAAGAAATTGCTTTTTGAGAGTCTGGAAGGTAGCGATTTGTCAATTGTAGGTTATCATAGGATAGTGAAAAAAGTTGATGTTTACACAAAAGAATATGGGCAGATTGAGTTTGTACGATATATCTCAAAATTCTTACATGTGTATTTCAGTTCTATAAAACGAAGAAGGAATAGTTATCTTACAACGACTGAACAAAAGTTGGTATGTTTTCTACTTAATTTTTTTGATTTTGCTCCTGAAATTGTAACGACATCCCGATTTAGACAACTTTTTAACAATAAGTATGAAGAGGTTGACCACATATTTCCTCTCAAATTTCCCGGTTTATTAAAAACAAACTTAGAACTCTATTTAGAGTTTATTCCTTATTGCATCTGGAGTAGAGGGGATATAAACCCTCTAAAAGAAAAAGAATTGCATAAAGAGGCTTTGGTAAACCACTTCACTATACACATGGGGGAAATGCCAGATATCTCAGCACTAGTAGAATTGATAGATGGTATAGTTGGATAAAACAACCATATTTTGTTAATTATTGATGGGTGGTAGGAACTAACAGTTTATTTCTTCCGCCCATATTTTTTTATGTCTAACTTTGCGCCATCAAAACAAATAGATGTTAGACTTTAATTGATAGAATATATGAATACTGAAAGAATATCCAGAATCAAAGAGATTGTATCTCAGAGTATGAGAGAAGATGGTTGGACGCCAATGTCAACCATTGGTTTGAAACTTATCGCTCAAGGAATTGACGTCAAAGAAGATGGTTTCGTTAAATTGAAACCTTTCTTTGAGTCATTAAGTGACCATTTTATAATTAGTATTGATGAACAAAGTCGTTTGCCATTGGTTAAGTGTAGTTATATGACAGCTACAACTTCTGTTCCCAATATCAAAAAGAACTCGAAATGTAAAAAAGGAGAAATAATGCATTTAACTCAATGGGCGAATATAAACCAAATGAGTGCTATCGAGACATTGAAGAATATGGCACTTCCTGAACGTTGGACGTACAGCGTTGAGGATAAAAATTACCCAAATCCAATTCTTGCCAAGTACTTGAAATGGACTTTTGTGAAACTTATGAAGGATGACAAAATCCTATATTCAAATGACTACGCCTCTTTCAATACAGGATTGGTAGATAAGTTCTACAAACCGATATATGCAGTTTTTGATAAAAACAAGTTTAATAAACAACCTTGGCATTTTTTAGACTTTTGTGTAGCAGGAAGTAGTACTGTCGCTGCAAGAAAGTTGACGGACAACTTTTCTCATCTACCAGAAAGAGCATCATATATACAAAATTATGACGATGTGATTTATGACACATCACTCCCTGTTGATGTAAATTGGGAACACATCATCTTAGAAAATATCGATAGAATGCCAACTGAACTTCTTCGTCAAGTCTGCTTTGGCTCTTTTGAGGTTCTTGATCAGTCTCAGATTAGGGATAATGACAATTCAAGTTATTATGATGAACTAAGAAATTTTTTGGAGTCAAATCCTATGCGATTGTCTATCATTTCAAGCATGATGGGGATGGCGGTTGAAACAGCAAAGCATCGAGTAGCATGGAATTATAAGACGGCAATACCTGTGTATTATCCTAAAGATGACTCCGTGCATTTGATTTTACCTTTGGCTTTAAACATTAATGAACCAGAGGAAATCTCAATCGCACTGGTAATGACCAAAACGCCTTCAGGTCGGTATCGTGCAGTTACCATCTTTACATTAGATATGGCATATAGTAATGCTAGATTGGTTACGAAACCTTCAAGTGATTGGTTAATAGCAGAGTCAATTAATTCATTATAAATCATTTGATAGAATAATCGCTATGAAGAAAATTGACAGCAAAAATATAGAATTAACAGGGTTGCAAAGACTTACACAAGTCCAACTTATCAATATAATATTAAGAAAGGATGAATTAGAGAAACAACTGAGTTCAGAAGTAAAGAAACTTCACAAGGCAAATAGACAACTTAGAGAGTTGATAGAAGAAATGTATTGTTTAATGAATCAATAAAATATAGAAATCATGGATAGAATTACATGTGAAGATTATCTAAAAAAAAATGGAAGTGTTCATTGTGGTATGATTGCCAATAGCAATCTCATTGATAGAATGGAAATATACGGATTTGTAAATGCTTGCAAGGACGAAGATATGTATAACGATGTTTATGCCGGACTTGTTCTCAATGGCATTGTGAACAAGGAACCAAAGCATCAAATTGTTTTGTCAAATTATATTTATCAGGTAACCACTCACTATAGAGGTAAAGAAATTACAAGAGAAGGCATGGCTATTCCAGTCTTTCAGTCACTCGTGGTATCTGAATCTGAAGGTCAATACAATGTAGAAGACTTGTATGTTCCTTCATTGGTAGGAAAGGAACTATATCGCAAGATTAAGTCACGTCACGGAAATGGAGTTCTTGTTCGAGAATATGACTTGGAAAAAGCAAAATTCTCCCCACATATTAAAGCGATTGAGGGAAGGGCAATACTAAATGCACCAAAAGCACATATTCAATTCATTGACAAAGACGGTGAGGTAAAGAGTATTGCTGAGAATATTATGGTGGTATGTCGTTATCTACATACAGAAACAGGAACAATGTGTTATACACAGTATAATCTTACAGAAGTTTTTGTTGATGACGTACATTGAGCATTTGGATGATAAGTTCAACTTTGGCAAGTTTGCAAGATGTACATTTGGTGAAGTTGTTGAATATAACCCAGAATATATTTCATGGGTAGTTGAAAATGTGAGCGGAGCGATATGCGTCTTTGCTGATTCTGTTATAGAAGAACTCCGATTGCTATTTCCCCAGTTTGAAATCTCCCCTGCTTTTGAAGCAATGCGAAATCAGCGAATTGCTGAATATGAATATATGGAAGAAGGCTATAACGAAAATGAGGATTTTTATGATCATCGTTTCAATGACGAATGCGAACTTCCTACATATGAACGATATGCTGGGTCATATGCACAGAACGAAATGGGGTATAGTGATGATGACATAGACACTATATTTGACGGGGACGCTTCTGCTTATTGGAATATAGATTAGGGATAGTTGCGAAACATGTTAAAAAAGTAACAAGTAGAACATCAGGGTTATAAATATCCTGTATCTTAGCAATAGGAAATTAAAAATCCTCCGAACACCAGGGAAAAGTGAATATCGGAGCAAAAATAACTCATGGAAAAGGTACTAAATTTATCTGGCATTCAACAGGAGATGACATTTACAGAGTTTGTTTTTTATCAGCGATACGAAGATAACTTCAAGTCTTCAGCACTTGGACGTATCAACTTTTCTCTCGCAAGGCTATTTTTGCCTTCGCTAACGTGCAAAAAAGGAGCCATAATGACTCCTTTTTGCATTAATTTCCCGATGAACATGGCATATTATGTGGCGAAACACATAGTGATGTCTGGCATGAGACAATGTATTCTCTGCCCTTTGTCGTCGTATTGTCTGAGCCCTCGCGTCGTATGGTCGCTCGCCCTTGGTTTAGATAACTCCGCGCACCTTGTCGTCGAAGGCTGAGAGGGCGGCTTTGGCGCCTTCGCCCATGGAAATGATAATCTGCTTGTAGGGTACGGAGGAGACATCGCCGGCGGCATAGACGCCTGGGATGCTTGTGCGGCAATGGGTGTCGATGATAATCTCTCCGATGCGGGATTTCTCCAATTCATCGAAAGGCTGGCTGTTGGCGCTGAGGCCTATCTGTACGAATACTCCGTCCAGGGGAAGGTTATGCTCGGCATCGGTTGTGCGGTTCTTCAGGCGGAGGGCAGTTACCTTTTCGCCATTGCCAATGACCTGCAGGGTTTGGGTTGAGGTGAGAATCTCCACGTTGGGCAGACTCTTGGCCTTGTCCTGCAGAACCTGGTCGGCCTTCAGCGTGTCCATGAACTCGAGGACGGTAACCTTCTTGCAGATTCCTGCCAGGTCTATTGCTGCCTCGACGCCTGAATTGCCACCACCCACTACGGCAACCTCGCGTCCAGCATAGAAGGGACCGTCGCAATGCGGACAGAATGCAACTCCGCGACCGATGTATTCCGCTTCGCCCTCCACATTAAGTCGGCGCCAACCGGCACCTGTGGCTATGATTACGGCTGGAGCAGAGAATACCTCACCGCCCTTTACCGTGATTTCCTTCTCCTTGCCAAGCAGGGAGGTGCTCTCGATGCGGCGGTTCTCGAACAACTCTATGGTGGGGTAGTGGGCAAGATGGGTGCGCAGGTTGTCGGCCAGTTCGCTACCCGTGGTATATGGTATGGATATCAGGTTCTCTATTCCCACGGTATCCTTCACCTGTCCGCCAATACGCTCTGCCACCATGGCCACCTTCAGTCCCTTGCGTGCAGAGTATATGGCCGCCGATGCACCGGCAGGGCCTCCACCAAGTACAATGACATCGAAATG
>JAFOCV010000114.1 GCA_017381015.1 Bacteroidaceae bacterium
ACCTTGGTAGCCTCCTTATCTGGAGCTACCCAGCCAAGGAAAAGCTCTTCGGCTGCTGCGTAGTCCGCAACAAGCACAGATATTACATCGGGTTGTGACTCGTCGAGGGCTTTACCATAAACTCTACGGATAATTTCATTGTCCTTATTTACTATCACAAGGCTGCCTTGCAAGTATGACGCCGCATTGTAAGCAGTAACTGGCTCTTGGTCTGCGTCAGAGTTAGGGTCGTGCTTTTGTTCTTGTTCGGGTTTAGGTTCGTCTTCTTTGTCACACGAAGTCAATGGCATTGCTGTGATAGCCATCAACATGAATAGATAAAAACATTTCTTTTTCATTGTTTGGTTGTTGTTTTAGTGAAACAATAATATTTAAATCTCGTTCTTATTTGATAAGTGTCAGCTTTTGACTTGCTTCGCTGAGAGGCATAGCATTGAAATGCCACCATTCAGAGGGTTCAACCAACCATCCGGCTTCGGTCATAATCTCGCGCAATAGTTGGCGATTATGTAATTCGCGCTGATTGATTTCGCCACTCTCTATTAGCTGTGCTTCCATATCCACACGAGCTCGGTTGCCAAAGTAGTCATACTCCGAACCCATAGGGATGGGATGTCCGGTGCAATCCACTAGGGTCACATCCACTGCCACGCCATAGTTGTGGGGGCCGCCACCGCTCTTGTTTGGATTGGCCACATAATCCTGCAAATCGGTATTCTCCACCACTTTCCACATCTGTTGCTGGATAGAGCGTGGACGAGCTGCATCATACACCACAAGGTGCAGGTCCAATCTTTTCTTTCGGAGCAATTCGTTGGCCTTCCTTAGTTTTTCTATAGCCTCGGGTACTAGGTATGCTTCATCCAGTCCAGTATAAAGCACTCTTCCCATGAAGTTGTAGGGTGTGGCATAGACCATATAAACTTCAATGCCAGGAATCTCCTCGGCTACATTCTGCAAGCCAATCTCCTCGAGTCCTTTTTCTATCTCCGATTTACTCTGTTGTTCTGCTTGCTTGCAAGATACAAGCATCAATAAGAGAATAAAAATTAAACTCTTTTTCATGATATCTTACTATTAGTTAGTTGCAGGAGGGAAAACACGGATGTGCATGTAGCGGTAATCGTTATAGCTATCACTTGCTACATCGCATATCTTGCCCACAGGGTCATCAAGGTCTAGACACTTGATTTTCTTTGTAGATGCATTGTAGCTGTTAAGGATGAACTCGGCATTGCAAGTTGCATCATTCCAAAAACCAGTGGTAGCGCTCCATTTGTAGCCTCTATAATCCATCTCCTTGAGGAAACCATTCCAAGTTTCATTGTTCGCATTATAGAAATTCAGTACCTTCTGAGCTTCAACAACAGATGGAAGCTTTTTATAGACATCTTGTTCAACGTAAAGTTTTACTTCTGGGTGTCTGGTAGTTTCTCTAAGATTATATTTATATACATCATCCTCATCGGGGCAGAGCCATACTAGAATTGCCTCTTGTCCGTTGCCATTACCCTGAATACACATAAATTCAAGGTCTCTTTTGGGTGCATCTACACGTACTGTGATATCGTAGCCGCTAGAGCCCCACTGACCACCAATAGGCATAGACCTAGTTTTAGGTGTACGAATGAAATTCCATGTATAGTCTTCTGCCTTAATCTTGTATGTTCTGCCAGAGTAGTATCTTTGAACCTTTGCATTTTCGGGCCATACATCATTGTTGATGAAATTTACTTCGCTAACCTGCTTAAGGTCAGTACCTGCTGCAACAGTCATGCGAGCTATTACGTTGTCCTCGTTTGTTACAGCACGGAATGATACGCTACCCTGGGCATTACCATCGGCGTCGGTGAGGTTGTAGTCATAACCGCCTTCTACCTCTGTTGCTTCCTTGCCGGGGGCAATCCAGTTGAGGAATGTTGTTTGTGCACCTTCCAGGTTATCAACAGGAACAGAAAGCACCGAGGGTTGAGAAGCATCAAGGGGAGTGCCATAGATTCTTCTTGCTACATTGCCATTTTCGTCAATAACAGCCAGGTTGCTCTGCAACCACTCCAGAGCATCGAATCCAGTGACAGGTGTCTGGTCAGCGTCAGACGTGGGGTCATGCAGATTCTCCTCGTTGGGAGTGGGCTCGTCTTCTTTGTCACACGAAGTCAATGGCATCACTGTGATTGCCATCAACATAAATAAGTAAAACCAATTCTTTTTCATAAACATTATTACTGAATCACTTATAGATTATTAATTACTCTGAGTAATGCAATTAAACAGTTGCAGGAGGTATGATGCGAACAAGTATGTATCTGTACCAGTAAAAATTGTTATTTGTTTTAACATAGTTTATTTCGCCTGGGTGAGAATCAAGGTCCAGGCATTTAAACTTAGTTCTCTTTTTTTCGTCTTCGGAATCAAAGCTATTGAGCAGGAACTCTGAATTTCCTACGTTTACCGGCCAATGGCGAGGGCTCCAGTAATGTCCTCTTTCATCCATTATCTTGAGCATTTTTTTCCAGGCATCTTTGTCAGCGTTATATACAGCCAACACCTTTTCAGCCTCTGAAACAGAAGCGAAAAGATTATAGACTTTGTCAGGACTTGTATAATACTCTTCTGCCGTAGCATAATAATCTATAGTCCCGAGATCCCAAATATCAGAGTCTCCCTCATCATCACTTAGGCACACCAATATTCCCTCTTGACCATTTTCATTACCTTGAATACAGTAGAACTCCCTATATGCGCCACTAGTATATACACTAAAATCCCTAATGACATATCCAAAAATCGGAGACCAATCACCACGTCCTTTGCCGTAGCGTAAAATTGTTTCCATAGAATATCCGTATATTTCACCTTTTTTGTATACAGGAATCTCGTCATTTTCGGGCCATAGGGCAGTGGCAATAAACTGAACTTCAGATATCTGCTTCAGGTTTGTGCCCTCTTTTAAACTCATGCGGGCAATCACGCCACCCTCGCCCTCTACGGCACGGAACAAGACACCGCCTTGCGCCTTACCTTCTGCATCTGTGAGGTTGTAGTCATAACCGCCCTCCACCTTAGTAGCCTCCTTGCCGGTAGCCACCCAGCTTAGGAAAAGCTTTTCGGCTGCTGCATAATCTGCAACCGATACAGAGATAACATCAGGCTGAGATTCGTCCAGGGGCTTGCCATATACTCTACGGATTACTTCGCCGTTTTCATCCACTATCACGAGGCTGTTCTGCAACCACTCCATTGCATCATAAGCGGTAATCTCAGACTGGTCTGCATCAGATTCTGGGTCGTGCTTTTGTTCTTGTTTGGGCTTAGGCTCGTCTTCTTTGTCACACGAAGTCAATGGCATCACTGTGATTGCCATCAACATAAATAAATAAAACCAATTTTTTTTCATAATGTGATTATATATTAATTTATTGCTAGTTTACATTATTCTTTTACCTTTGTTGCTGGTGGGAAAATACGGATGTGCATATAGCGATATTCGCATTGATTCCACAGGCTACATGTGACATCGCATATCTCACCAACCTCTTTGTCCAGGTCCAGACATTTAATATTATTCTCCTTCTTGTCATATCCGTTTAGCAGAAACTCCATGTTGTTAGTTCCTGAACTGAAAAAACCGCCAGGTTTCCAGGAATACCCCAAGGCCTCCATTTCGTCCAGCATTTTCTGCCATTTGTCATGGTGGGCATGATAGAAGTCCAATACTTTTTCTGCCTCTTCCAAAGAAGAGAGAGCCTTATATATGGGATAGTCAATTTGACGTTCAACTTTTCTGATAAAGAAATGAGTCGTGTTGGCCTTTCCACCTTTTTCTGGAAGGAGCCACACCAAGATAGCCTCCTTGCCATCGTCATTACCCTGTAGGCAGTAAAAGTCGCGTTCCTCCCAGTTGACCAATGTCCAATAGTCGTCCAGTTCAATATCGGCTCCAGGCATTTCTGTTAATGGTGGGGAGTTGGTGTACATACAACAGCCGAACTTGTATAGCTTTCCTTCCTGATAGACGGGAATGGCATCGTTTTCGGGCCAGTGTTCGGTGTTGACAAAGTTAACCTCGGATACTTGTTTTAGGGCAGTTCCGTTTGCTACAGTCATGCGAGCTATTACACCGTCTTTCTCCTCTACAGCGCGGAAGGATACGCTACCCTGAGCAATGCCATAGGCATCGGTGAGATAGTAGTCGTAACCGCCGTCCACTTCTGTGACCTCCTTGCCAGGAGCTACCCAATCAAGGAAAGTCTTTTCGGCAGCAGCAAAGTCGCTAACGGGAAGCGAGATTACGGTTGGCTGCGACTCGTCCAAAGGCTTACCATTGATTCTTCTGATTACTTCATCCTTATTATCAACCAATACTATGCAGCCCTGCAACCATTCCAGGGCATCGTATGCCTCTACTGGAGACTGGTCGGCATCCGATTCTGGATCATGTTTTAGTATTTCTTCTGGCTGAGGGATGTCTTCTTTATCGCACGATGTGAGTGGCATCACTATTGATATAATCAACAGGAGCAGATAAAGCCAATTCTTGTTCATTTTAATTATTATTATTTAGGAGGTTGTTTAGATAATTATATCTCTCTATGCTGCCAGTTGCAGTATTCACAACGGGCTTTTTACATCAAATCGTCTACGTTTTGTTTCTTCTTGCCCTTTGCATCACGCTTTGCCTGCTTTGCGGCTTTCTTCTCCAGGTATTCCGACCATGGAGCTACATCTGTGCGGACATAAAACTCATACTCGTTATAGGACTCATCCACATTCTTTCTGGCCTTGCTGTCAAGTAGCGTGGCAGTGGTGTGGGAAGAGGTACGGCTTACGATATGCTTCTTCATGTTTAGTTCCAGTGAATAATCGCCATGATTGGCGTGATACTTGATGATTTTGTCAGAAGAAGTATCTACCAGGTCCTGAGCCTCATTCTTTAGGAAGGTGAGAAGCTTATGGTATGTCTCGTCGTTATAGAATTTTACCTTGACGTATGAAGCCTTTTCGTCTGCTCCCATCTGCACTGCGATGGCATAGTCCTTGGAACTGGGGCGTATATCCTCATAGCCATCAGCAATGATAGCCAGGATGTTGAGAGTGGTGACCAAACCGTTTCTCTTGCGCAAAGCCCAGGTGTTGGTCTCTGAATCATACTTGAAATGATTGTCCTTGAACTCCGTCTTGCTGAAGTTCAGATACTTTGAATAGGGAACGTCCTGAGCATGTGCAGCGATTGCCATGCAGAATACCGTGAATAGTAAAAGAACTTTGTTCATGTTGTTTATTTAATTTATATTGTTGCTGTTGTATTTCTGTCCAGTGGAAGCGGTGATATGTCTCTTATGTCGTTTGAGTGGGCTTTTGCACCCTGTTTTTTGCTAGTGGTGGCAAGTATTGATTATTATTCCAGAAGGAAGGGGAGTGATTGGTGTCCGATAAGACTGTCTATCGGACACCAATACATCGTTGCTTAGTTGGAATTATTCACCGTAAACCTTGGTTGTCTGCTTCACCACAATACCGAACACATAGCTCTTGGTATAAGAGTCTACGTGAGAAATCTTGGTGATGCCAGCGCTCTTAGCAGCCTTGTCAATACCATTCTCGTCGCCCTTTGAGCTCCAAATGCCCAGGATGATGTGGCTCTTTGCTTCACCGCACTTTGTACCAACGGGGTTTGTGGTTGCAGCAATGGGGTGTGAAACTGTAATACAACTGTTAAGTAGAACACATGCTGCTACTGCGGCCAAAGCTTTAACTGTAAACTTCATTGTTTAAATTGGTTTTAAGTTGATAAATAATGGATATAATATATATATATAATCTTTGTGTTTATTACCAGATGGTGATACGCTTGTCAGCGGGTAGATACAAACTGTCACCCTCGCTCACATTGTAAAGGTCGTACCAGGCATCCATGTGTTGTACCATACCATTTACGCGAACTAGTGAAACAGAGTGTGAGTCCTTTAGTAATTTCTGGAAATACAGTTTGCTGTATACAGTACGATAACGGTAGGCATGGCGCTCAAAGTAAGCCTTCTGTGCCTCCTTCAATTCCTCGCCGGTGACACCCTGCTCAGCCAAATATTCATTCAAAGCATCAAATGCTATGTTAAAGCCGCCTAGGTCTGCCACGTCCTCAGTCACTGTTCTGTAGCCATTAGCCATGATGCCGGGTGCAATCTCGAAGGTGCTGATTTGTTGAGCCAAGTCATCGTTCAAGGCATCAAACTTCTCCTTGTCTTCTGCTGTCCACCAGTTGTTCAAATTACCATTAGCATCATATTGGCTACCCTTTTTGTCAAAGCCGTGGGTAAGTTCATGACCGATGACATAGAACAAAGCATACAAATCTGCAGGCTGCATATCCTCAGTATATTCAGGTGCAGTCATAAAACAGTTAAGGATAGTCATGGCATTGGCAGAGGGAATGTGGAACGCATTGTATGCGTATGTACCCATACCACTGGGTGCCAGAATAACCGCAGGTATGCAATTCTCGCGTTTGGGCTTGCCAATCAAAGATAAGGCTGTATTGATGCGGCTCTGCTTTGCCTCCAGAATGTTCTCAACGAATAGCTTACTGTTCAACTTGGGGAATGTCTCAAGGTTCCATTCGTCTGGTTCGCCAATGAAGAACTTCATGTTGTTCAGCTTCTCCAAAGCCTTTTCCTTGGTTTCGCCAGAAAGCCATGAGTTGTTCTCAATGCGTTTTGCAAACACACTTCTGATGGTCTCGGCATATGTGCCGTATTTTGCCTTCACCTCATCGTCTACATACTTTTCACAATAGTAGTAAGATAGGGGATAGGTCAAAAGGTGGCGCAAATGTGCGTCCAGAACATCGCGGGTATTATCGGTGTATCCATTTGTTGCCTCGCTGGTGTTGTCGTCACCGCAGTACATGTACAATTCACTTCCGGCATATCCAATGATTGTTGCCTTCAGTTCATCCAAACTCATTGCATTGAAGTTCTCGTAAAATGTTTTTAGAGTGTCTTCTATCATAAAGCAGTTTGGGTCAAGTCCCATGCCAGCAACAATACTTGACATAAGGTCTTCGCCACCTCGTGTCATGCAGGTATACTTCTGATAGTTGGCAAATTTGAAATGTCTGGCTTCTTCTCCTTCTTCATCATCACCTTGCGATGCACCAGCCAGTTTTAGTGTGACTTCGTCAGGACATATAGTGTAGCAGACTTTATCTTCATGTTCACTAATTGTTGTGTACAATCTAAACAAATTCTCCAGATATCCCTTCTTTATCCATTCGCCCACGTAAAGACCTAATTCATGCTTACTCTGAGCGCTCATTGCACATTCTCCGATTACATCTATGATAGAATCGAGGTATGCTTCGTTCTCTTCCAATCCCTCGGCCATTAGATACTCGTATGACTGCTCCAGGTTTTTGGTTTCCTCCATGTCCTTAAGAAGGTCGTCTCTTCGTTTCATAGTCATGTCATAAACGTCTTCCTGAAAGCCATAGTTCTTGTCTTCGGTGGCGTTCAAACTGTGATGCCACGCACCGTTGACAAACATGTAGAAGTTGTCGCCTGCCTCGTTAACTACCTCTTCCTCTACGGGAGGAATGTCCAATTCATTGTCCTCGCTACAAGAAACAAATGTCATACCCGCTACCAATAGAAGCAGAGCATAAAGCCAATTCAAATGTTTCATCTTTTTCATTATAGTTTTACTTTTACCTTAAATTTAAATTCCTTATTATACCTTGATGCAGAAATGTTACTTTAGTGAGCTGTCCTGACACGTTTGTCAGGTCTTAACATCATATTGTATAATTAGTTTGCGCGAGTGATTACGAACTCTACTCTGTAGTAGTCAAATGCCTCTGTGAATGCTTTTTTGTATGCCTCCAATGCTTCGTCATTAACTTCTGGAGCTATACCACCTTCAAGCAGCATGAGAGCAAAACCGGTAAACATTTCAGCAATTGTTTCCTTGTTGAAAATGAAGTAGGCAGTGTTCTTGTCATAGCTCTGCAATACCATAAATGCAGATTCTATGTCGTGACCAGCTGTTGCTCCAGTGATAGTCATATTGAGACCATCGATAGAATAGTTTTTGCTCATAGACACTTCCTGTTCTTCCTTCAATACACTATATGTCATAGTGCCGTTCTCGAACTTGATGTTGCGGAAATAACGTTGAGCAGCATACTCTATGAATTTGCCGCTAATCTGTGAGGTTTGCATAACAGTGGGAGGAACCTCTTCGCCATTTATGATACCACCGGGGATTACAATCTCATCCTTGATGGGCTTTGCACTATACGTAATGTTAGAGTAATTCCAATCGC
>JAFOCV010000115.1 GCA_017381015.1 Bacteroidaceae bacterium
AATAGTTCAATATTGTCACCATATTCAGGTGGTTATAGTGTCGGGGTTCCACCTCTTCCCATTCCGAACAGAGAAGTTAAGCCCGTCCGCGCCGATGGTACTGCACACCCGTGGGAGAGTAGGTAGCCGCCGTTTTTTTTAAGAAGAGAGAAGACCTTGTAAGCGAAATGCTTGCAAGGTCTTTTTGCTTTTAAGAGGATAGGAGAGGATGCAAGAGGACAAGAGAGGACGTAGGAGGATACAAGAGGAATATAATAGGATGCAATTGGATACAATAAGATACATGAGATTATGCTCTGAGATTATAGGAGAGACAAGGATTTTATGGTTATTTTTTACAGCTCTTATAGGTTATGGTTATTGAAGTTCTGTTATCTTTTATTATTCTTGTCCGAAAAAGACATAGGAGGGGATAATAATAGGTTTTAATTGCTCCATTTATTTGGTTGATTGTACATATAAATCTCATTAAATTAAGATAGGAGCCGTTTAAGTAGTTACTATTGTTTGATTATTAGTTTTCAATAACATTGAATGCTGATGATGAATTGTCAGAGTTATATGTCTGTATTTTTTTTGTACATAAATAAAACTTTTGAGTATTATTGCACTATTTTTCTTTCTGTAATACTGAAAAATAGCTATCTAAATCATATTATAAGTGTCCTAATATTTACCTATTTTTGAGTATTGCATGTTATGATGAATTGCCATAACTTTGCAGTCGAAAAATATATAAACAGATGAGATACAGATTCAGGTACATTTTTGTAAGTTTTCTCTTACTTCTGAGCATAGGACATAGTGTGAATGCTCAGAAGGTTATAGAACTTGTTGGATGTATAACTGATTCAAGGACAAAAGAACCACTTGAGGGAGTTATGGTTCATATACAGAACACTGGTGTTTGGTCTATAAGTGACGAAAATGGATGTTATACTATAGATAAATTAGATCACTCTGCTATTGTTGTGTCTTTCTATTTGCTTGGTTATCAGAGGCAGAGCGTTGTCATGCATTTGAAGGATGGCAAGAATATTCGCAATATGACCTTATCTGAGATGAACCTTTCGTTGGACGAGGTTGTTGTGACGGCACAGAGACGTACGGAAAGTTTGAGTAGTTCTTTTGTTATTGACCGCAATACACTGGATCATGCACAAATATTGAACTTGAGTTACGTAACTTCTCTTCTTCCAGGTGGAAAAACTATTGGCGACCAAAACCTTGCGACAGGAGCAAAATCGATAGCTTTACATGCAGGCCCTTCAAGCGAATTAGGTAATTCATCATTCGGCACGGCTATAGATTTAGACGGTCAACGATTGGATAACAACGCTCTACTTGGCGAGATACGAGGCATAGACCTTCGAAATATTGGTTCATCAAACATAGAATCTGTGGAGGTAGTACTTGGAATTCCTTCTGTGGAATATGGAGACTTGTCCAACGGCATGGTTAAGATAAACAGCAGAAAGGGACGTACACCTTTTATGGTAGAACTGATGGCGGAACCAAAGACTAAATCCATTGCATTGAGCAAGGGTTTCAGTCTCGGTCATGGAATTGGTACACTCAATGTAAATGCAGAACATACACGTTCCATTACCAACCTTGCGTCGCCTCATACGGCATACATGCGCAACAATATAAACCTTACATACTCCAATACTTTCAAGGACCGTATGGGACATCCCCTGAGTCTTACTGCTTCTCTGAGTGGTAATATAGGTGGATATAACTCAGAGGCTGACCCAGATGAGTTCAAAGACACATACACAAGGATGCGAGACTACGTGCTTCGTAGCAGCGTGAAACTTCATTGGCTTCTGGACAAGTCGTGGATTTCTAATCTCACGTTGCAAACCTCAGTGTCATATGGCGATAAATTGAACGAAACGAAGACTAACAAGAGTTCCGCTTCTACACAGCCATATATACACACTACTGAGGCAGGCTATCACATAGCAGAACTTTACGAGGCGAATCCAAATGCCAATATAATACTTGGTCCTACCGGTTATTGGTACGTGCGTTCTTTTACAGATTCCAAGCCTCTATCGTATTAGGTCAAGGCGAAGGCCGATTGGAGCCATCGTTGGGGTAAGACAATGAACACCATATTGTTCGGCTCAGAACTTTCCGCCAGTGGCAATAAGGGACGAGGTATATATTACGATGATATGCGCGTGGCTCCAACATGGAGAGAGTACCGATATGATAAGCTGCCTTTCATGAACAACGTATCATTTTTCTTTGAGGATAAGTTCTCCATGCCCGTAGGCAGATATTCTTCTCTACATATGAGGGCAGGTGTTCGCTCAGATATCACTATGATAAAGGATTCGGAATACGGAACTATGGTAAACCTATCTCCCCGAATCAATGTCAAGTATAACTTCTGGACGAACAAGAAGCATGCTGTCAGCGATATTTCCCTTTTGGCTGGTTGGGGAAAGTCTGTCAAGCAACCATCTTTTTCTGTCCTGTACCCAGCTCCCACATATAGCGACAAACTGGCTTTCGCACCAGGAACCAGCCCAGATGGGAAAACCATCTATGCTTACTATACACAGCCCACAACTCCTAAGTATAACCCAGAACTCAAGTGTCAATACACCTTGCAGAATGAATTGGGATTAGAAGCAACCATATTGGGTACGCGCATATCGCTTACCGCTTTCCGCAACAAAACCTTCAATCCATACATGAGTCGTAATATTTATACTCCATATACGTATAAACTGACATCCCAATCCGACATTGAATCAGGATGTACCATACCTATGGAGAACCGACAATATACGATTGACCGTTACACAGGCATAGTAACCGTAAGTGACCTCACAGGAAGGATTGCCAATCAAGTGATAGGATACAAGGAAAGGAATACCTATGTCAGTCAGATAGAGTACACCAACGGTTCGCCAGTGGAAAGACGTGGAATGGACTTGATTATGGACTTCCCACAGATACGTTCTTTGCGCACAAGCATCCGTCTGGATGGTAACTATTATTGGTACAAGGGTTTGAACGAAACCCTCGTTGCTTCCATGGGACAAGCTTCGGCTTCCATGGACGGCACACCCTACAAGTACGTGGGATATTATACGGGTACAAGTACGGCAAGCAATGGTTCGCTCTCCCGCCAAATAAATGGAAACCTTACCATTTCTACACACATTCCCAAGATACGCATGATATTCTCTTTGCGTTTGGAAACCTCGCTCTATAACTATGAGCAGAACCTTTCCGAGTATGCCGATGGGCGAGCCAGAGGTTACCTGCTTGAAGCGGCTGGTGATTTTCACGGTACTCAGCAGGGTGGCATA
Organism: Bacteroidaceae bacterium; assembly: GCA_017381015.1. Lineage (GTDB taxonomy): Bacteria > Bacteroidota > Bacteroidia > Bacteroidales > Bacteroidaceae > Physcousia. The sequence goes on from JAFOCV010000115.1 coordinate 3,333, forward strand.
TACAACAAGGACTCATACGTAGCCGTCTATCCCGAATACTATACAGAGTGGGACAACCCCGAAGAGAAGATACCTTTCCTTGACAAGTTCCTTTGGGCAAGGGAGAACGACAGAGAATTATATCAAGACCTTTGCAAACTAGTGGTAAAGTCCAATACCACGTATTTCTTCAATGAGAACAGAATTTCTGCCTATTATGCCGCCAACTTTAATGTGACTAAGGAATTAGGAAAGTGGGCCTCGATTACCATATATGCCCGTAACTTCCTATATCAGATGGGCAAGGTGAAATCCACGCAAACGGGTTTGGAGTCTTCGCTATTTGATAGCAATTTTATACCCAAATTCTATTACGGAATGTCTGTACGAATTAAACTATAATGCAAAATAATAACATTTAACAATAAATCACTATGAAAAAGTTTTTATCAATGATTGCCGCTGTGGCTTTACTTTTGGCACATACTGCATGTACCAATGAAGAAGAGGATTACCGCACCTATAGTGTGGCAGTACAATTACTAGCTCCAGAAGTGACGGATATTCCCATCGAGGGCATTACAGTGACGGCAACGGGTCAGACAGGAACAGCACTGAATGCAATCACTAATCAGCAAGGCATTGCCGAATTTATGCTCCCCGAGGATATATACATATTCACGGCTTCGCATAAGATTTCTGCAGACGGAACTACATACACCGTTAACTACAAGCACCAGCAAACCATAGCAAAGCAGGATTTTGCTTCCAACAATACGCTGAACATATCCATAGCTCCTGTGTTAAGTAAGGGTGGAAGTCAGGTGATACTGAAGGAGATTTATGTAGGCGGTTGTCCCAAGGATGATGGCTCCGGCAATTATCAGTATGACAAATATGTAGTTATCTATAATAACTCCTCGCAAGTAGCAAATATCAGGAACTTCTGTATTTCCAATGCAGGTCCTTATAATGCCCACACTAGTATCAATAACTATGTAGATGGCCAACTTGTATATGCCGACCAGGGATACACCCCAGCTTATGCCTACATGTTCTACATGACCAAGGACCTAGTGATGCAGCCATATTCTTCTGCAACCATCGCGCTAACAGGTGCTATTGACCATACTATCACTTACGCTAATTCCGTTGACCTCAGCAACGCCGACTATGTCTGCTATGATCCAGAGGATTTCTGGAATACCAATTATCATCCCACACCATCTGCCAATATACCCTCGGACAATTATATGCTTGCCTCTAAATTCTGTCTTGCCAACCAGAATGCTACCTCATGGAGTATGATAGGCCCCGGCATATTCATCTTCTCCACTGCCGATAAAGAACCATTGGCATACACTCAAGACGAAACCAACCGACACTATATGCCTGGCAAGGAGAACAATGCAGTATATGCAGGTGCCAAGATTCCCAACGAATGGATTCTGGATGCAGTGGACATATGGGGTGCTGATTATGTAGGTACTTCATTGCCTCGTTTCTCTGCCCAGTTGGAGAGCGGTCATATATACATGACCAATAAGCTGGGATATTCCATCTATCGCAATGTTGACCGCGAAGCCACCGAGGCCTTACCAGAAAACGAAGGTAAACTCATCTATAACTACTCTCTTGGTACCACAGATTATCAAGGAGCAGAATCCACAGACCTCAGCGGTATAGATGCCGAGGCTTCACTGGCAAACGGAGCACATATTATATATATGGATACGAATAATTCTATGAACGATTTCCACCAGCGTGCCGTGGCAAGTTTGAAGAGATAAATTCTCCCTTCTTTTTAGTTATAACCCAGTATGAGAAGAAAGAACCTCTTATCCAGTCTTTTCCTTCATCTCCTTTTAGGTATTGTACCATGTATAGCCTTGAAGGCACAAACCGATAGCACCTTCAACTGGAGCACCCTGCGTGAATTACATCTCGATGAGAACTGGCTCAATAGCAAGAATCCTGCCGGTCTTCATGTTTATGGCCAGGGAGCAGAATCGGAGATTGTGCTACTGGGTAATGGCAGATATGGAGGTTTGAAAAACTATTTCTCCTCCAAAAACGAAATGACATTTGGTGTGGAGGCTGCTTCCATTGCACGCCTATCCCAACTGATTGTGGTGGACGGTAAGGTAGGGTATCGCCACATGATGGCAAAGTCTATTGCAGGTTCTTACTTTATCAATCCCACACAGACACCATTTGACCTGTTGGAATTTTCCGATGAGAATGCCGGAGACAAGACCATGGAAGAACTGTATCTGCAAGGTCAGGTAGGAATCACCCCGATACGATATTTGTCGGTGGGTCTCTCACTGGATTACAAGGCAGCCAACTACTCCAAACGTAAGGACCTGCGCCATATCAATTCGCTAATGGATATGAACCTTTTGTTGGGAGGTGTGTTTCATGTTGGAAAACGCCTGGACATAGGTCTGAACTATGTTTATCACCGCCGAAACGAAACCTTGCTTCTAAGTTCATATGGTACTCAAGACAAAACTTTCCTTTCGCTTCTCAATTATGGAGCGTTCTTTGGCAAGCAGGAAACCTTTGGTGAGATAGGTTATACTAAGGAAAACGAGAACAAACCCCTCTTTGATTCTCGTCACGGGGCCAATCTCCAACTGGTATGGCGCATAGGCAATGTAGAGTGGTTTAATGAGGTTGGTTTGATGCTTCGTAGCGGATATTATGGCGACCCGTCACACTCTACGGTGGTTTATTCCACCCACCAGGGCCATGACTTTTCTTATCGTGCTCTTCTGTCTTTTGCCTCACAAGGTAATGCTCATCGCATAGGATTGCGATATGCTCAGGATTATGTTGAGAATACCGAGAATGTCTATTCTTATCAGAACGAGGAAGCAGGGCGCGACTACATAGAATATCTTGGCGAACGAGAAGTTGGAAAACGCACACAGAACTCTGTCCTGCTGGAATACGTTGGTCGCTATGGCATAAAGCACGGAATGGCACGTTGGGAGGCAATGGTGGATGCTACACTTGACGCTCGCAATACGAAGGCATCCAATTATCCCGACTACAGAAGGCAGAATATCTCCTGGTGGCGCCTGAAGGCAATGGGCACTCGCAATATCCTCTCAGGCAGCAACTGCTATTCTGTCACCGTTTCTGCTCTGTATGGCGGAGGTGTTGGAGAGCCATGTACCGACGGACGTTATGGCACAGGCACATCGGGCGAGGCATTGACACGCACCCGTAACGACCTGCTCATGCAAGAATGGGAATACCTGACCGCTACACAATTGGGAACTGGCATTGCTTTTACCTATTCACGTGCAATGTACAATGGGAAGGTGCGCGGAAATCTGGGACTCACCTATGATATTTGCAAGGCATTGGGTACCGAGTATCTGGATGGTACTATCCGTCATACAGTATCTCTTCGCTTGGGCTGTAACTTCTAATAATACGAATAATAACAAATAAAACATTACAAAGACAATGAAAACAAAATTTATGATTATCATGGCTGCTATGGCCTTCGTGTTCACTTCATGTGGTAACAACAATGGTACAAACAATGCAGAACAGGCACAGGAGACATCTCTCGCTATGGAGATAGACGAGGTGCTGGCATCAGCAGATAGTCTTGCCAACCAGGAAATCACCATGGAAGGCGTCTGCACACATACCTGTAAGCATGGCGCCACGAAAATATTCATGATGGGCAGCGACGATACCAAGACAATACGTGTGGAGGCTGCAAGCCTTGGCTCTTTCGACCAGAAATGTATCAATAGTATTGTGCGTGTGAAGGGTATCCTTCGCGAGGAACGCGTGGACGAGGCTTATCTTCAGCGTTGGGAGGCATCCGTGGCAGCTTCTGCAGCCGAGCAACATGGCGAAGGCGAAGCAGGTTGTGATACAGAGAAGGCAGCACGTGGAGAAACAGGTAACACCGTAGCAGAGCGTATTGCTGATTTCCGTCAGAAGATTGCTGTACGCAAGGAAACTACCGGCAAGGAATATCTCTCGTTCTATTTCGTGGAGGCTTTGGCTTATGAAATTGTCGAGTAGTCAGTTGCGCATCTGGTGCCGCACCATACATCGCGACCTCTCGTTCTTTTTTTCGGGCATGGTGCTCATCTATGCCATCTCCGGATTGGTGATGAACCATCGCGATGCTATTAATCCGCATTATTCTGTATCGCTTACCGAATTGCAGGTGAACGATTTGCCTTCTCAATCCGAATTCAATCGTTCCAAGGTAGAAGAACTGATGCACCAGGTGGGTGTCACCGAGACGTATACCAAGCATTATTTTCCTAAGCCTGGCCATCTGAAGGTATTCCTCAAGGGCGGTTCTTCGCTTCAGGCAAACATTGTCACGGGGCAAGTGGTGTACGAATCCCTATCACGTCGTCCCCTGATAAGTACCATGACCACCTTGCACTACAATCCCGGCAAATGGTGGACATGGTTTGGCGATGCCTTTGCCATCTCACTTGTGGTCATTACCCTCACCGGCATCTTCATGCTCAAGGGTAAGAAGGGCCTTTGGGGTAGGGGAGGCATAGAGTTGGTGGTGGGTATGCTCATACCAGTACTACTGATTTTATTCATCAAATAACAAATTGCATAACAATGGAAAATATAATTGAGTGCCGCAATCTGACCCACTATTATGGCAAGCGACTGATATATGACAATCTTTCGTTTGGTGTGCCACGTGGTCGCATCCTGGGTCTTTTAGGCAAGAATGGTACTGGCAAGACTACCACCATCAACATATTGAGTGGTTTTCTCCAACCTCGAAGCGGCGAGTGCTATATCCTGGGTGAAAAGATTGGCAATATGAATCCCCTTACCCGTCGCAAGATAGGATTGCTCATCGAAGGACATGTTCAGTACCAGTTTATGAATATAGAGCAGATAGAGCGTTTCTATGCTTCGTTCTATCCCAATTGGAAGCGCGAGGCATACTACGAACTCATGAGCCGTCTGAAGGTTGCTCCCCATCAGCGTATCAATCGTATGTCGTGCGGTCAGCGCTCGCAGGTAGCACTTGGTCTTATCCTGGCACAAGACCCAGAGGTATTGGTGTTGGATGATTTCTCACTAGGACTGGATCCAGGATACCGTCGTCTGTTTGTAGATTACATGCGTGAGTATGCCAAGGCCGAGGACAAGACCGTATTCCTCACCTCGCACATCATTCAGGATATGGAGCGCCTGGTGGATGATTGCATAGTAATGGATTACGGGAAGATTCTGGTGCAGATGCCAGTAAATGAACTCTTGGGCAAGTTCCGCAGATATACGGCTCAGGTAAGCGAAGGATTCCAATTGCAGAATACCGATGGTATATACAATCCCTCTGTCATACGCCAGTCAATGGAACTCTTTTCCATGCTTCCGGAAGCTGAGGTGAGCGCGCGTCTTTCTCTTCAAGGAGTTGCCGATGTAAAGGTGGAAAATGTAGGTCTGGAGGATGCCTTCATAGGATTGACAGGCAAATACTAATGTAATCACACATAGGAAGAATTATGATTAAAGCAATATTTTACAAGGAATGGATAAAGACAAGGTGGTACATTCTGCTGGCCTTGCTTGTATCCCTCGGTTTCTCCGCCTATGCCATGTTGCGCATTTCTAGAGTGTGTTCGCTCAAGGGTGCCGAGCATTTGTGGGTGGTGATGATGCAGCGCGATGCTATATTCGTGGAACTGTTGCAATACGTTCCTCTCATCCTGGGACTTGTATTTGCCCTGGTGCAGTTTGTTCCCGAGATACACCACCGTTCGTTCAAGCTAACCTTGCACCTGCCCATGCGTGCCACTAGTGCATTGGCATCTATGCTATCGTTTGGTATGCTTATGATGGTACTGGTATGTGTGCCAGCACTGATGCTCATGTGGGCATATTTGCAAAGTGTGCTAGCTCCCGAGCTATATTGGCACGTGCTTCTGAGTGCTTTGCCTTGGTATCTGGCTGGTATGGCAGCATATCTGCTTACAGTGTGGGTGGCATTAGAACCCACATGGGGCAGAAGGCTACTCAATGTGGTGCTGGGTGTTTTGTTGCTCAGAATATATTTCCTGGCACCGGCACCCGAGGCATATAATGATTTTCTGCCTCTCCTGGCCATCATTACCCTGTGCTATAGCATCTTGTCCGTCTTGTCGCTCACACGTTTCCGCGATGGCAGACAGGATTAGAGGTAATCATACTCAAACACTCACACACCTTAATAAACAGAAAACTATGTTCAAGACAAGCAAGATATTCTTTTGTCTCCTGCTGCTCTTCATGATGGTATGGCAGTTGCCGGCATGCTACAATTTCTTTGTGGCAAAGTCTGTGGACACTCCTTTTACATTGTATAGTGGTATAGCGGGAGAATTTGCGTCCCTGAAGCTGGACGAGGACAAGAAGATGCACTACAGGGATGCCTCTGGCAAGGAATACACCGAGGAACAGTTTGATTCCATCCTGCCCACCTTCTATTATCGCCAGTTGGTTACCGATGGACGCTTCCCGGATAGTATCCATGGCGTTGCCGTTACACCGCGTCAGGTACAGATGTCCAACTTTAATATGCGTATTTCGCCATTGGACCTTAACAAACCCCGATTGGGTATTCAGCAGATGCTGGAGAGTATGTCGGGACGTGTGGACCTGGAACTCCCTGATGATGCTTTCCGTATTACCTCCGAGGGTATGGAGTTCGTAGAGATGGAAACAAATACCATTGACCGTGATAAGAGTGCGCGCTTCACACAGATGATGAAGCAGAAGGGATTCCAGTTCCCCGCAACTTATCTCTCAGGCAATCCCACCGACCGCAAGGAGTATGACGAGGGTTACGTGATGCTGGATGCCACTAAGAAACTCTTCCATGTGAAGCAAACCGTGGGCCGTCCCTATGTCCGTGCCATAGCGCTCCCAGAGGATATGACTCCCAAGCATCTGTTCATCACCGAGTTTCCCTCGCGCAAGTGGTTGTGCTTCCTCACCGATACTGACGGATACCTTTGGGTGGTGGAAAGAGATTCCTATGCCGTCAGACGTACGGAGATTCCTTCCTTCATTCCCGAGGAGCAATCTATGCTCATCATAGGCAATATGTTTGACTGGACGGTAAAGGTAAACCGTGGCACAGAGGAATGCTATTATGCCATTTCTGCTCAGGATTACACTCTCATTGACTCGATGGCATATCAGACCCCCCGTTACACTATCCCCGGACTTTCCTTTACCTCTACGAAGGACAAGTTTGTAAAACCCAGAATTGTGAGATAGCAAACCTGCTCTCACACCATATCCTGTATGTGGTGAAGCCGCATTTGAAAAAAATCTATGGCTCCGACACTTTAGTTTATGGTAGTTTGGAGGCTGTTTTTATAAAATTGAATGCGTGCGTATAAAAAATGACCTTGTTTTTTATACGCACGTTGTTGATTTTATAAGTTTTGAGGTTATTTTTTATAAAATCACCAACGGTTCTTTAAAAATCAAAGTTAGTTTTTATACGCACGTTGTTGATTCTATAAATTCTGAGGTCTGTTTTTATAAAACCATTGATGATTTTATAAATTTTGGTTTGAAATTCGTTCCCAAAAGATGGTATGCCTAAATTTTTTCGTCATTTGTATCGGAAGTGTTTTGAAATATTGCCGAGAATGGTTTCAATGGAGACTTCATCGTAGGTAAAGATGAGCATGCGCATAGCATCTTTGCGCCCTTTTTTGTAGAACTCGATGGCGTAGCATTTCTTTGCCTTCTCATGGAGGTGTCGGTTATTCAGTGCCCCCATGTTTTTGATTTCTTTTAGATTAGGAATCTGAACAACAAAGATTTTGTCGGCGTTGGTCCTTTCGATAAATTCCCCAGAGGTGAATGTACGTTCGTATTTGGCGCGAAGCTGTTTGATGTTTTTCTTTACCTCAGCACGTTCTTTATCAGAGAGAGTGGTATTCTTTTCATCATCAGTATCCATTATCACACCCCCTTTTCCTTCGATGAGCCAGGATTGCCAATAAGAGTCACAATTTTTTAGCATCCAACTGGTGATGCAAGGAAGATTACCGGGGTTGTACTCAATGCCCTCTCTTCTGGCCATCATTGTTGTATCCATTGTGAGCACAACGTAATTTTGGAATCTAGTGCATATAGCACCTACCTCGAAGATAGGCGACCCTGATTTCTTCTCTACGTCGCCAAACGAGTATGTTAGCCAGGAGGGGTCAACAATCTTTAGCAACTTCGGTTGTATAGAATATGCCAGTCCCAGGTGTTTCTTCAATTTAAGTGAGTAAAGAGTTTGTTTATACTCTACTTCGGCCTTAATTCTTTTCTCAATCCATTCTTCTTCCGTTGGCTGAGTGCGTCCTAGTGCCTCATATAGGGCTTGGGGATTATTTTCGTACATCTGGGAAATGACTCGTACATCCTCTTCGTCAAGGCATATTGTATCACTAGTGATTATACTATCACTGGAGATGCGTGGTGAAACAAGGGTCAGCTTGGTGACAGGGAGACCTGATTCCAGGTCATCGACAAGACAATTTAATATCTTATCTTTGCCTGCTGACATCATATGACGGACCTTGTATTTTACCTCAGAATCAGAGTAGATGCCGTTGCCAGTTGCGCTTGTCTTTTCCTCAATATGTATTACCACGGCATTTTGCTCAGGCATGGCAAATATGGTAGCACCACCAATCAGAGTAACTACCCACAATATGGCCATAGCTTTACCCCAATGTCCAAGAACACTGATACCTTTGCGCTTCATCTCCTTGATGCGTCGACGAATAAAGGATTGGTTGAAACCATTGGTAATGGTGGCGCATTCGCCAGAAGCCACTTCCAACAGGAGACACTGATAAGAATGTGCATCTACTCCTTGTGCAAGAACCAGATGGTCGGCTTCAAATTCGTGCAAGTCGCGCAGGTGTTTGCGTACTAGCCATAGCATAGGGTTGAACCATAGTAGTCTCACCATCACCTCTATGCACCATACGTCAATGTAGTGCCGGCTCTGGATGTGAGCTTTCTCGTGCTTGATAAAAATCTCTTCTGCCTCCTTGCTATTTCCCATAGGCAGGAATATGACGCGTCCCATGGAGAAAGGGGTATTAACCCATGATTCTTGTATGATGAGGTAGGAGGCTTCTGTGTTTGAGCGTCTGATAGCACTGGTGCGAATTAATAGTTGCGCAAGCGGTATCAGGATTACCAGCAATAGTAAAGCAGATACCATGGGAATGCCCATGTAGATGCATTTTAGGATAGCATTGGCAGAGATAGAGAAGGATTCTGTTTTGTGAGAGGGTGGTGCTATAAAGACATTTTCAGCTTGCACGGGTAGCAATTCCTCGGTAATCACCTTGGCTTCGGGATTCTCAGATTGATAAAGCATGGCCTCTTCTTGGGTGAGAGTAATGCTTTCCACTTCTGTTTGAGGCAGAATTTCGGGCAATACAACGAGTGCCGCAATTTGTAGGAAACATACCATGGGGATTGTCAGCAAGTACATTCGTTGGAATCGAAACGAGTGCTTGCGCGACATCACTATTAAATAGAATACCATCAGCAGGGATGATACAATCAGAATAGAGCCATAGCTTTCCAGCATTGGAATGAGTGAATTAAGGCTTGTCATAAGGTGTGAAGGAATTTAGGTTAGTAAGTTATTGGCAACTGAGCTATTCCTCGTCATTGATTTCGTCAAGAATCTTTTTCAGTTCTTCCTTGCTCAGTTTTTCGCTCTTTACAAAATAGGAGAAGAGGTTGCGCAAAGACCCCTGAAAAAGTATATTGCGGGTTTCCTGCATAAAACCATTGATGTATTCTTCGCGTGAGAGTAGGGGACGAAAAACGTGAGCCTTGCCCTTGCGCTCAGGAGCAACTACACCTTTGCGAGTAAGCACCTGCATCACGGTTAGCACCGTTGTATAGGCAGGTTTTGGTTCGCCCATTACTTCGATTATCTCGCTCACGGTGGCTTCGTCCTTGCTCCATAGGATGTTCATCACGTTTAGTTCAGCCTTGGTCAATGATTTCTTGTTTTCCATAATGTCTTGGTGTTATTTTTTATAGTTTTCTATATCAAAAAGTACTTGTTATTTTGTTTTCTACTGCAAATATAGTACAAAAATCTGTTTCGGTGCAAAGGTTTCAACTATAATCATAGTATTTGAATAAAAGAAAATCCTCGCTTCAACTATAACCATAGTATTATACATTATATTATATATTAATGTGTGAAGGAAATAGGCGTATTCTGGCGGAATAATGCAAGTATTATGGCGAGAATGAATAAAATACCAAATTTTAGCCACCACCTATAAATATTAATTTGTATCTTTGCGTCCGAAAAATAATAAGTATATGAGAAAACTGTATTTGTTACTAGCGTTTGCACTGGTTGCTTGGGTCAACTTCTCTTGTTCTTCCGACGAGAAAACATACAGCGAGCAGAAGGAAGAAGAGAGAAGCGTGATAAAGAGTTTTATTGGAAGAAATGTAGTATTGATGAGCGGTAAGGACACCCTCCTCAACGTAGGCAAGATAAATGTAATCACCGAGGAACAATTTGATAAGCAGGATAGTACCACCAACCTTGCCAAGAACGAGTATGTCTTGTTCACTGGCTCTGGTGTGTATATGCAGATAGTTCGCGAGGGTACAGGTAGCCGCATTGAGATGGGCGAAAGTCGCCGATTGATGTGCCGCTTTTGGGAGTACAATATTATGGGCGACAGTTTGCAGTTGAGCAATCGTATCCTATCATACGCCCAGCGCCCCGAATATATGAATGTCTACAATAATTCCGGTTACATCGGTGGAAGTTTTGACACCAGTGTGGCTACTGGTAGCTTGATGTTCAATTCCTATGGAGATGTAAATATCCCCGATGGATGGTTGAAACCGCTGGAATACATTCGCGTTGGTGCTCAGACAGATGCAGAGAATCGCATATCCAAGGTAAGACTGATTGTGCCTCATAGCGCAGGTCATTCGCATGCAATGGCCAGTGTGTATCCCTGCTTCTACGAACTCACGTTCCAAGAAATATGATATACGTCCATATCCCATTTTGCAAGTCGCGGTGTCTTTACTGCGACTTTTTTTCGTCTACATCGCATTTCCTAAAGCAGGAATATCTCTTTTCGTTGCGTGAGGAGATTTCCGCACGTTCGGAAGAGATAAAACGAGCCAGGGTCAATAGTATTTACATTGGTGGAGGCACACCCAGCCAATTGCCCGTGGAATACTTGCAAAGCATTTTTCATTCCATAGAGCAGGTTACTCCCATCGAAGAAGGAGCAGAGGTCACCATCGAGTGCAACCCAGATGATATCACAGAGGAATTTCTGCAAGGTTTGAGACTTACGCCAGTCAATCGTGTCAGCCTTGGAGTACAGACGATGAACGACGAATTGCTCTCCTTGCTCCATCGCCGCCACAAGTCGGCCGATGTTCCTCGGGTGGTGGCAATGTTGCGCGAGGCAGGTTATCATAATATCAGTTTGGATTTGATGTACGGATTGCCCGGACAGACCATGCAGATGTGGCAATACGATGTCCAAGCCCTTCTCTCCTTGAATATTCCTCACCTCAGTGCCTACGCCCTCCAGTGGGAAGAAGGCACATCGCTCTATGCTATGCTCGAACGAGGAGAAGTGCATGAGGCCGACGAGGAACTATCCCTCGCCATGTATCGCTATCTGGTGGAGGCTACTCGTCAGGCAGGAATGCAGCACTACGAAATCAGCAATTATGCCCTGCCTGGTCATCGCGCTTGGCACAATAGCGGCTATTGGCGAGACGAACCTTACGTAGGCCTTGGACCTGGTGCACACAGCTACGATGGAAAGAATTTACGTAGCAGTAATCCCTCTGATTTGGCCCTTTATATTCAGTCAAAAGGTATGCCTCCGCGTGAAGAGGAAATACTCTCCGAAGACGAACTCTACGAGGAGCATGTTTTAAAGGGTTTGCGCACGTCCGATGGCCTTGATTTAAGCCTCTTGCGCCCAAAATACAAAGAATATGCATTAAAAATGGTGCAGCCACATATTGCCCAGGGAAGGGTGCTTTGCATAGATAACGTGCTAAAACTGACCGAAGAAGGCTTCTTTCTCTCCAATGATATTATGTCAGATATGATGTTGTAAAACATAGTATTTCTTGTGCGTGTTTTCATATAAAAAGTGTACTTTTATCGCCGATTTCGGTCATTTTTAAGGCAAAATGCTAAGGAAATGTCCCAAAAACAGAACTAAATCAACTAATACTAATACACAATGAAGACCTATCAAACACAAGAAATCAAGAACATTGCCTTGCTAGGTAATGACGGCAGTGGTAAGACAACCCTCACCGAGAGCCTGCTCTATGAGGCAGGCGTTATCAACCGCAGAGGACGTATCACACAGCACAATACCGTCAGTGACTATTTCCCCGTTGAGCAGGAATATGGTTACAGCGTATTCAGCACCGTATACCATGTAGAATGGAATGGCAAGAAATTGAACATCATCGACTGCCCTGGTAGTGATGACTTCGTAGGTGCAGCAATGACTGCTCTTAATGTTACCGACACCGCCATCCTTTTGCTCAAGGGTGCTAATGGTGTAGAGGTTGGTACTCAAAACCACTTCCGTTATACCGAAAAGTTAAACAAGCCCGTAATCTTCCTTGTCAACCAGTTGGACGATGAGAATACCGATTTCGACAATATCCTGGAGCAGTTGACCGACGTGTATGGCTCTAAGGTAGTGCCCGTACAGTATCCTTTGCAGACAGGTCCCAACTTCAATTCTCTTATCGACGTGCTTCTCATGAAGAAGTATTCATGGGGTCCCGAAGGTGGCGAACCCACTATCGAGGATATTCCTGCCGAGGAGATGGACAAGGCTATGGAGATGCACAAGGCTTTGGTCGAGGCAGCAGCCGAGCACGACGAGACCTTGATGGAAAAGTTCTTCGAGAGCGAAAGCCTTACCGAGGACGAGATGCGCGAGGGTATCCGCAAGGGTCTTGCTGCACGTGGCATGTTCCCCGTATTCTGCGTTTGCGCAGGCAAGTGCATGGGCGTACGCCGTTTGATGGAGTTCTTGGGCAATGTAGTTCCCTTCGTTGACCAGATGCCTAAGATTCACAATACTCGTGGCGAAGAGGTAGCACCCGTAGTGGATGCACCCACCAGTTTGTATTTCTTCAAGACAGCCGTAGAGCCTCATATCGGTGAGGTACAGTACTTCAAGGTAATGCAGGGTAAGGTACACGAAGGTGACGACTTTACCAATGCCGACCGTGGTAGCAAGGAGCGCATGGCTCAGCTATTCTGCTGCGCAGGTGCTACTCGTATCAAGGTGGAAGAACTCGTAGCTGGTGATATCGGTTGTACCGTCAAGTTGAAGGACGTAAAGACAGGCAACACTCTTAATGCCAAGGGCGTTGAGCATCGTTTCAACTTCATCAAATATCCCAACCCCAAGTATTCACGCGCTATCCGCGCAGTCAATGAGAGCGATACCGAGAAGATGATGAACGCTCTGCAGAAGATGCGCGAGGAAGACCCCACATGGAAGATTGAGCAGAGCAAGGAGTTGAAGCAGATTCTTGTACACGGCCAGGGTGAGTTCCACTTGCGCACATTGAAGTGGCGTATGGAGAACAACGAGAAGATTCAAATTGTGTTCGACGAACCCAAGATTCCATATCGCGAAACTATCACCAAGCCCGCTCGTGCCGACTATCGTCATAAGAAGCAGTCAGGTGGTGCAGGTCAGTTTGGCGAGGTTCACATGATTGTAGAGCCCTACTACGAAGGCATGCCCGCTCCCGATGTATACAAGTTCGGTGGTCAGGAATATCGTATCAACGTCAAGAACACAGAAACCGTAGAACTAGAGTGGGGTGGCAAGCTAGTCTTCATCAACAGTATCGTTGGTGGTAGCATCGATGCACGTTTCATGCCAGCTATCCTCAAGGGCGTAATGCAGCGCATGGAGCAAGGTCCTCTTACCGGTTGTTATGCACGTGACGTACGTGTTATAGTATACGATGGTAAGATGCACCCAGTGGACAGCAACGAACTTTCATTCATGCTAGCAGGTCGTAACGCCTTCAGTGCAGCTTTCCGCGAGGCAGGTCCCAAGATTCTTGAACCCATCTATGATGTAGAGGTATTCGTTCCCAGCGACAAGATGGGTGACGTGATGAGCGACCTTCAGGGCCGTCGTGCCATGATTACCGGTATGCAGAGTGAAAATGGTTATGAGAAGCTCACATGCAAGGCTCCCTTGAAGGAGATGTCCAGCTACTCTACAGCATTGTCCAGCCTAACAGGTGGTCGTGCCAGCTTCATCACCAAGTTTGCAAGTTACGAACTAGTTCCCGGTGATGTACAGCAGAAGCTCGTAGCCGAGTACAAGGGCAGCGACGAGGAATAATCCTCTTTCCTGGTTTCCAAGAAAAAGTAATCATAATTGTTCAATCCGCAGTTTTGCTGTTCTCTCAGCAAACTGCGGATTGTTTTTTTGCATGAGATTCCATAGTTTATTATCTTACGCAAAGACTATCTATTCGATTAGCGATGAGCGAATAGGTATTTTTCTTATTAACAACACGAGAGCACGTGATGAAAATCGTTTCTTCTCACGCAAAGACGCAAAGGAACGCCAAGAGGTTTTTATTAATAACAGAAATTACACGATTCGGTTATTATGACATCATGTTTCATCTCGTTTAAATCAGTTGATGATATTGTTTGATTGTATTTCTAGCCAGAAACATATTTCCGAAGAGTTGAAAATGTGATTTTGTGGCCGAAAACATATTCCCGAAGTCTTGGAACTGCAATTCATAGGTCAAAAATCCATTCCCAGAGTCTGGGAAATGCAATTTCGGATTGCGAAACCTATCCCCAGGATTGTGGAATGCTGGCGCAAAATGCGAAACCATTCCGCAGAAATGAAAAGTCTAATCGCAAAATGCGCCGCATGCTTTTTTTCTGAAAAGTC
>JAFOCV010000012.1 GCA_017381015.1 Bacteroidaceae bacterium
ATCAATGCCATCATCGGCGAAGCCAACTCCAGCTACAACCAGCGCATGGCCGCTAAAACTGAAAGGGGAAAGGGGAAAACGGAAAACTCCGTAGAAACGGGAAACGGAGAGGTGAGCCCCGAAGGCTCCTCGCCCTCTGAAGAGGGCGAGGAAGCGACTAACGACTAGCGTTGAGCGTTGAGCGACAGTGTTTTTATTAACAACAGATTACACGGATTTCACTGTTTTTTCTCACGCAAAGACGCAAAGTAACGCCAAGAGTTTTTATTAACAACACGAGGACACACGAAACACGATATACCTTACAGTTGCACTTTTCACACGATGGCCACTCGCAGCTTCGCACGATGGCGACGGATGAAAACAAGATGATAGGAGCGGCCCCCCTGCATCAGTATCCATCAGTCGTTAATCAAGCGAAGATTTGATTAACATCCAAGGTGAATGAGCTCACACTCTACAAGAAAATAAATCACGTTAAATCATGTGCCATCAGTTGATAAATTACTATCCATGAAAACTAACCTTTAAGCAAAGAACAGATGAGCGAAGACTATCCACCCCCTCCGCTTCGCTCGTCCCCCTGTCTCAGTGGGACAGTTAGTTACGAAAGCATTGCGTTAGCCTGATTAAGGGGTAGAGCTAGTAACTGAAGCATTGCGCCAGCTTAGCATCACACTAGGCTGGCGTTTCTCTCTCACCGCTAGTTGCTCTACGCTAAAATAGCAATTAAACAGTTAAACAGTTATTTTTTTCACCCTGCCAATACCTAATATATCAGCGAGGCGATGGGGCAAAAAAAGAAAAATGGAGCTTCATTGCTGAAACTCCATCTTCTGTACCCAGAGCCGGGATCGAACCGGCACACCTTGCGGTATTGGTGTTTGAGACCAACGCGTCTACCTATTCCGCCATCTGGGCTTGTTTGCGAGTGCAAAGGTAGGGCATTTTTTTTAATCAGCAAAATTTTATCGTGATTTTTTGTATATTTTTTGCAAATTTTCCCTAAAACTGCTCGTTTTGCTGCCTTTGTTGGGCATGGAAAGTGTACGAAGAGGGTGATTTCTTCTGATGAATGATAAAAAAATTGAGCACCCCCATAATCACTACGGAGGCACTCAGAAAAACTTATAAATTACTACTTCTGCTACTTTTCTGTTGAAGGTTCTTCGTCCTTCTTCTTGGCAAGGTATTCGGGAAGAGCCATACCAGCTTGGTCAAAGAGGTCGTTCAATGGAGGAACGGACTTCATGAGACCAGCAAGGAAGTTGGCGGTAGAGGTCTGGCCATTGGCATTGCCAGCTCCGCCATCCCATACGGTAACCTTGTCGATATTGATACCCTTGATAGCCTCGACCTGAGTCTTGACAAGTTCGGGTAGTTTTTCTAGCAATAGTAGGGTGTATGCCTTGGTAGCATCGCCACCGGCAGCCTTGATCATGCGGTCGTAACCTTCGGCTTGCTTGGTAAGAATCTCGTACAGACCCTTAGCCTCTGCTTCCATCTTGGCATAAATGGCATCAGCTTCACCCTTGGCATTGACGCGCTTTTGCTCTGCTTCTGCCTCGGCAGCAATAACCAAGCGGCGCTTTTCAATCTCTTGAGCCACGATGACGTTGGCATTCTGGCTGGCACGATCACGGTCGGCACGTGCATCTTCGGCCTTCTGCTCAGCAGCGTAAGCCTCTTCCAATGCCTGAGCCTGAGCTACCTTTTCGGCGGCAATGGCCTTGCGCTGAGCTTCTGCCTCGCGCTCACGACGATTAGCTTCTGAGTTGGCAATGGCAATCTTGGCTTCGTTCTCACCCTGTACGGCTTGTGCATTGGCCTCGGCGGTACGGATACGGGTTTCGCGGACAGCTTCTGCCTTACCAATCTCACCCACCTTTTCCTGCTCTGCCACGCGCACCTTGGCTTCGTTGATAGCCTTAGCAGCTGCTTCCTGACCAAGAGCTTCGATATAGCCGCTCTCGTCCTTGATATCGGTTACGTTTACGTTGATTAGTCGGAGACCTATCTTCTTTAGTTCCACCTCCACGTTGGCGGTGATGGCTTCCAGGAACTTGTCACGGTCAGAGTTGAGCTCCTCGATACTCATGGTGGCGATAACCAGACGCAACTGACCAAAGAGGATATCACGAGCCATTTCCTGAATCTGAGAGGACTGAAGACCCAACAGGCGCTCGGCAGCTGCCAGCATGGATTCGGGTTCGGTGCTGATACCCACGGTGAAACGACAGGGTACGTCTACGCGGATGTTCTGACGAGAAAGCGCATTGGTAAGATTGGCGTCAATACCAATGGGGGTCAGAGAGAGGTAGGCATAGTCTTGAATCACGGGCCATACGAAGGTACCTCCGCCATGCACACACTTGGCTGAGCCACGATCACCGGTGGTTCCGTATACAACCAAAATCTTGTCGGAGGGACAACGGCGATAGCGATTGAGTAGCGCCATAATCAATAGGACTAGCACCACCACACCAATGACGCTGCCATAGATAATAGTTTCATTCATAGTGATTAATTGTTTAGGTTTTTAAAAATATGATATACTGAGTCTTCCCCTCCTCTCACTAATACATATATATTATAGTCGGGCAACAAGGACGGAGGAGCCGTCAATCACCTCGAGCACGCGCACCTTGGCACCGCTGCGTATGGGGCTATCATCATCGGTGAGTGCTATGATTTCCTGTACGGAGCCATTGAAACTGATTTGCACCTTGCCATTGCCGGAGCGCTGGGCGGGTATGGTGAGGTATACGTCCACCACCTTGCCCACGGAGTCTGTGATATGGTAGGCACCATTGCGCTCAAGCTTCATCATCTGGCGATATATCAGTACGAATATGGACACAAATACCAAGCCCACTAGGATAGCGGCCAGAGCCAGCAGCAATGGATTGGTGATGAAGGGGTAAAGGCACACACCACCCCAACCGAGGCCAAGGAGGAAGTTGATGAAATTGCGTATGGTGAACAATTGCAAAGCGCCACCCACATCCAATGTGCTTCCGTCGCCACTGAAGTCGGCATCGCCAAAATCCACATCGCCATCCATATCGCCAATACCCACAAAGGTAAGTATCATCTGGATGGCAAATACCAGCGAAGTAATCAATGCAATCGTCCAATAAACCTGCAAAGATGGGGTGAGGGCATTGTACCACTCAATAAAACTTGCTACCATATTGATGTTCTTTTCCGGGTTAATACTTTAAAAAAAATACGCTTATTTTCTTTTGTCAAAGACAAAGATAAATAAAAGAAATAAAGCAGCAAAATTTTCTTCAAGTTTTTTTAT
The DNA here is from genome assembly GCA_017381015.1 of Bacteroidaceae bacterium. Classification (GTDB taxonomy): domain Bacteria; phylum Bacteroidota; class Bacteroidia; order Bacteroidales; family Bacteroidaceae; genus Physcousia. The sequence goes on from JAFOCV010000012.1 coordinate 3,308, forward strand.
AATCCATATTATATAATGAGAAAAATAGCTTATCTTTGCGACCAGCATTTACAAAATAGACGTAGAAAATGAATAAGAACCTGGTTATCGTGGAGAGTCCAGCCAAGGCAAAAACCATCGAGAAGTTTTTAGGCGAGGACTACAAAGTACAGTCCTCCTATGGACACATCAGAGATCTTAAGAAAAAGAACTTTAGCATAGACACGGACACCTTTGCGCCTCAATATGAAATACCTGCCGACAAGCAGAAATTGGTGCAGACGCTGAAGAAGATGTCGGAGGAGGCGGAAACCGTCTGGCTCGCATCCGATGAAGACCGCGAAGGAGAAGCCATCTCATGGCATTTGCAGCAGGTGCTGGAGCTTGACCCCAAGCGCACAAAGCGTATCGTCTTTCATGAGATTACCCAGAACGCTATTCTGGAGGCTATCCAGAATCCTCGTCAGATAGACAGCAATCTGGTCAATGCTCAGCAGGCACGTCGTTTGTTGGACAGAATCGTAGGTTTCAAACTGAGTCCCGTGCTATGGCGCAAGGTGAAGCCAGCTCTCTCTGCCGGTCGCGTACAGAGTGTGGCCGTGCGTCTTATTGTGGAAAAGGAGAGAGAGGTCATAGCCTTCGAGAGCGAAGCATCATACAAGGTAACAGGTCTGTTCCTTACAGAGAGCGGTGAGGAGATAAAGGCCGAGTTGTCTCGTCGCTTCCAGACTCAGGCAGAAGCAGAGGCATTCCTGGAGGCATGCAAGGGAGCTACCTTCACCATACAGGAGGTGACCAAGAAACCAGCCAAGAGAAGCCCGGCACCTCCATTTACCACATCCACCCTACAGCAGGAGGCTGCACATAAGTTGGGATTGAGCGTGGCTCAGACAATGATGATAGCTCAGCGCTTGTATGAAAACGGTATGATTACCTACATGCGTACGGACAGCGTGAATCTATCCAAGCTATGCCTGAATGCCAGCAAGAAGCACATCACCGATACCATGGGCAAGGAATATGTGTCCATACGCCAGTATCACACCAGTAGCAAGGGTGCTCAGGAGGCTCACGAAGCTATCCGTCCCACATACATGGACAATACGGAGATACAGGGTTCGGGTCAGGAGCGTCGCTTGTACGAATTGATTTGGAAGAGGACCATCGCCAGCCAGATGGCAGATGCACAGATAGAGCGCACCCAGGTGCTGATAAACATCAGCGGCATGGACGATTGCCAGTTTGTGGCTTCGGGCGAGGTGATAACCTTTGATGGTTTCCTGAAAGTATATCAGGCGCACAATGTGGCTCTTTCGGAAGACGAAGAAGGAGAATCAAGCGAGCGCCTCTTGCCAGTGGTAAAGAGCGGTCAGAAGCTTGCAAGCAATGAGATTATGGCCACACAACGCTATAGCCAGCGTCCAACGAGATACAATGAGGCTTCGCTGGTAAAGAAGTTGGAGGAATTGGGTATCGGACGTCCCTCTACTTATGCCACAACCATTACCACCATCCAGGATCGTGAATACGTGCAGAAGGGTGACCGTCCAGGCGAGTCGGTACCATACACCGTGCTTTCTCTCAAGGGTGATAGCATTACCTCGGCACAGAAGGAGATAATTCTGGGTGCAGAGAGAGGCAAGTTGCTCCCCACGGATACTGGTATTGTGGTGAACGATTTCTTGAAGGATAGTTTCCCCGAAATCATGGATTACAACTTTACCGCCGAGGTGGAGAAGGAATTCGACGATATAGCCGAGGGCAAGGCTGATTGGATACAGATGATTCGCAAGTTCTACGAGGATTTCGAACCCAAGGTGGAGCAGAGCATGAATAGCAGAAACGAGCATCGTGTGGGTGAGCGATTGTTGGGCAAAGACCCCAAGAGTGGCGAACCCGTGATGGTGAAAATCGGACGCTTTGGCCCCGTGGTGCAGATAGGTAGTACCGATAGTGAGAAGAAACCCAGATTTGCTCAATTGAAGAAGGAGCAGAGCATGGAGACAATCACTTTGGAGGAGGCTCTGGAGTTGTTCAAGCTGCCTCGCGAATTGGGTGACTTTGACGGAGAAATGGTCAAAATTGGTGCTGGCAAGTATGGCGCTTATATCAACATAGGCAAGACTTACATCTCCATGCCCAAGGAGAGCGACCCTCTCACCATCAGCCTTGAGCAAGCAGTACAGATAATACTTCAGTTCCGTCTGGATGAGGCAAGAAAGCACCTGAAGGACTTTGAAGAGGATGCCGAACTGGAGGTAATGAACGGCAGATACGGTCCTTACCTTTTCTATAAGGGACAGAACTATAAGTTGCCCAGGAATCTTCACGAGAAGGCTTCTGAGTTGACCTACGAGGAGTGCATGGAGATAATCAACAATGCTCCTGCTCCTGCGGCCAAGTCAACAAGGAAGAGAAAATAATACTACCAGAGTGCTAGAAGCTGAGTATGAAGAGCATTATCTTACTAGGATACATGGGCGCAGGCAAGACCACCATCGGTCATGCACTTGCCAAGGACTTGGGGGTACAGTTCTACGACCTGGATTGGTACATAGAGATGCGCTTCCATAAGACGGTGGCTCAGATATTTCAGGAGCGTGGCGAAGAAGGCTTCCGAGAGATAGAGCGCAATATGCTTCACGAGGTGGCCGAATTTGAAAACGTGGTGATTTCTTGTGGCGGAGGCACTCCTTGCTTCTTCGACAATATGGATTATATGAACTCGCTCTGTACCACCATCTATCTGAAGGCTTCTGCCGAGGTGCTTTCCGCTCATCTCAAGATGGGTAGAGTGGTGCGACCCCTCATCGTGGGCAAGAGCGAGGAAGAGCTGACCGCTTACATACAAGAGATGCTCAACACTAGAGAACCCTTCTATATGAAGGCAAAGCACATCTTTGACGTAGACCTGTTGAATTCAAGGGAAAAGGTGGATGAAAGCGTGAAAATGTTGCGCGATGCCACTGGTATTTAATCCAATGGGATGCTTCAGGAATATATACATAACGCAGAAAGATAAAATTAACAAAAAAATAACAAACCAAACTATTTTTTTATTTACCGATAATGAAAAAGTGGCGCATTGAGGACTCAGAAGAACTCTACAACATTAAGGGTTGGGGTGTGAATTTCTTTGGTATCAACGAGAAAGGACATGTATACGTAGAACCAAAGAAGAATGGTGCACGCATTGACTTGAAAGAGGTGGTTGACCGTCTTGCAACCAAGCATGTAGTGGCCCCAATGTTACTTCGTTTTCCTGATATTCTTGATAGTAGAATCCAGAAGACGGATGCATGTTTTCGTATGGCTGGAAAGGAATACAACTACCAGGGTGAGCATTTCATCATCTATCCTATTAAGGTTAATCAGATGCGTCCCGTGGTAGAGGAGATTATCAGCCATGGCAAGAGATACAATCTTGGTCTTGAGGCTGGTAGTAAGCCCGAGTTGCATGCCGTTCTTGCCACTCACATGGACTCTGACTCGCTCATCATCTGTAATGGTCATAAGGACCAGAACTTCATCGAGCTGGCTCTGTTGGCTCAGAAGATGGGTAAGCGTGTGTTCCTCGTGGTGGAGAAACTTCCCGAGCTTAAAATCATTGCAGATACAGCCGCCAAGCTTGGTGTGCGCCCTAATTTGGGTATCCGCATCAAGTTGGCTTCCAGCGGTAGTGGCAAGTGGCAGGAGAGCGGTGGCGATGCCAGCAAGTTTGGCTTGAATAGTTCCGAACTTCTTACGGCCCTTCAAACCCTGGAGGAAATGGACCTTAAGGATTGCTTGAGCTTCATACACTTCCACATCGGTAGTCAGATTACCAAGATTCGTCGTATCTCTACGGCATTGAAGGAGGCTGCTCAGTTCTACGTGCAATTGCATGCCATGGGATACAATATCAAGTTTGTGGATTGCGGTGGTGGTCTCGGTGTCGATTACGATGGTACCAGAAGTAGCAATTCAGAGAGCTCTGTCAACTATAGCATTCAGGAGTATGTCAACGACTGCGTTTATACCTTCGTGGAGGCTTCCAACAAGAACAATATCCCTCATCCCAACCTTATCACAGAGGGTGGACGTAGCCTTACGGCTCATCACTCGGTGCTGATTCTGGATGTGATGGAGAGTGTTACCGCTCCCAAGATGCCAGAGGATTTCCAGCCTTCGGCAGAGGACCACAAGCTGGTACACGACCTTACGGATATTTGGGACAAGCTTTCCAGCCGTTCTATGCTGGAGGATTGGCACGATGCCGAGGACATTCGTGAGGAGGCTCTTGACCTCTTCCGCCATGGTATTATCGACTTGAAGACTCGTGCTCAGATAGAAAGCCTTTATTGGGCAATCAGTCACGAGGTGGCAGAATTGGCACATCATCAGAAGCATGTGCCTGATGAATTGCGTACATTGGACAAGCAGATGGCCGACAAGTACTTCTGCAACTTCTCTCTCTTCCAGAGTATGCCCGACTCTTGGGGTATCGACCAATTGTTCCCCATCATGCCTATCGAGCGCCTTGACGAGAAACCTACTCGCTCTGCTACATTGCAAGACATCACTTGCGACTCGGACGGTAAGATTTCGGCTTATGTCAATGGTACTCAGCAAACCAGCTATCTCCCCTTGCATACCATCAAGCATGGCGAGCATTACTATATCGGTGTATTCCTCGTAGGTGCTTATCAGGAGATTATGGGCAATATGCACAATCTCTTTGGCGATACCAATGCCGTGCACATCTCGGTGGATAGCAATGGTGGCTATGAGATAGAGCAAATCATTGATGGCGAGACCGTTGCCGATGTATTGGAGTACGTTCAGTACGAGCCCAAGAAGTTGGTACGCCGCTTGGAGATTTGGGTAAGCAAGGCCGTTAAGGATGGCAAGATTACCGATGCCGAGGGCAAGGAATTCATTAGCAATTATCGTGCTGGCCTTTATGGCTACACATATTTGGAATAAGTCTTACCGGTGTGAGATTCTATAGCTCTCAGGAATAGTTGGTTATGGACAAGATAAATGTAATCAAGGTGGGTGGTGCCGTAGTGGAGGATGCCACCTCGCTCAAGCAACTGATTAATCAATTTGCCACGATGCCTGGCTACAAGGTGCTGGTGCATGGCGGTGGTCGCTCGGCCACCAGGATAGCCGCACAATTAGGTATTGAGAGCCAGATGATTGGCGGTAGGCGTGTGACGGACGAAAGCATGCTCCAGGTGGTGACCATGGTGTATGGTGGTTTGGTAAACAAGCGCATCGTTGCAGCCTTGCAGGCCGAGGGTGTTAATGCCGTGGGATTGACGGGTGCCGATATGGACATCATCCGTAGTCATAAGCGAGAACCCAAGATGGTCACTATGGACGATGGTACCCAGCAGATGGTGGATTTTGGTTTCGTTGGCGATGTGGATAGTGCCAATGGCAAGCGATTGACGGCTCTGATTAAGCCCATTGAAGGCGTAGAAGCGGTTGTGCCCGTAGTAGCACCTCTTACCCACGATGGAAAGGGCAATATTCTCAATACCAATGCCGATACTATGGCCAGTACCGTGGCAAAGGCCTTGGTGGAGGACTTTGACGTGACCCTGACCTTCTGCTTCGAGAAACCAGGTGTGATGGCAAATGCCGACGATGATGATAGTGTAATCCCCACTATTAATACCGAGTCTTATGCTCAATTGAAGCAAGACGGCATTGTTTCTGGTGGCATGATACCCAAGTTGGACAATGCTTTTGATAGCTTGAACGAGGGTGTAAAGCGCGTAGTAATTACCCATTTCACCGATATTGAAGCCAAGCGAGGTACTATCATTGAGAAGTAATTCTTGTCAAGTAAAAGCAACTCCTTGCACGTAGGCAATAATCATGCTTACAGAAAGTTGGCTTTGTGTCATAGAAGATTGCTTAACTCATTGAAAATGTACTCCATTCCTTTCAGCTAACTTAGGTTTGATGCCTAATGCATATAAATTATCCGCAGATTCCTGACAATAACCAGGTTCTGCGGATTTTTCTTTTTAATACACCTCGCTCGTTTGTTGGAATCCAATGTCGAGGCTTCGGAAATCTCTTTTTGCCAACAAAATTTCATTTTCAAGACTTCGGAAATGCATTTCTGCTCAAAGAAATCAATTTCCAAGACTTAGGAAAACCATTTTGTCACGCTGGTCACAAAAAAGTCACATACTTTTCACGCCTCCAAATATCTTGGTGTGCAATAAAATATTTACCTTTGCCGATGAAATAACCTAAAACAATGAGCAGAATTACCTTAATCTTACTCCCCGCCTTTATCTTTTGTCTAAGTGCTTGCGAGGACTCTATCACCACAAACAGATACTCTCCCAGGGAGGAGCAACGGGTGGCGCACGAATACCTGGCACAAGCAAATGCTATAACTTCGGAGGACGATAATGCCAGGAGGATGGCACTCTTTGACAAGGCTACTCTCCACTTTGCCAACATAGTGGTACGTGATGATGCGGATGATACCTTGCGTGCAGATGCATTGTACACTTTGCGATGGATAGAGGCTTATGTAAGGCACGATTACGACCTGGCTCTTCAGTACCTCAATCAGTATCTGGAGATAGTAGGTCCCGAGCATGAGAGTTATCCCACCTGCCTTGCCTATAAGGCTGATGACCTTTGGCATTTCGGTGCCCAGGACTCTGCTCTCTATTATGCCTACAAGGCTCTTTCTCTGCCTCATACCACGAATGACCGTATAGAATACATCTGTCACCACGTTATGTGGAATATCTACGAGAGCAAGGATATGACCGATTCTGCAAGTGTACACAGGGCTATGCACATGAGGGTGAAGGGTAGCCGCGAGTTTGTACCTCTTACGATGAACGAGCTAAAGAATCAACTGAAAACCAATGTTATATCCTCATCGTCTAGGCGCAATGTTGCTCTGGTGCTGGTGCCATTTCTTGTGCTTTTGCTTGCCCTTGTGGGTGGTGTGTTGGTGTTGAGAAGGAAAAGGGGAAAGAGGTCTTCTGAGACTCATTCTATTCCTTCAGAAGAGCTAACGCTAACGAGCAAGACGGAGGATTTGTCGTCCGCATTAAATAGAGGTCTGCTAGCTTTCAAAACTACATCTGCTTACGAGGAAATATTGGCGATGAAATTAAACGAAAGAGAACTTCCGTTGTCTTCTTCTGATAGCGTCCGTGCTATCGAACAATCTCTTCTGGAGTCATTCCATGATGCTCGTCAGATATTGCTGGAGAATACCGAGATCAACGACCAGGAACTCATCTGTTGCTTATGTATGTACCTTGGCGTACCTAATAGCATTATTGCTCATCTGGGCTTTACAACTACGGCCACAATACGAAAGAGAAAAGAAAGAATACGTAAGAAACTCTCCCCGGAATGGTACGAGATATTAAGTACTGAAAAGCGATAGCTTAAGTGGGGGGAGGAGAGCTTTTGTAATACTCTTGTAATACTTTTTAGACTCACACAAAGCCAAATATCAGCATATTTACACCATAAATACTAAATTACCATCAATCAGAAGGTCTGAAAGACGGATTTCTGAAAAATAATGCTTATCTTTGCACGGTATACGTGAAACAAATTTAATACAAAAATAACCTATCATGAGAAGAATTCTTTCCGTATTGGCAGCAGGTTGCGCCTGCTTGCACTTGGCGGCACAATCTCCCGCCCTCGAAGGTTTCCTCTATGGCAACCCAACTGCACCCACCGGTAAGGAGTGGGAATCTGTTGAAGAACTCTCGCTCAACAAGGAGCAACCACACGCTTGGTTCTTCTCCTTCGAAAGCGTAGAGAAAGCTCGTAAGGTATTGCCCGAGAACAGTAAGTACTGGCAATCACTCAATGGCACTTGGAAGTTCCACTGGGCTCCCAACCCCGATGAGCGTCCTGCCGACTTCCACAAGGATGGCTTTGATGCCTCTTCATGGGACAATATCCCCGTACCCTCTTCATGGAATATCGTAGGTATTCAGAAGGACGGTACACAGAAGTATGGTACTCCCATCTATGTGAATCAGCCCGTTATCTTCCAGCATCGTGTAGCAGTAGGCGACTGGAAGGGTGGTGTGATGCGTACTCCTCCCACTCACTGGACAACCTACAAGCACCGCAACGAAGTGGGTTCATACCTGCGCACCTTCAGCGTACCTGCTGATTGGAAGGGTCGCGAGGTGTTCATCACCTTTGATGGTGTGGATTCTTTCTTCTACCTTTGGATTAATGGCAAGTACGTAGGTTTTTCAAAGAACTCTCGTAATGCAGCCGAGTTTAACATCACTCCTTATTTGAAGGAAGAGGGTGAGAATACCGTAGCTGTAGAGGTTTATCGCTCTAGCGATGCTTCTTTCCTTGAGGCTCAGGATATGTTCCGCCTTCCCGGTATCTTCCGCACCGTAGCCATTCAGAGCCGTCCTTCAGTACGTGTTCGCGACTTGGTGGTTAAGCCCGACCTCGATGAAAACTATCAGAATGGTGTGCTTAACATCAGTGCAGAGTTGCTAAATACTTCCAAGAAGAATCAAAAGGGCTTGACCATGCGCTATACTCTCTATAGCCACGAGCTCTATAATGACGACAATAAGCCTACTGACGTAGTAGCAGTTAGCACTCCCGTAACCTTGCCTAAGTACACTGGTAAGAGCGTGCTCAACACCGAGTTGAAGATGATTGCTCCCAAGAAGTGGACAGGCGAGGCTCCCTATCGTTATACTCTTGTAGGCGAGTTGCTCGACAAGAAGGGTAAGGTGCTCGAAACCGTTTCTACTATCGTTGGTTTCCGCGAGGTAGAAATCAAGGACACCAAGGCCGAGGATGATGAATTTGGTCTTGCAGGTCGCTACTATTATATCAATGGTAAGCCCCTGAAGTTGAAGGGTGTTAACCGTCATGAGAGCCATCCCGCAGTAGGTCACGCTATTACTCGTGAGATGCAGAAGGAAGAGGTGATGATGATGAGACGTGCAAATATCAATCACGTTCGTAACTCTCACTATCCTTGTGACCCCTACTGGTACTTCCTTTGCGATAAGTATGGTATCTACCTGGAGGACGAGGCTAATATCGAGAGCCACGAGTATTACTATGGCGAAGCTTCTCTTTCTCATCCCGAGGAGTGGAAGAAGGCTCACGTAGCTCGTGTAATGGAGATGGCTCACGCTACCGTAAACAATGCTTGCGTAGTAATCTGGTCATTGGGTAATGAGGCAGGTCCTGGTAATAACTTTGTGGCTGCTTATAATGCATTGAAGGCATTCGACGCTACTCGTCCCGTGCAGTACGAACGTAATAACGACATCGTAGATATGGGTTCTAACCAGTATCCCTCTATCGGTTGGATGCGTGGTGCAGTTACCGGTAAGTACAATATCAAGTACCCCTTCCACGTATCTGAGTATGCTCACTCAATGGGTAATGCCGTAGGTAACCTCATCGACTATTGGGAGGCTATCGAGAGCACCAACTTCTTCTGTGGTGGCGCTATCTGGGACTGGGTTGACCAGTCAATGTACAACTACGATGCTGATGGCACTCGCTATCTTGCATATGGCGGTAACTTTGGTGATACTCCCAACGATGGTCAGTTCGTAATGAACGGTATCATCTTCGGTGACCGTGAGCCCAAGCCTCAGTACTACGAGGTGAAGAAGGTTTACCAGTATGTAGGCGTGAAGATGCTTGACGCAAAGAACGGCAAGGTAGAAATCTTCAATAAGAACTACTACGAGCCCATGAACGATTATCAGATTGTATGGTCATTGTGGAAGGATGGTAAGTGCGTTCAGCAGAACCAACCCATCCAGGGTCCTCGCATGGTACTTGGTCCTCGCCAGAAGATGGTTTACACTATGCCTTACAACTATGCAAAGCTTGCCGCTGATGGCGAATACTTCGCTAAGGTTCAGTTCCTTCTAGCAGAGGATATGCCTTGGGCAAAGAAGGGTTATGTTCAGGCAGAGGAGCAGCTTTTGGTTAAGAGTGCAGCAGCTGCCGCTAGCATTGCATCTGTAGCAGGTAATGGTACTATCACCAATACTCAGGCAGAGAATATCCAGACCTTCAAGGGCGAAGGCTTTGAGGTTCAGTTCGATATGAACAAGGGTACTATTCATCAGTTGGCTTATGTCAATGAGACCGTTATCCCTGCAGGTGGTGGTCCTCGTTTGAATGCCTTCCGTGCATTTGTAAGCAATGACAACTGGTGCTATCAGCCTTGGTTCAACAATGGTCTTCACAATCTAAAGCACAAGGCCGTTGATGCTCAGGTTATCAAGGAGAAGAATGGCAATGTGAAGCTTACCTTCACCGTTGTATCTCAGGCTCCCAATGCTGCTCAGCTTCAGAGCAAGAATGGTCGCTACGATAGCGGTATCCATACTCTGATTGAGCACACCGACCGTCCCTTCGATGATAATAACTTCAAGTTCACTTCTAATCAGATTTGGACAATCTATCCCGATGGTTCTATCGAGCTTCAGTCAGCTATCACATCTAACAATCCTGGTGTAGTGCTTGCTCGCCTAGGTTATGAGATGCAGGTTCCTGCTAAGCTTGACCAATTGGCATACTATGGTCGTGGTCCTATCGATAACTACAATGACCGTAAGACTGGCCAGTTCATTGAGCAGTTCAAGTCAACCGTTGCTAAGGAGTTTGTCAACTTCCCCAAGCCTCAGCAGATGGGTAACCACGAGGAAACTCGTTGGGCTTCTATCAGCAACAAGGCTGGCAAGGGTCTGGTGGTAGTAAACGAGCAGCCCTATGCATTCTCTGCTTTGAACCATAGCGCAATGGATATGACCATGGCTACTCATCCTCATCGCTTGCCTAAGAGTGATGTCAACTACGTTACTATCGACGCTATGGTAACAGGTCTTGGTGGTAACTCTTGTGGTCAGGGTGGTCCTCTTACCCACGATCGTGCATTCGGTGCTCCCACACGTATGGGCTTCATCATTCGTCCTATGGGTGCCAAGGGTGGTGTAGACGTTGCTCCAGCTAGCGAAAAGCCTCTCCTCATGCAGCAGCAGAAGAATGGCCAGATTCTCATCGAGAGCGGTATCGAAGGTGCTACTATTATGTATAAGGTGAACAACGAGAAGAAGGCCAAGGAATACACCGGTCCTATCAACTTCCGTGAGGGTGGTACTATCGTCGCTTACTACAAGGAGAAGCCTGAGATTAAGGTTAGCATGACCTATGCAAAGATAGAGAAGATTTCTACCGAGGTTATCTTCACCAGTAGTGAGGAAGTGGGCGAAGGCAATGCAAAGCACCTTGTGGATGGTGATGCAAACAGCATTTGGCACACAATGTACAGTGTTACCGTAGCCAAGTATCCCCACTGGGTAGATTTCGATGCAGGTGACACCAAGAACATCAAGGGCTTCACTTACTTGCCTCGTCAGGATGGTCCCAATGGCAATATCAAGGATTACGAAATCCTGGTGAGCCAGGATGGAAAGAACTGGGGTGAGCCTATCTTGAAGGGTAGCTTTGAAAACAACCAGAAGGAAAAGCGCGTAATGCTCAAGGCTCCCGTTAAGGCACGCTACTTCCGCTTCCGTGCTCTTTCCAGCCAGAACGGTGCAGACTTTGCTAGTGGTGCAGAATTCAGCATCATTGCCGAGTAATCACGATGTATTGATTAGAAAATAATATGAATGCATGCCCCTATCATTTCCACGCAGAGATGATAGGGGCATTCTTCTAGCACTGGACAATATGATATCAAGAATAATAGGAATGGGAGAAACCGTAATGGATATTCTTTTCCATGAGCAAGAAGTGGAATCTCCCAATAATCAAGGCACGCACGAAGGTGCCATCAGCAAGAAATATGTACCCTTTTCTGCAGAGCCAGGTGGAAGTTCGTTCAATACAATGATTTCCGTGGCCAGGAGTGGTGTGCCATGCCATTTCATTGGTTATACTGGTAATAATAGGGTAGGGCGTGAAATAATAGACTTTATGCAGAGCAATGGCCTTTCTACTGATTATTTTCAGATTAGAGGTGGTGAAAAGACAGCCATATCCCTGGCATACTTGGATGAAAATGGTGATGCAGATTATACATTCTACAAGGACGAACCATTGGATGCTGAGCCTTGTGCTACTCCCGACTTTACATCAGAGGATTATCTTCTGTATGGCTCTTATTTCTCCATCAGCAAGGGGTTGCGTAGGTTGGTGACAAATACTCTTTATAAGGCCCACGATGCAAACACGGTGATATATTATGATATCAATTTCCGTCGCTCGCACCAGCATCAAATCAATGATTTGTTGCCCAATATTCAGGAGAATTGTAGATTGAGCAGTATTGTTCGTGGTAGTGCCGATGATTTTGAAATACTCTTTGGCACACGTGATGCCCAAGAGATTTATGACAAGCATATCTCTCCCCTTTGCCCGGTGTTTATTTGCACCTCTGGCGCTGGCCATATATATATTTGTACCCCCTCAGCCACCTATGATTTCGATGTCCCTCAGATTCCATCTTCCGAAATCGTGAGTACGGTGGGAGCTGGTGATAATTTCAATGCAGGTTTTCTTTGTGCTATGCGTCATCGCTCCATTCGCAAGTCTGACTTGGAGAATCTTCCTTTGAGCACATGGCAAGAGTTAGTTGCAGAGGGAATCCGCTATTCGGCACAAGTATGTAGAAGCAGATTCAATTACATCGATGCAAAGGAGTAATAATTACGCCAGCTGCTAGGTATTATTCGTATAGACTAGCTAAAAACATCGTGTTCATACGTTTGCCATCAGGCGCGTCTACCTGAAATATTTTCCTATCACGGGTAGATTGCGCAATGGCAGGTCGTGGTATATGATATGCCCGATAAATGCAATTACAAGTACCGTATTGATAGCCATGCGCAGGATGGGTGACCAACTATCGGGTAGTGCTTGCATGATTGAAAAGAATAGTAGGGTTATACCTACGTAGATAGCCATGCTTTTTAGGGGGTAGTTGATTGGGTTCTTACGTTGTCCAATGATATAACTTAGTGTCATTGCCGTGCCATAACCAGCAAATCCTCCCCACGCACATGCCATGTAGCTGTATTTGGGGATGAAGATGATGTTTACGGCAAAGAGTACAAGACAACCGGCAATGGAGAACCAGGCTCCGTATATGGTTTTGTCAATGAGTTTATACCAGAAGGATAAGTTGAAGTATATTCCCATCATTATTTCAGCTGCCATTACTATGGGTATTACTCTGAGGCCTGCCCAATAATCTTCGCCAACAAGGTATTTCAGCATGGGAAGATAAGCCATCACGCATAAGAAAGCCAATAGCGTGAATATCAAGAAGTATTTCATGCCAATGGCATAGGTTTCGTTCTTGTCCTTATCTCTGCTTTGAGCAAAGACAAAGGGTTCATAAGCATAGCGGAAGGCTTGGGTGATCATTGCCATAATCATGGCCACCTTGACGCATGCTCCATATACACCCAATTCCACCACGCCCTCTTCATGGTTGGGGTAAATGAGAGGGAATATCATCTTGTCTGCCGTCTGATTCAATATGCCTGCAATGCCTAATATTAGTATTGGCCATGAATATGATAGCATGCGACGAAGCAATTGCATGTTTATCTGCCACTTCATTTTTACCAATTCGGGTAAGAAGAAGAAGGTGATGATGCTGGTGCATACCAGATTGAGCATAAAGATATAGAATACATCCGTATGCCCAAGCACAACGAAATAGAGTAGATTTAGACTTATATTGAGGATAATGAATAGCAATTTGAGCGATGCAAACTTGATAGCTCTTTTCTGAAAGCGAAGAAAGCTGAAGGGTATTGCTTGCAGGGCATCTAGCGCCACAATAGATGCCATTATCTGTATGTATTCAGGGTGTTCGGAATATCCCAACCATTGGCTAATGGGTTCAATGCCACCAAAGATAATAGCAAGGAATATACCCACAAGCGTGCCAATGACAAGCATCGCATTGCTGAAAACCTCATTGGGACGTTCGTTTTCGTTGTTGGCAAAACGAAAGAAGGTTGTTTCCATACCAAAGACCAGTATCACCAGAAGCAGAGCTACATAGCCATAGAGGTTGGTAACAATGCCATAGCCACCATTTGCGGCACTGATGACGTGGGTGTACAGAGGTACAAGCAGGTAATTCAGAAATCTACCCACTATGCTCGACAAACCATAGATGGCGGTGTCTTTGGCAAGAGATTTTAGATTGGCCATATAATGATTTAATAGGTCTTATATAGGTGTAAGTCAGGCGAACTAGTAAAAGAATACGTATGCAATGATGATGGCGGCTATGACGCCAATGAGGTCAGTAATCAATCCGGCAGATACGGCATGGCGTGTGTGTCTGATGCCAACGCTACCAAAGTACACGGCCAGTATATAGAAGGTGGTGTCTGTTGCCCCTTGAAAGATACAACTAAGACGACCAACAAAGCTATCGGCTCCGTATGTACTCATGGCGTCTACCATCATTCCACGTGCTCCCGAACCGCTTAAAGGTTTCATTATGGCTGTTGGCAGGGCTGCTACGAAGTCGGCATTGAGGCCCAAACTCCTAACAATCCATTCTGCACCGGAGATGATGACTTCCATAGCTCCAGAGGCACGAAATACTCCAATGGCAACAAGTATAGCCACTAGATAGGGGATGATGCGTACGGCCGTCTCAAATCCACCTTTAGCGCCTTCCACAAAGGCTTCGTACACGTTTACCTTTTTGCGTACTCCTGCTACGATGAAACCAATGATTATTAGAAACAGAATCACATTGGCTATGGTTGTACTCCACAGATTCATTGTGTCACGTTCCACTTGTGTGGAGGCCCAGACAACCAGGCTTATCAGTAGACACATTCCCAACATAGCACCCATCAGGGCTTTGTTTAGAAGGTTTATCTTCTGATAAATGCTGGTGACGATGATACCCCCAAGGGTAGCTATCGTGGTGGCAAGGAGTATGGGGATAAAAATATCAGTAGGTTGTGCAGCTCCCATTTGTGCTCGGTATACCAGGATGCTCACTGGGATGAGAGTAAGTCCGGAGGTATTGAGCACCAGGAACATAATCATCGGGTTGGATGCCGTGGCATTTAGTTGCTCAACTTCTTCGTTACTTAGATTCTGTTCCTTCCTTTTCTTCTCATTCAGCTCCTTGTTGTATTCCTGCATGGATTCCATGGCCTTAAGGCCCAGGGGTGTGGCAGCATTATCAAGGCCCAGCATATTGGCACTGATGTTCATAAACATATGTCCGTATGCAGGATGTCCTTTGGGTAGGTCGGGAAAAAGTCTGGTGAATAGTGGAGACAACAATCTGCTGAATGCGTTCACCAATCCTCCCTTCTCGCCTATCTGCATTATGCCCATCCATAGGGAAAGCACACCCGTGAGACCAAGTGAAATCTCAAAAGCTGTCTTTGCAGAAGCAAAAGTGCTGTCTATAATGGCAGGAAATACCGATGTGTCGCCCAATACTGCCAGTTTGAATACAGCTATTGCAAAGGCGATGAGAAAGAAAGCTATCCAAATGTAATTTAGTACCATGTTTCGTTTTAATGGTGAGCTATGGGATGTTTGCTCTGAACTATGTGTTGTGCTAAGAGTGTTTGCCTACGTTTTTTATAGGTCAAGTAGCATTTGTTGGTCGTTGCACAAGAAAGGTTTGCGTCCCAGGTGTTCGTATGCCAACTGGGTAACTTCTCTTCCACGTGGAGTTCTCTTGATAAAACCCTCTTTGATGAGAAATGGTTCGTACACCTCTTCTACCGTGCCACCATCTTCGCCGATGGCCGTAGCGATGGTATTGATACCCACGGGACCACCTTTAAATTTGTCTATGATGGTGAGCAATATCTTGTTGTCTATTTCATCTAAACCATAGCGGTCAATATTCAATGCCTCCAGGGCATATTTTGCTATGGCCAGGTCAATGCTGCCATTGCCTTTCACTTGGGCAAAGTCGCGCACACGGCGCAATAGTGCATTGGCAATACGTGGTGTACCTCGGCTGCGTCCGGCTATCTCTCCGGCCGCTTTCTCGTTGATGGGTACACCAAGGATATTGGCACTTCGCATGATAATCTTTTGCAAGGTGGTATTATCATAGTACTCAAGGTGCAGATTGATACCAAAGCGTGCTCGCAAAGGAGCCGTGAGCAAACCACTACGTGTAGTAGCACCCACCAGTGTGAATGGTGCCAGGTCTATCTGTATGGAGCGTGCCGATGGGCCCTTGTCTATCATTATATCTATACGATAATCCTCCATGGCAGAATATAGGTATTCCTCCACCACGGGGCTCAGGCGATGTATTTCATCGATAAAAAGTACATCATTAGGTTCTAACGAGGTGAGTATGCCCGCCAAGTCTCCAGGCTTGTCAAGTACAGGACCAGAGGTTAGCTTAAATCCCACTCCCAATTCATTGGCAATGATGTTGCTCAGTGTTGTCTTACCTAAGCCTGGAGGTCCGTGTAATAGGGTATGGTCAAGAGGTTCGCCGCGATATTTTGCTGCCTCTACGAAGATGCTTAGATTCTCCACCACCTTCTTTTGACCGCTGAAATCCTGGAATTTCAGTGGTCGGAGGGCATTTTCGTAATCACGCTCTCTTATTTGCCCCTCTTGTCTAATGTCAAAGTCTTTCATATTTAGGATGCAAATATATAAATTAAAAGTAAGATTTCACCGCAGAGACAGCTACAAAATACGCTTTAGCCTTTCTTTTTGCGATTAATATCCTTGGTATCAGGCTTGAGTATTGCTTTATTCGTATATTTGCGTCATGATGACCAATGAGGAATATATTCAAAAGCATAAGCTAGACGATGTGCGTTCACTAGCCTTGAAGAAGGCAGAGGAGGGAGTGGACATCAAATGGTGTCTCCAGCAAATAGAAGGATGGCAAAAGTCACGAGACAAACTTCCTCGTTGGGCAGAAACAGAGGGTGTGTGGTTTCCACCGGTTATCTCTATGGAACAGTGTTCCAGCGAACCCACTGCTGGCTATAAGGCTCGCATCATAGAACGTATCCTGCCCGCTCCCTCGGATAGGAGCATGTTCATGGATTTGACGGGTGGATATGGTATAGATTTTAGTTTTATGTCGCCTTTGTTTGCTCGTTCCATTTATGTGGAAAGGAGTCAGGAACTATGTGACATAGCTATCCATAATTTCAAACTATTGCACCTTGATGGAGCTAAGGTGGTATGCCGCGCCTCTGAGGAATTTCTGCACGCCAATGACACCTCGTCCTCCCTCATATTCCTTGACCCAGCCAGAAGGGATGGAGCAGGGCGCAAGACGGTGGCTATATCCGATTGTACACCCGATGTGTCCCAATTACAGGAGACTCTCTTTGACCGGTCGCGATTTATACTTCTGAAACTTTCTCCCATGCTCGATATTAATCTTGCGCTAACGGTATTAAAGCACGTTAGCGAGGTGCATGCCGTTAGCCTTAGGGGCGAATGCAAGGAATTGCTTTTCCTGATGGACAGAGAGTATCATGGTATGCCCACATACTTTGCTTCCAATTTGGAAAGTGGCGATGAGGATTTCTCCTGTACCCACGAGCATAGGATTTCTGCCTCTCGTGTGCTCTCAACCGGCATTGGTGAATATCTATATGAACCAAATGCAAGTATTCTCAAGGCAGGCATACAAGATGTGCTATGCGAAAGGTATTCCATGGGAAAGCTTCATCCCAATAGCAATCTCTTTACCTCCTCTGTGCCTTGTCCTCATTTCCCTGGACGAGGTTTTAGAGTTGAATCCTCTTGCGGATTCGGAAAGAAGGAATTGCGTCAGATGCTATCAGATATATCTAGAGCCAATATCTCAATACGCAACTTCCCCAGCACGGTGGTGGAATTGAGGCGCAAACTCAAGTTGGCAGAAGGTGGCGAAACCTATCTCTTTGCATCTACCATGGCAGATGGCAAGCATGTGCTAATACGTTGCGTCAAATAGCAGTTTAGCCTTTTCCAGGTCGTTGTGTATCTGAGTTCGCAATTCGTCAAGGTTGGCAAACTTTCTCTCTTCCCTGATGCGAGCAATAAAGTCCAGTTGTATCCCCTTGCCATATAGGTCGCCATCATAGTTGATAATATGCACCTCTATCGAGCGATTATTGCCATTGTCTAGCGTAGGTCTCTTTCCTATATTCATGATGCCATTACCCAAGTTGGTCTTCACGGCATAGACACCATTGGCAGGAATCAACTTGTCTGCCACTATTCTCAGATTAGCCGTAGGAAATCCAAGTGTGCGACCTATCTGATGTCCACTCTCCACCATGCCCGTGAGCATATAGGGATGCCCCAATAGCAGTGCTGCGCTCCTAACGTCTCCTTCGGATAATTTGCGCCTTATCTCGCTACTGCTAGCATATACATCATCCAATTCGCGTGCCACAACCACTTCTATGCCACACTCCTTGCCCCATCTGGCATAATCCTCTTGGCTGCCACCACCATGTCCAAACCGATGGTCGTATCCCATTACCAACACCTTCACGCCAAGTCTCTCCTTCAGAACTGAGCGCATAAAGGTGGGCGCATCCATCTCCGACATCCTCTTGTCAAAGTGAAGTACCTCCACTTTCTCTATGCCAGCCTCTTTAAGCAGGGAGACCCTTTCTTCCGTTGTAGTAAGCAAACTAGGCACATAATCCGTGCTCACAATACTCCTAGGATGGCAATCCATAGTGATAGCCATTGAAGAGAGCTTGTGCTTGCTAGCTTCCTCTAATACTTGAGAAATTAGGCATCTATGCCCACGATGCACACCATCAAAAAAGCCTATTGTTGCTACAAACATGTTGCGAAGGTATAAAAAAATATTGAATATTGCTTGCAATGTCGGAAAAATGTTATACCTTTGCACACGCTGAAGTGAAAAATCATTCATGAATGCTCGGACTTGTAGCTCAGTTGGTTAGAGCAACAGACTCATAATCTGGAGGTCCCTGGTTCAAGCCCAGGCTGGTCCACATTAAAAATCAAGCAGTTACGAAATTTCGCAACTGCTTTTTTCTTTATCTGCGTAAACAATGCGTAAACAAACTGTTTGAGTAAAAGGGTGATACCTAATAATACTCACTTAGATTCTGTGATGATTACTATCCTGGAATTAAGGGATGTTTGTAGCTTTTTATACAGCAACATTTTATTTTCTAGCTGTGAAAAAATCAATGGCTAAATCTATAAGAAATCCCATGGTGCTTACAAATCTTTTATCTGATTCGTTTTCGAGGTTTCGTTTTACAACAGAGGTTAGAACGCTATTGACTATGTGCAATGATTTATTTAGCGGTTTGTCATAAGGCTTATTGTTTAAAGCCAAATCGATACTCTGCATGACGGTAATAGCGTCACTTACATCTGAGGTCTTTTCATTAGGTTGAATAATTTCAAGTACTTGCAAGGAATATTTAGCTACCGATAATAAGTCAGACACCGTAAGCGTATTGGTTTTTTCGTCATTGTTGTATTGTATTGGAACTGTATATAAAATGTCGGTAGGGGTAAATTTTTTCTGTGGAAAATATAAAACCTCAATGCAGTGAGAAGAAAATGTTTGATATTTATTGGATTCTAATATTGCCCAAATGGTTCTTAAACATCCCTCAATATTATATCGTAATGTGTCTCCACCTATTAAGAAAATGGAACAAGGCCGACCTGGTATTTTACCGTGTTCTATAAAAACGTCACTTATATTATCATTCTTAGATTTTATATATTGCGGAAAATTATTAATGAATTCATTAAATAAAATTTTCATTTTATACTCATCTTCATTATAAAAAGCATCATTCAACTGTAGATAAATGCTTTCTAATTGCGTAAGTTCCTCATGAATCATAACCTTATTCGTTTTAGTTAAAAATTATTTAGAATTTCTAAACAAAAAACAATTATAATCCATATAATGTTCAATCATTTTTTGATGTTTTTCCTGGAGTTATAATCATAATAGGCGTTTTTTAGTGTCTTCATCTTAACAAAGTAGGTATAGTTCTTCTTTGTGGCTATGTTTTTGCAATTTTATTAATGTGTTTTGTGATTGTTTTTATGTTTTTGTCTTTTAAAAACACATTTTTATGCTCAAATCACCTGTATATCGCAAAATTTAAAGTATTTTTGTAGTAAAATTCGGTGTAATATGAAGTTGAATAGAATAAAAGATATTCTTGACCAAAAAGGTATATCCCAAACATGGCTTGCAAAGCAGGTAGGCAAAAGTTTTAGTACAATTAACAGCTATGCTTGTAATAGATATCAGCCAGATTTGGAAACACTTTTGGCTATATCCAAGATTCTTCAAGTTGATTTGAAGGATTTAATCACGGATGAAGGCGAACGTCAGTAATTCTGGCGAACGAATTTTTGACTCGTATTTTATATAACGGAACTTCTGATAATACGGAATTATCTGCGAAAGGATAGACATATGAAGCCTGAAGAAAAAGCAAGAGTAAAGATTGACCAATGGCTAACAGAAGCTGGTTGGAAAGTAATCAATCGAGATGAATTCGAAGCAGACAGTTCGGCTGTTGCTGTAAGAGAAGGTTTGCTAAAAGGTAACAGAGAA
>JAFOCV010000116.1 GCA_017381015.1 Bacteroidaceae bacterium
AGCATGTTGGTTTTTGTCTATTTGATTGAGATGCACCGTGAAGATTTTAATTAACGAGCCAGAGCTATACACTCCGAGTGAAAGAGCACAGACTATAATTCCGCTAATCTGTGTAGATGCAAAGACTACATAATAAAAGAAGAATATCAATACTATGGACGGAACGTCGTGAATAGTCTTGATGAAATAGTTAATCGGCAAGGAAATATATTTCAGATGCCTATGGCTATTCATAGCCAGCATCAGCGCTGTAAGGGCAAAAGCTATCAGAATTCCTAGTATGAATATAGATACTGTTGCCACGAATCCCTTAATGATTAGTTTCCAATAGCCTTCAGATATGATGTTGTGGTTGATTCTACGTATCGAATTGTTGAAGAAGTCACCGTTAGAGACAGATTTCCTATTATCGGGGAGTAAACGGCTGTGAACAATAATCATGGTTTGAGCATCGTCTGATTCAGAATGGACAAGTGATGCATATTCTGGATTTTTGCTCAAGAAATACTCTCCATCCTCTTTTTTCACAATGCCTGCCTCACATTTCCCCATTGCCAATGCCAATAGAAACTCCGAAGGCGATTTGAATTGAACGATATCCGAGTTAGGAATAATTTTCTTCAGGTCTTCATCGATAACAGAATTGTCGAGCACTGCTATGTGCGAACCGTTAAGGTCATCTACTGAAGATATCATGCCCTTGTCGCCACATCCAGCAAGAACCAGCGTGAGCAAAAGCATGATAATATATGTCATCTGTTTTCTTAGTCTCATCATAATCAGTACTAAATTTCTGCAGCTCTCATTTTATGCTTATATATATAAAACGGGCACAAAAGTACATAAAATATCTGAATTTGAATGCAAAACAGACCTGATATTTCAAATTTAATACTTGAAATATCTTGAATATGTAGTATAAGTAGGGTAAACCAGACGGCTAAAGTATATATGTTATGATTGTTTTGGTAAATTAATCTTGATTCATACCGACTTATAAGTCAACTTCTATCATTTCATTGTTGACCAACACTTTCACCTTTTGATGTTGTGGAGAACTTAATTTCCAATCTGTAACTTTTCCGTTTTTCCAGGACATATCCACCTCTATGTTACCTCTGGCTTTTAATCCAGATGCTTTACCCTCTTTCCATGTTTCAGTGGGTGCGGGGAGCAATTCAATTATCCCTTCGTGTGACTGTATGAGCATCTCCAGCATGGCAGCTGTTATTCCGTAGTTTCCATCTATTTGAAGAGGAATATGATGAGTGGTAAAGAGATTGTCAAGCATATTGTGCGTGATAAGTCCCTCTATCATGTCATGCGCCAATTCTCCCTCATGTAGTCTTGCCCATAAGAGGCTTCGCCATGTCCATGCCCATGAGCGTCTGCTATCTCCAGTTGTCTTTCTGTATGATAGGGACTTTTTGGCTGCTTCTGCCAATTCAGGTGTGTTTCTGAGACTTATACCTTTACCAGGGAAGACGGCAAATAAATGTGATGTATGTCTGTGGTCAGTCTCAGGCGAACGGTCTATCATCCATTCCATCAGATTGCCCATCTTGCCTATTTGTGGCGCATACATACGTTCGCATATTTCTGATATATGGATTCTCCATTGCTCATCAATATTCAGTATTTTAGAGGCCAGAATCGTATTTGCAAACAGTTCACTTACAATTTGTTGGTCGTGAGACACACCATCTTCACCCCTAGGTCCATGTTCTGGCGACCATCCGTTTGGTACTACCAATGTTCCCTCTTTTATATGAGCAAGTTCAGGGTACTGACTCACGTCCACTCGTTGATAATTTGATTCAAAGTTTTCTCCTCCTTTACCCAAGGATTTCAGTTGTCCTTCCCAGTAATGACACAACTCCTTCATCATGGGGTAAGCTTGGTTTCGCAGGTAAGTAGTATCGTTGGTAAAGGCAAAATGCTCCCACAAATGTAAGCCATACCAAGCAGCACCAGGAAGATTTACTTGCCAACCGCCAGCACCGAATGGATTGTGCGAGGTATATACCACCCAACCATCTTTCACCTTATCCACATTTTCGCCAATGGCGTGCAGGTATTCATGAGTATTCTTGCGGAAAGGTTCGCGCATGGCATCCAGGTAATCTATCATTGAAAGATGGCATTCACTCAGGTTGCCCGGTTCTGGTAACCAATACACCATCTGGAAGTTTATGTTGCTATGATAATCATTACCCCAGGGAGCATCTATCATTCCATTCCATATGCCCTGAAGTCCAGCAGGTAGACTACCTTGTCGTGAAGTGTTAATCATTAGATAACGTCCAAAGTTAAACAATGTTTCCTCCAATTCCGGGTCTTCTGCATGCTGACGATAAGCCTCCAGACGTTTATATGTAGACATAGCTTTGAGTGCTTTCGGAGATTTGCCTAAGGATACATGCTGGCGATTATATAAACCAGTATAATCCTTCAAGTGTCTTGCCTGGAGTTCTGAAAAAGATACCCCCTTAACCTTGGATATACGGTCTTTTACAAGTTTCTCTGCCCATTCTCTACGAAATTTTTTCTGAAAATCCATTTCGTAATTTGTTTCTAATGCCAGGACGATGGTACATGAATCAGCACCCTCCAATATCAGGTGTTTGTTCTCTGGCTTGAGCACACCACCATGTGGATGTATCATTGCCAGAGCCACGCATTTCATGCCATTCTTCAGCGTAGAAACCAATTGTATCGTGTTCCATCCCACCATGATGCTATCCTCTGCCCTATGTGGCGCAAAAAGGATGTTGCCATTCAAGCCCGATTTTTCTTCAGACTTATAGTTAATCACCATTACCTGGTCGGGATAACTGCAAAATGCTTGGCTTTGTGTCACGTTTCCATTGCGTTCTCCACGGGCAGAGACACAACCTTCATCAAGACGTATTTCGCGAATGAATGAAGCTTTCGCTACAGGTGTGCCAAAGTCGAAAATAAGGTCGCCAACGGGTTGATAACCGCCAAAATCGTCATCAATAGCATCGGGACCCTGCTCACGGTTAAAACTCTTGTCTCCTTTATTGTTGATGGTACCAGCATTCAATCCTCCCGACCAGAAAGAAACCTCATTCAATGCATATCTGTCTCTGCCACTACCATGAAAAACAGATGCTGCTATACGCCCATTACCTATGGGGTATGGTTCGCCTTCCCATATACGCACTGGGTTGGGATATTTTCCATGCGTCATACTGTCAGTCTCTTCCAGCAGGTAATTATTTCCTTCGCCTTCTGACCATTGCTTGATATATGGAGAGGGATTAGCTACACGGGGTAGGATAGGGCGTTTTTCTCCCTCCCATATACCATCGTATATGTCAGATGTCAGTCCCAATTCATACTGATTCTCAAACACCTGCGTATAGGCAGGTATGTCCGACCATACACGTTGGTTTTCACTCACTGATTTGTTTGCCGAACAGGATAGCAATGTTGCTATTATTCCTAAGCATAGAATTGTATAATGTTTCCTCATGTGTGATGTTTTCTTACCAGCACAAAGTTAGTAAATTAGTTTCATATTTTACATTCATATTCATCAACATTAGTGTTTTTCTCATCTATTTTCTATTTCAGGACTATTCGGATAGAAGCAAAATCCGATTTCATTCATTTTTCTACAAAAAAAATCACTCCCCGTACCACGATTGGGTAGGGGAGTGAAATATAATAACGTCTAATGTTGTTATCGATTAGCAGAGCTTACGAGAACCGTCACCGATAACTACGTCGATTACGATAGGAGCCTTGCCATACTTAGCAGCGAACTTCTCCTTCACAACCTTTACGAAGTTGTCATATAGCTCGTCAGCAACCAGGTTGATGGTGCAACCACCGAAGCCACCACCCATGATACGGCTACCAGTTACGCCTTCTTCCTTAGCAATCTCGTTCAAGAAATCAAGTTCCTCACAAGATACCTCGTACTCCTGGCTCAAGCCATAGTGAGTCTCGTACATCTTCTGACCAACGGTCTCGTAGTCACCACGCTCCAATGCATCACACACTGCCAATACGCGGTCAACCTCGCCGATAACGTAACGTGCTCTCTTGTAATCCTCTTCGCTTACCTCAGCCTTAACCTCGTCAAGAAGAGCCATGTTTGCATCGCGCAATGTCTCTACCTCGGGGTGGTGCTTGTTGATAACGGCAGCAACGCGCTCGCAAGAAAGACGACGCTCGTTGTAGGGGCTACCTGCCAACTCGTGCTTAACGCAGCTGTTTACCAATACCAACTTGTAACCTTCGGGATTCCAGGGGAAGTATGCATACTCACCGCTGCGGCAGTCAAGACGCATCAAGCTACCAGCCTTACCGTGTACGCTGGCAAACTGGTCCATGATACCACAGTTACAGCCAATGTACTTGTGCTCGGTGCGCTGACCAACGCGTGCCAACTCCATCTTCTCGATCTTGTTGTCGCCCCATAGGTCGTTGCAAGCAAATGCGAAGGTGCTCTCCAATGCAGCAGAAGAACTCATACCTGCACCAAGGGGTACATCACCTGCGAAAGCAGTGTTGAAGCCCTCAACGGGTACACCTAGAGCCATCATCTCGCGGCAAACACCGTAGATGTAGCGTGCCCAAGTAGCCTTAGGACCTTCGGGGTCGTCAAGACAGAATGTTACCTTGTCCTTCAAGTCGATAGAGTAAGCATTGACGTTGCGAGTGCCGTTGGGCTTAATCTCTGCAATCATACCCTGCTGTACTGCACCGGGGAATACGAAGCCATTATTATAGTCAGTATGCTCACCGATCAAGTTAATACGACCGGGAGAAGCATATACACTACCTGTTGTACCATCGAAGTGCTTAATGAAGCGACTTCTTACGTCATCAATTGTTAGTCTCATAGTTTATTTAGGATTTTTTATTAGATTTGTAAATATTACTCAGAGCGCTTTGAAACGCGGCTACCGATAAGAGCGTAGAACAATAGGTATGCTGCGCAGAATACTACTACCCAGAAGCTGGTCATGTAGTCTGTCAAGTCAGCAACGTAACCCTGGATACCCATCATGATAGCGCAACCGAATACCATGGTCATGAAGATACCAGAAGCGATAGCGGTGTACTTGCCAAGACCCTCTACAGCCATGTTGAAGATAGCACCCCACATTACTGATGTGCAAAGACCAACCAACAAGAATGAGAAGATGCCAAGGGGGACAGGCTGCCAGATAAGCTCTAGCTTACCCCAGTCAACACCAGGGAAGTTAACCAATACGTCTGCGGGAGCATACATACCGAAGATAACCAATGCCAATGTAGCGATAGATACTGTGGTAATCATAGCGCGAGCACTAACCTTGCTACCGATAGAAGCACCTACGAAACGACCTACAAGCATCATAGCCCAGTATACAGCTACAATCATACCTACAGTAGCAGCAGGAATAGAGTAGGGCTCAGATGTAAGCATCTGCTGAACAGCGTTGGGCACACCTACCTCGATACCCATGTACAAGAAGATAGCCAAAGCACCGAGAGCAAAGTGACGGTGGCTCATAGCACCCTTGATAAGGTCTACACGAACAGGTGCCTGCTCAGGCTCCTCAATCTTGGTGAAAAGAATAACGATGAATGCAATGATAAAGATAGCAAGAGCAATCATCAAAGCAGGAGTAGCGTCAGCAATCTTAGCCTTGCTTGCGTCTGCGATAAGAGCACCCATAAGGATGTAACAAGCTACTGCAGCAGAAGAGTTGAATACACCACCAATCTGAATCAACTGGTTACCAGAGTTACCACCACCACCAAGAAGGTTAAGCATGGGGTTAACTACGCAGTTCAAGATACACATGCAAAGACCAGCGATGAATGCACCAATTAGATAGATACCGAATACAAGACCAATGTTCTCCTGAGCATTGAACTGACCGCTCAACCACTGGATAAGGATACCTGTAGCACCTACAACTAGACCGATAAGAGCAGTCTTCTTGTAACCGAACTTAGCGATTAGCATACCTGCGGGAATACCCATCACCAAGTAAGCGATAAAGTTACCGTAGTTACCAATCTGTGCAAGAACGTTTGAAATCTCACCCTGGTTCTTGATAATGGTTGCCATAGGTGTACACAAGTTGGTAACGAAGGCAATCATTGCAAATAGCGCAATCATTACAATAATCGCGCCCCACTGTTTTGTTTTTTGAGCCATTTGTTTAAATAAGTTTGTTTAAATTATTATTAATAAAGTTTTTGTAATATTCTAAAACTGTATCGTTATAATCAATTAAAGCCACCCTCTCTTTTGGGTAAAAGAAAGAGTAGCTTGAATGGATTAGTATTATTTTTCTACGCCAAACTTGTAAACGGTCTTCTGTACATAGATTTCGCCTGGCTTCAACTGTGTGCTGGGGAAGTGAGCACGGTTGGGAGAGTCGGGGAAGTGCTGTGCTTCGAAGCAAAGACCAGAGTGCTTGCCAAATGTTGCACCATGCTGTCCCTTGTAGCCGTCTGCCCAGTTGTCGCTATAGAACTGTACACCAGGTTCTGTGGTCCAGCATTCCATTGTACGGCCAGTTGATGGTTCTACCATAGAAGCTGCCAATGTCAATTCTCCTGGTTCGCGCTTGTTCAAAACATAACAATGGTCATAGCCAGTGCCATTCTTGATTTGCTCATCATCTGCAGCGATGTCTCTGCCTACGGGCTTGGGAGTGCGGAAATCAAATGGTGTGCCCTCTACCTTGCGAATTTCGCCAGTGGGAATGCTATTCTCGTCAATGGGTACGTAGAAGTCAGCATTGATGGTAAGAATAGTGTCTAGCTGAGAGGGTGTGGGATTGGCAATACCAGTCAGTGAGAAGAAACCATGGCTAGTCATATTCACTACGGTCTTCTTGTTGGTAGTACCACGATAGTCAATAACCAATTCGTTGTCATTGGTAAGTGAGTACTTGACTGTCATGCTTACTTCGCCGGGGAAACCCTCTTCATAGTATGCAAAGGTATAGCGGAGTACCAATTCCTGGTCGTTCAACTGCTCTGCATCCCATACACGAGCGTGGCATCCAGTGGGACCACCATGCAGGTGATTAGGACCATTGTTGATAGACAAGCTATATTCCTTATTATTCATGGTAAATTTACCACGACAGATACGGTTACCATATCTACCCACCAAGGTTGAAAGGAAAGGTTCTGGACTGCTCAGACAATCCTGGATGCAATCATGTCCCTGAATCACATTAGCCATATTGCCATCGCGGTCTGGTACCATGATTGACACCAACGAACCGCCATAGTTGGTAATGCTTACTTCCATGCCCTGAGCATTGGTCAGAGTATACAGGTCGGTCTCTTTGCCCTGTACCATGGCTTGGAAGTTTTCACGCTTCAAGCCGGAAATCAAATTTTTCTCCATTGGTATTAGTAATTAAAATAGATTATTCGACGTTGCAAATATACAAAATATTCTCCATACGGCCAATATTACGCGCCGAAAATACGCTCAGAGTGGCTCCTAAATGTTAAAAACTGTTTCTAAGTATATCTGCTACGACAAAAGTGCTGCCTCCAATGAAGATTGTATCCTCAGAATTGCACTTGTTTTTTGCCGCTTGAAAAGCGGTCTCCACATTGCCATAAACGGAGCCTTGCAAATCATGCTTTTGAGCTATTGCTGCAAAGTCTTCTGCGGGCATGGCACGCTTTACGCTGGCTTGGGTAAAGTAATATGTTGCATCCTTGGGGAGCATGCTCACAACCTTTTCTATATCCTTGTCTCCAACCATACCTATTACAATGTGCAGATGACCTGGAGTCATTGCCAGTTGTTTGCTCAAATACTCCCATCCGCCCACGTTGTGACCGGTGTCGCATATTGTGAGGGGTTTGTTGGATAGTGTTTGCCATCTGCCCATGAGTCCTGTGATGCCACATACGTTGGCAAAGCCCTGTCTAATGTGCTCCTGAGTAATATTAAGAGATGTTTTTATTCCCTCAACCTCTCCCGTAAGGAAATCGAGGGCGGTAAGTATGGTTTGAGTGTTTTTTTCTTGGCAAAAGCCCTTCAGTTCCGTCTCCACAGGAGTATGATGCATTTCATCAGCAAACATGATGGGAGCGTTCTCTGTATTTGCTTTCTCGCAGAAAACGGTTCTGACCTCTGTGTTGCCGCCTGTTTCGCCTATTACCACGGGAGTGTCCCTTTTGATGATGCCGGCTTTTTCCTTGGCTATGGCAGGCAGCGTATTGCCCAGGAACTGAACGTGGTCGTAGCTGATGTTTGTGATGATGGAGAGAATGGGCGAGATGATATTGGTGCAATCAAGTCTGCCACCAAGACCTGTTTCTATTACGGCAATGTCTATCTCGGCTTCTTCAAAATACTTTAGTGCCAAGGCTGTGGCCAGTTCGAAAAAGGAGGGGTGAAGTGGTTCAAAGAAATCTCTCTCTTGCTCTACGAATTTTACCACTCGCTCCTCTGGTATCATCACGCCATTGACTTTGATGCGCTCTCTGAAGTCCACCAGATGCGGGCTGGTATACAGGCCAACCTTGTAGCCAGCGCTCTGCAGTATGGCGGCCAGGGTGTGGCTGGTGCTGCCCTTGCCATTGGTGCCGGCTACGTGTATTGTCTGGTACTTGGTGTGTGGGTGACCAAAGTGCTCGTCCAGTGCGAGCGTATTGCTCAATCCTTCTTTATAAGCACCAGCCCCGATATTCTGGAATAACGGGGCTGAGGTGAAAAGATATTCTGTAGCTTCGCTATAAGTCATCTTTGTATATTCTTTTATAACCAACGAGTTATAATGTCCTATGAAAATAGATTCTTGAACTTCTGGAAGAATGAAGTCTTTGTGGATTGCGAGGGAATGAAACTTTCGCTGCCGCGCATTTTCTCAAAGGCAGAGTGTTCTTCCTTGGTGAGAGTTTCGGGTATGTATACAGAGATGTTTACTATCAAATCTCCATATCCGTAGCCATAACCATGCAGTGCAGGCAGACCCTTGCCGCGCAGTCTTACTGTCTTGCCAGGTTGTGTTCCGGGTTCTATCTTAATCTTGACACGGCCGTCGATGGTGGGTATTTCTGCAGAACCACCAAGTATAGCTGTGGGTAGGTCGAGCAGAAGATTGTAGATAAGGTCGTTCTCGCGACGAGTAAGTTCGCTATGAGGTTCTACCTCTACATATACCTGGATGTCGCCGGCATAACCGTTGTTTCTACCAGCATTACCCTTGCCCTGTACATTCAGTATCATGCCATCCTGTACGCCAGCTGGTATCTGTACCTCAACCAACTCTTCGCCACTGACAACACCAGTGCCAGAGCAGTGTGAACATTTATTCTTGATAACAGTGCCCTGTCCGCCACAAGTAGGACATACGCTCTGCTGTTGCATACGGCCGAACATGGTGTTTACGGTACGAGTGGTATAACCGGTGCCATTACATGTGCCGCAAGATTCTGTCTTTCCGTCCTGCGAACCAGTACCATGGCAATGAGTACAGGTAACGTCTTTCTTTACCTTGAATTTTTTGGTAGCACCACTGGCTACTTCTTCAAGAGTAAGCTTCACCTTCAGACGAAGGTCGCTGCCCTGGTGCTTCTGTGCACCACGTCTGCCTCTGCCGCCAAAGTTATTGAAGCCTTCAAAGCCACCGCCCATGTGACCACCAAAGATGTCGCCAAACATGGAGAAGATGTCGTTCATGTCAAAGCCACCACCGCTGAAGCCACCAGCGCCACCCATACCGGCATGACCGAATTGGTCATAACGTGCACGCTTGTCGGGGTCGCGAAGTACGTCGTAAGCCTCGGCAGCCTCCTTGAACTTTTCTTCGGCTTCCTTGTCATCGGGATTGCGGTCTGGGTGATATTTGATGGCCATCTTTTTATAGGCCTTCTTTATCTCGTCGTCAGAAGCCCCCTTTTTTACTCCAAGGACTTCATAGTAATCTCTTTTTTCAGCCATATATAAATAAGGTGTTACTTTGTGTTATTAAATACCCACTACAACCTGTGCGTGGCGGATAACCTTTTCGTTCAGTTTGTATCCCTTGAGTGTGCAGTCGATAACCTTGTTCTTCATTTCCTCTGTGGGAGCAGGGAACTGTGCCACCGCTTCGTGTACCTCTACGTCGAATGTTGCGTCTTTGGTCTCTATGCACTTTACGCCTTGCTTTTCCAGGATGCCCATGAATTTTTTCTGAATAAGGCTCACACCCTCAATCACAGCCTGTACATCGCTGGCTTTCTGCATCTGCTCCAAGGCTCTCTCCATATCGTCCATTACGGGAAGAATGGCGCCGATTACCTTTTCACCACCATTCAGGATTAGGTCGGCCTTTTCCTTGATTACACGCTTGCGATAGTTGTCAAATTCTGCAGCCTTGTATAGCAACTGCTTCTTCAGCTCTGCTATCTCTGCCTGTGCAGCCTCCAGAGGGTCCACCTCTACGGGTGCTTCTGCGGGCTGTTCGTTTTCTGTGGGTGCGTTATCTTCGCCAGTAGCGTTGTCTGCAGACTGGTTGTTAAGGATTTCTTCCTGGTTCAATTCTTCGTTTGTGTTTTTAGCTTCTTTGTTTTCCATAAATGTTGCTTTTATTTGAATGGTCCTCTACTAATTGATATGCATAAAACGTGCCAATCGGATTTTGGCACGTTTTATGTCAATTTGGCAGACTTTCTGTCACACTTTCTGTCAGATTTTTAATTTAGCTGTCACACTTTCTGCCAAAAGCAGTTTTATTTTACTGTGCGTACATCTTTTCTTTGAGTTCCTTGATTTGGTCGCTCATGATGTAGTCGTCGTAATCCATGAGTTTGTCAATGGTACCGTTGGGGGTAAGTTCGATGATACGATTAGCAACGGTTTGGATAAACTCGTGGTCATGGCTGGCAAAGAGGACATTGCCCTTGTACTGCTTCAGGTTGTTGTTGAATGCCTGGATGCTTTCCAGGTCCAGATGGTTGGTGGGAGTGTCCAGGATAAGGCAGTTGGCATTCTTCAGCTGCATACGTGCTATCATACAGCGCATCTTTTCGCCACCGGAGAGTACGTTGACCTTCTTCAGAACTTCCTCGCCAGAGAATAGCATACGTCCAAGGAAGCCCTTGAAATATACCTCGTTGCCCTCGCCAAATTGGCTCAACCAGTCCACCAGGTTCATTTCAGAGAGGAAGAAATCTGTATTGTCCACGGGCAAGTATGCTGTGGTGATGGTAACACCCCAGTTGTAGGTACCGCCTTGAGCCTCGCGGTTACCATTGATAATCTCGAAGAGGGCTGTCATCGCACGAGGGTCGTGGCTCAGGAATACCACCTTCTCGCCCTTTTCTATGTTGAAGCTTACATTGTCGAAGAGTACTGTGCCGTCTTCCATGGTAGCCTTCAGGTCCTGCACCTCCAGAATCTGATTGCCTGGTTCGCGCTCCATTTGGAAGATGATACCGGGATACTTACGTGTAGAGGGTCGGATTTCGTCCACGTTAAGCTTCTCAAGCATCTTCTTGCGGCTGGTGGTCTGCTTAGACTTAGCCACATTGGCGCTGAAGCGACGGATAAACTCTTCCAATTCCTTCTTCTTTTCCTCGGCCTTGGCCTTCTGGTTCTGAGCCTGACGCAGAGCCAACTGGCTTGATTCGTACCAGAAGCTATAGTTGCCGGCAAACATAGTTACCTTGCCAAAGTCGATATCCACGGTGTGAGTGCAGACACTATCCAGGAAGTGACGGTCGTGGCTCACTACCAATACGGTCTGGTCAAATTCGCTCAGGTATTGCTCCAACCATTGTACGGTTTCGAGGTCGAGGTCGTTGGTGGGCTCGTCGAGCAACAAGTTGTCGGGATTACCAAAGAGAGCCTTAGCCAGCATTACGCGCACCTTTTCCTTACCTGAAAGTTCGCCCATCAGTTGGTGGTGCAAGGCTTCCTTAATACCAAGACCTGATAGCAGGCTACCGGCATCACTCTCGGCTGTGTATCCACCCATTTCAGCAAATTTGTCCTCCAGTTCGGCCACGCGAATGCCATCCTCGTCGGTAAAGTCTTCCTTGCTGTATAGTGCCTCGCGCTCTTTCATTACCTCCCACATGGTGGTGTGTCCCATGAGTACGGTGTTGAGTACTGTCTCCTGGTCGTACTGGAAGTGGTCCTGTGATAGTACTGAGAGGCGCTCGCCTGGGCCCAGTTCTATGGTACCCTTGGTTGGTTCTAACTCGCCACTGATGGCCTTTAGCAGAGTGGATTTTCCGGCACCGTTGGCACCAATCACTCCATATATGTTTCCGCTGGTGAACTTCATGTTCACGTCCTTGTAAAGGACTCTCTTGCCGAACTGTACGGCTATGTTGCTTAGTGTAATCATTTTCTCGCTGTGTGTATCTTAGTTAGTTTTTTATATAGTTATCCTTTCATGTTGTCTGCCCCGAATGTGAGTGGTAGCAGGCTGGCTATACTGTCTGCACGGTATATTCCCTCCTTTGAGTATAACAGTACTTTTATAAAGTGCTTCTGTTGCTGTTCCACCTCAATGAGTGCTTGTCTGCACATGCCGCATGGCGAGATGGGAGAGGGTGTGAAGTCATTGCTGTGCTTGGCTGCAATGGCAATGGCTTTTATGTTGCAGTCTGGTCTGTTGGCTTTTGCCCAAAATAGTGCAGTTCTTTCCGCGCAACATCCCACTGGGTATGATGCATTTTCCTGGTTGCTGCCTGTAATGATGTCGTTATCCTCCAAGAGCAGAGCTGCTCCTACCTGAAAGTGGCTGTATGGCGAGTAACCGTTGTTGGTTGCTTCCTTGGCAGAGGTGATGAGTTTTGTTTCTTCCTGGCTCAGTTCGCTCTCCTGGAGTATATCAATTTTTGTAGTTATCTCTAGCTCTCTCATTGTTCCACATACTTTGCTTTGCAAAGATACGATTATTCTGCCGATTGACCAAGTTTTTAGTATCTATTTTTCGGTCCAGACGCTGCATTAAGTGATTTTTTTACACTATTGGAAAATCAGGTCACCCTTGGCCCTCTGGAAATTATCCTTTGTTCTCTGGTATCTCCTATGATTATAGGTTTTGTGCTATCTTCCTCGTATGGTTTGTATGACTCTGTGTCACTGGCATGGTGTTCTGTTTTATAATTCCTGGTTGTCACTTCTGTTTTTGTGGCATGTTCCATTCCATTCTTTGTCTGAGAGTCTAGCTCTTGTGTGGGAGTATCTTTTGCCTTTTTTCTATGTGCAAGGCGTTGCTTATATTCTGTGGTGATATCGCTGAAGAGCTTGTTGATGGATAGAATAAGCCTTTTGAGTTCCTCGGTTGGATTGTTGTAATAGGCACATCGTATGCAGGTGAGCATAATGTTTAGCAAGCCATTCATTTCCTTGCGGATAAGGGCTGGCTTGTCTTTAGAAATACGTACCTGTATGTCGGCTCTTCGGTTGAGCAATTCCAGGTATTGCTCATTTAAATTCTTTAGAGTATCTACCTCGTCGCTAATACCTAAAGTTTTGACCAGTTGAGCATTCTTGGGATTGTTCAAATCACATATTAGACTAATTATCTGGGCATTCTTTTGTCTGCGTGGCGACCTGCGTACTTTATTGTACATCTTAGTGATGCAGTACAATTCCCTTGCTGCTTCACTCTTGTTTTCTATGCCGCTATCTTTAGCCAATCTGACAACACCCAGTACATATACAAGGTACTTGTTTATTTGCTTGTCTAGATTCTCTATCTTTGTTGTTTCAGCAGTTGCTCTGCTCGTATTAATGATATCCAACATCTTGGATGCACCAGCTTGGAATTGTTCATATACTCCCTTGGGCATGGTGAGCTTGGTTTTGTCCACACTACCAAGCAGGTCAACCAACTTGCTGGCAACAAACGCATACTCTGAAGCGTTACATCTCTTTGCAATGGCAAAGTCATTTAAATCAAAATGTTTAGTCATAGTAGAAAAATATTATTTTTCACAAAAATACAACTTTAACTCAATACTTGCAAGACTTTCTTCGAGAAATTGTATTTCTGCCTGATTACTAAGCTAAAATGGACATTTTGTCAAACGGCAATACACCTTGCATAGAGTCGTCAATCATTGCTTATCTGCAAAGCATAGCCCTCGTTGTTTCAACCCTCATTTCACCTTTGCAGAGGCACTCTGTCACACTGACGGTGTGCTTTTGCACGCTTTCAAACACAGCGCGTCACATGAACCTACTACTTCTGAAATCTGCAATGGTATATAGCCATACTGAGGGTCTACCTCTGCAATCTGCTTCAACACCCTGTCATATCATCGTAATGCTATTTCTGTTTTGCAAAGTTATCACGTCACTATGGTGGCATGCCTTTGCAGCATTGGTTAATATCCCGTCATAGTGTATGATGCTTTTTGCAAATTGATAGTCATAAAATCATATTCTGCGGTCACTTTTTGGCTATTTGTAAAAAAAATCAGTACATTTGCCACCTCAAAATTCAAGAAAGGTAAGGAAGCATGAACGTGACCATTATTCTTGAATAACAAAATGTGACTCGCTAACCCAAATGATTATTCTCCTCCTATCTTACCATCACGGGTAGCAATTGTTCTTCGTTGGGCCAATGGGGCAGAAAGAAGAGTGGGCGAGGGGTTCCTCCCAATCCGCTCCAGTCTATTCGTCTGAGAGCTGAGAACTCGGCTGCTCCGAAAGCAAAAGACCTGCCATATAGCAGTATGGCTCCTCGGCCTTCGTCCACCTTCCACAAACCACCACCATACGGGCAGTGCTCACCCACACGTAGCAAGTCGCGGTGCTGATAAACACGACCAAATCTTAGCACTCCATCCTGATTGATAATAAACTTCTGATACATCGTACTTACACATTATAATTATTTTATAGGGCATAGCTTTGTATCCCCATTTTGTATACTTAATTTTGAGGGACAAATTTATACAATTAAATATAAAATATTGTCACTGCAGGTCAAAAAACTAACCTCGACACCATGAAAAGACCCTCTTTGGTGAAATATTGAAGAAAAATCTCAGGAAAATGGAAAAAAGTTATCGTAAAACTTGTGTGGAATAAAATAAAGTCGTACCTTTGCAATCGCAAACAAGGAACAAGGTGCCTTGGATGAGTGGCTTAGTCTACGGTCTGCAAAACCGTCTACGGCGGTTCGAATCCGCCAGGCACCTCAACTTAACAAGAGAGTGAACAACATCAGTTCGCTCTCTTTTGCTTTAATACCCTTGCATACAAACTACTTACAAAACTTACAGTGGGGGCTTCAGGATAACTTTTAATATATGTGTGGGCTTACTCTCGGAAGAGTGATGCTTAATTGAAAATGAATATGAGAAGGCTTACCGAACAAGAAATAAAGATACTTCAATCACAGAACTGCATAGCAGAGGACTGGACACAAATCCTGGTAACGGATGACTTCAAACCGAGTAGGGTGCGTGGAGTGGAATTCTATGGCAGAGTGGAGCTTGGTAGCATGAATGGTGACATTGAGGTTTCTGAAGACTTTATGAAACCATGTGGCATAAATAATGCAACATTACGCAACGTACGCATAGGCGATGAGTGCCTCATTGAAAATGTCCGCAACTATATTAATAATTATGATATAGGTAACGGTGTCTTGATTAGTAACGTTTGTGCTATAGAAACTAAAAAGGATGCTCGTTTCGGAGAAGGTACAGTGATTTCTGTTCTCAACGAGGTGGGAAAAGGAAATGTGATGATATTTGACGGTTTGAATTCTCAATTGGCTAGCCTGATGGTAAAATATGAGCACGATGAACGCTTTACCCAAAATATCAGAAATATTGTTCGCCGAAATATTGAAAGAAAAAGAAAGGACGTCAAAAGAGGAACCATCGGCAATCGTGTTCGTATCGTTAACACCCAGACCATAACCAACTGTCACATCAGCAGTGGGTGTGTCATAGAAGGGGCATCAAGGCTAAACGAATGTACTCTGAAAAGTATCCCGGAGGCTAGTGTGCACATTGGTACTGGCGTAATCTGCGAAAACTCTGTCATATATGATGGCTCCAGTATACTGAATAATGCAAAGCTGGAAAACTGCTTTGTGGGAGAAGCTTGTATGATTACCGACGGATTCACTGCTGCCAACAGTCTTTTCTTTGCCAATTGTTACATGGCCAACGGAGAGGCTTGTGCCGCATTCTGTGGTCCTTTCTCTGCCAGTCATCATAAAAGTACGTTGCTCATGGGTGGTATGTACTCCTTCTATAATGCAGGGTCAAATACCAACTTTTCCAATCATGCCTACAAAATGGGACCCATGCATTGGGGTGTACTTGAAAGGGGTACAAAAACTGCCAGTGGCTCATATATCCTTATGCCTGCACAGATAGGTACATTTAGTGTCTGCTTTGGAAAACTGATGTATCACCCAGATACACGAAAACTTCCTTTCTCTTACCTGATTGCTTATGGAGATGAAATGGTGTTGGTGCCTGGACGTAATCTGACAACGGTAGGACTGTATCGAGACATACGCAAATGGCCCAAACGCGACAAGCGTTCACAGGGTGGAAAAAACTCCATCGTCAATTTTGACTGGTTATCTCCCTTCTCTGTTGGTGGAATCATGGTTGCAAAACGCACCCTGGAAAGCCTTAAGGAGGTTTCTGGTGATGTGTCAACCTATAACTTTCACGATTATGTTATCAGAAACTCTTCGCTGAAAAAAGGAATAAAATACTATGATATCGCTCTAAGGATATACATGGGAGCTGTTATGAAAAGGCATAAACTTGAGCGCCCTAAAAGCTCTGTAGGAACTGGTAAGTGGAGTGATTTAAGCGGTGTTCTTATCCCATTGAGTGAAGAGGAACGCATCGTGGAAGCAATTCGCAACGGTGAGTTGAAAAACATAGGTGATATTCGCCAACAGTTCATAGATGCCCATGCCAACTATGCAGAATACCGTTGGGCATGGAGCTACCGTCTCATACGTGAATACTATGGTATAGAAGGCGATATCACCCCAGAAATAGCAGAACAAGTCCAAGAAGACTATATCCAAGCAAGAAGGGCATGGATAGCAGAAATACGAAAAGATGCCGAAAAGGAATTCGAATTAGGAGATATCAGTAAAGAGGTACTGGATGAATTCCTTAAGGACCTTGATAGCGAGGTGGAGTTCGAGAAACTAAAGTATGATATGTAGGTCTTGCATGCTGCTGATTTAGCTTCTCGGAGAAGGTAATCTGATTATTCTGAATACTCTGAATATTCTGATTATTCAGAGTACTCCGATTAATAAAAAAGTACAGATGCTGCGGAGCATCTGTACTTTTTTGAATCTATAAGTGATAAAATCCTATTATTCCTCGTCGTCATCCTTGGCGGTGCGCAATATCAATGTTGTGGCACCTATGGTGATGATGTCTCCGTCGGAGAGAGAAACCTTTTCGTTGTCACGCAAGATATCGTTCATGTAGAATGTACCTGTATTGGAGGGAGCGTCCCATAGAATGTATTGCAGTTGGCCATTCTTGCCATGCTGTACGCGGATGACGCAGTGCTTGGTATCTACGCTGGGGTCTACTGTTTCGATGGGGAGATTGATGTTGGTGCCCTTGACGTATCTGCCCAGTACATTGTCGCCCATACTCAGGGGGAGTACCTGTTTGTAATGAAATACGTTTTCCACAACCACTATGCTACCACAATGGTCTTTGTTGGCTTCCTCGTCGAGAACCTCATTCTTGCGTGTTTCCTTTACCTTGCTCGTACCCATGCGTATGCCAAATTGTTTGGAGCACTCGGGGCACTGAAACACCAGTTGCTGACCAGCCTGGTACTTGGTTTCGTCAAAAGTGATATAGCTATCACATTTGGGACAACGTACACGCTTCATGATTAATATTTACGTTAAGTTTTGTGTGTTAGAATTTCTTTATCCAAGAACCAGAGTACATATCATCTGTGGCACGTACTACGGCCATGGTGGCACGAGCAGATTCTTCGTTGGGGAAACCAGTGAGCACCACGCGAAGCATTCCATTATCAGTATGCTTTACTGCATTGGTGAATCCTTCCTTAGCCAACTTTTCAATCAGCAATGCTGCACCCTTGTGAGTGATAGCGCTGGCCATTACTACGCAATATCCTTTGGCTACTAATGGTTGTGTTTCCTCTAG
The DNA here is from genome assembly GCA_017381015.1 of Bacteroidaceae bacterium. Lineage (GTDB taxonomy): Bacteria > Bacteroidota > Bacteroidia > Bacteroidales > Bacteroidaceae > Physcousia. The sequence continues at coordinate 18,151 of JAFOCV010000116.1, forward strand.
TTTTGGTTCAGCTTGCTCTACTACTTCCTGAGCAACTATAGCTGGCTCTTCTACCTGCTGTGCCACAACTGCTGGCTTTTCTGCCTCTTGTGCTACTACTGCAGGTACATCTGCAGATTCCAGAGTGTCGACTGGTTGTGCAGGAGTGATGGCCACCATGTCGCATACCACTGTGTTTGTGGGTTCGGATGTCGTTGCACTCAGAGCTGATGTATTATCCTCAGCTATCGTAGCCTCTGGAGTGATTGTAGCCTCTGGAGCTGTGCTATTGGAGATAGGTTGGGGGAACCTGTTGAAGACATTTACAATGCTCTCTGTAGAAGCAAACTTTGCCTTGAAATCATGCTGCTTGAAGAAACCACGATTGGGCACTATGATAGTAAGCACTACTATCAGCATAGCGGCTGCTGTCATAGCGCGGCGCACTGTGCTTCGGCGCAAGCGTATGGTCAGGTGTGTGGGGTCTTTGATGATTCTGTTCTTGTGGGCATAAGATGGTAGCTTCTCAAAGTGGAATGAGTCAAGACCATAAAGTTCGGGTGAGTTGACACCTGCATCACATACCTCGAAATCTATCTTGCCATCGCGAGAAACCAATTGTCCGATAGTACCAACGGGCATGCTGTTGTTTTCCATGAGCGACTGGTTGATATACTCCAGGTACTCTGTAATCCACTTCTTGGCCACACCACGAGTAACTCTGTGCAATTGGATTAAGCAGTGCTCCAGCTTGCCATCGTCCTGAGTGTTGGCTGCATTGAAGTGTACGCTACGTACAGGGGGAATATAGATATTCTCCTCGCTATAATATTTAGCGGGGAGTTCCTCTACGGTGAACATACCAATACCGGGTATTGCTATGGACGTATGCTCTGTCAAGAGGTATTCTATATGTCTGCTTAAATCTTTCACTTGGGCAAAGGTACAACAAATATATTTAATAAATGCTATACTTTAAGTGTTATTTTTTAACAAAATTTAACACTTGTTGACTTGTTTGTTTTGCTTCTTTTTTGCTTTCTTTTGAGTTTCAGAGGGTTGGGTTTGGGCCTTGTCAAGATTCTTCTTTGATTGAGATTTTTTGGCCTGTGGCTTGTTGCTCTGGTTTTTCTTGCCTTGGCGATTGTTGTGGCGATTTCTTCTTCCGTTGTTTTTCTTGGAAAGCAGAGTTTTGTCGTATTCGGGACCTTCTCCAACAGAGGAAGGCAGCTGTAGTTTTTCCACTTCTCTCTCAAGAAAACGCTCTATCTTGAGAAATTCGAGTTGGTCTTTCTCCGAAACAAGAGTTATGGCGCTACCGCCAGCACCAGCGCGGGCTGTACGACCTATGCGATGTACGTAATCCTCGGCATCATGAGGTACGTCATAGTTAACCACTAATGTTATGTCATCTATATCTATGCCACGAGCCACTATATCCGTGGCCACCAGTATATCGGTTTGCTGGCTGCGGAAGAGATACATCACCTCGTCGCGCTCTTGCTGGGTGAGGTCGCTATGCATTGCCTTGCAGTTGAATCCTGCCTTACTCAATGATATAGCCAGGTCCTTGGCTTTTACCTTGCTACCGGTGAACACTATTACTCGCTCTGGCTTTTGCTGAGCAAACAATTCCTTCACAATGGCTATCTTCTGAGACTCATAGCAGATGTAGGCCATCTGGTGTATCTTGTCGGCAGGACGACTTACGGCTAGTCTGATTTCAACAGGGTCATTGAGCAGTTTTTTTGCCATCTGTCTTATCTTCTCTGGCATTGTGGCAGAAAACATAATGGTTTGGTGCTTCTCGGGCAACTGCTTTGCTATCTGCATGATGTCCTCGGCAAAGCCCATGTCGAGCATGCGGTCGGCCTCGTCAAGGATAAAAAATGATACGCGAGAGAGGTCGATATTTCCCAGTGACAGATGACTAATCAGTCGACCAGGAGTAGCAATGATAATATCAGCACCCTGCTGCATGCTGCGCTTCTCCTGTTCGTAACGGATACCATCGTTGCCACCATATACTGCCACAGAGCTGATGTATGGCAAATGGTATGAAAAGCCTTGCAGAGCCTGGTCTATCTGCTGTGCTAATTCTCTCGTTGGCGACATTATCACGCAATTGATAGCATCTGATGGATAATCTCCATATGATAGCTCGGACAATACTGGCAATAAAAAAGCTGCCGTCTTGCCCGTACCAGTCTGTGCCACTCCCAACAGGTCGCGACCCTCGAGAATGGGAGGTATGGCTTGCTCTTGAATGGGGGTGGTATTGACGAAATTCATATCGTCCAATGCGTCCAGCACTGGATTGCTCAGGTCAAGGTCGTAAAAGTCCATTATATAGGTAGCTTCTATTAATTAGTTTATCTTTTATTATCTAGGAGCCTTTTTATACAAGAATATGGCTATAGGTGTATATATTATATTAGGTAACCATGCCGCCAGCCATGGTTGCATACCAGCCTGAGTGCTGAAGGTAGCACATACGCCTTGCAACAGGATGTAGGTGGCGCTTAGGGCTAGTCCTACGCCAAGGGCTGTACCCATACCTCCCTTGCGCTTTCGTGCCGACAAACTGGCACCAATTATACTCAATATGAAAGCTGCAAAGGGTGCGGCTATACGCTTGTGGTATTCTACCTCAAAGTCTTTAAGTCCTGCAATACCGCGTATGCGCTGGCGATTGATAAAATCTTTCAACTGGGTAGATGTCATCGTTTCTTGCATCTTGTTGGTCAAGAGGAAATCCTGAGGCTCCAACTTGATGATACTGTCAATCTGATTGTAATGAGTGATGACTTCTCTGGGGCCGCTCAGTTCTCGGATGTTCACATTGCGCAGTGTCCAATTGAATCGCACGTCGGAGATGGTATCGTACTGAGCAGAAGAAGCTGTGAGATGAGATACCAGTTTCTTGTCCACAAACTTGTCAAGTGACAGATGATATCCAGTGTTGGATGAACCATCAAAATGCTCGATATATGCCACCACACCACTATCTACCTGTAGATGAATGTTGTCTGCCCACGTCTTTACCTTGATGCGCTTCTTGTATAGATTTTCAAATGCGAGTCGCTCCACACTTCCTCTGGGAATTACTTCGGTACCCAGGAAAAAGTTGAGTGCAGTAATCAGAGCGGCACTAAAGAGATAGGGTCTGATTAGTCGTCTGAAACTTACACCAGCAGCAAGCATGGCAATAATCTCACTGTTGTCGGCTAGTTTAACAGTGAAGAAAATTACTGATATAAAGACAAATAGCGAAGAGAACAGATTGGAATAGAAAGGAATGAAGTTGAGATAATACTCAAAGATAATACCTTCCCAGGGAGCATTATTAGTGGTAAACTTGTCTACATTGTCGTTGAAGTCGAAGACCACGGCAATACTGATAATCAGTATGATGCTGAAGACATACGTCCCCAGAAACTTCTTGATGATATACCAATCTAATTTGGTGAATAGCTTCATTCCTAATTCGTTGTATATATAATGATATGTGTACGCGCGATTATAGACGGTTGGTTACTCGTCTTATCATAATACTCTTCCATTCGGAGAAATCACCAGCAATGATATGCTTACGAGCTTCGCCCACGAGCCATAGATAGAAGGCCAGATTGTGGATAGATGCAATCTCTAGCGCGAGGAGCTCTTGTGCCTTGAACAGGTGGTGCAAATAAGCCTTGCTATAGAAATGGTCCACAGAAGCTGTACCTTGTGGGTCGATGGGAGAGAAATCGTCGGCCCACTTTCTATTGCGCATGTTCATGATGCCCTCGCTGGTGAAGAGGCATGCGTTGCGTCCGTTTCTTGTGGGCATTACGCAGTCAAACATGTCAATGCCACGTTCTATACCCTCGAGCAGATTGGCAGGTGTACCAACACCCATTAGATAACGAGGTTTCTCCTTGGGAAGAACCTCATTCACAACCTCTATCATCTCGTACATCACCTCGGCTGGTTCGCCTACTGCCAAGCCACCAATGGCATTGCCATCAGCATTCTTTGAAGCAATGTATTCGGCACTTTCTCGGCGTAAATCTTTGAATGTACAACCCTGCACGATGGGGAAGAGACTCTGCTGATATCCATAGAGGGGTTCTGTTTCGTTGAAACGCTTGAAACATCTGTCCAACCATCTGTGTGTCAAGCCCATGCTTTTCTTGGCATAAGCATAGTCACTGGTGCCAGGAGGACATTCGTCCAAAGCCATGATGATATCTGCACCGATGCTGCGCTCTATGTCCATAACACGTTCGGGTGTGAACATGTGCTTTGAGCCATCAAGGTGACTGCTAAAGGTACATCCTTCTTCGGTAAGTTTGCGAATGCCTGTGAGCGAGAATACCTGAAAGCCACCAGAGTCGGTGAGTATGGGTTTGTTCCAACCATTGAACTTATGCAAACCTCCAGCCTTTTCAAGGATTTCGGTACCAGGACGAAGATAAAGGTGATAGGTGTTTCCCAGGATAATCTGTGCCTTGACCTCTTCCTCCAGGTCGCGTACGGTAAGTCCCTTCACACTGCCCACTGTACCCACGGGCATGAAGATGGGAGTTTCTATCTGGCCATGGTCGGTAGTTAGCAAACCAGCTCTGGCATTGGTTTTTGAATCTGTATGTAGTAGTTCAAACTTCATTTCTTGAAAGTTAATTTGTTGTAGCCTTGAAACTTGTTTCCGATGTAGCCCTTAAAGCTATTCTATGTATCCTTGACGCTATTTCAATATAGTAGAATTGTGCTACTATTTTGAATCTTCCTTGGTGTTCTTCTCTTCAAAGTGGAATTCTATGGGATTAGCCACTTTTTCAGAGAGCAGAGCATAATCCAGTACATCCATCACGGTATTGACATAATGGAAGGTAACTCCGTTAAGATAAACCTCGGGTATTTCGTCAATGTCTTTCTTGTTGTCCTGACATAACACTATATGCTTGATACCTGCACGCTTAGCTGCAAGAATCTTCTCGCGAATACCGCCTACGGGCAGTACCTTGCCTCGAAGAGTGATTTCGCCAGTCATGGCTATTTCCTTGCGAACCTTTCTCTGTGTCAGTGCAGAAGCAAGACTTGTGGCCATGGTGATACCTGCGGAAGGTCCATCCTTGGGCACAGCACCCTCGGGCACGTGAATGTGAATGTTGTAGTTCTCAAATACACGTGGGTCAATACCCAAATCTCTTACATGGCATCTAATCCACTCGAGTGCAATGGTGGCAGATTCCTTCATCACATCGCCAAGGTTGCCAGTGAGAGTGAGGCGACCGCCCTTGCCTTCAGAGATGCTCGTTTCGATGAAAAGTATTTCACCACCCACGCTTGTCCATGCAAGACCTGTCACCACACCAGCAAAACCATTGCCTTGATAGCTGTCTCTGCTGAAGAGTGGTTTGCCTAGAAGGCGTTCCACCTCCTTGTCGTCAATGTTCTTTTCTACAACAAAGTTCTTGATAATGCCATCATTTTGCTCTTTGGCCACTTCAAGAGCCACCTTGCGAAGCATCTTGTTGATTTGCTTCTCCAATGAGCGAACACCACTCTCGCGAGTATATTGTTCGATAATCTTTTCAATGGCATTCTTCTTTATCTTCAAGCCCTTCTGGTTCTCCAAACCATTGTTTTCCTTTTCCTTGGGGAACAGATGGCGGCGTACTATCTCTATTTTCTCTTCAGTGATATATCCGCCCACTTCTATCAGTTCCATTCTATCCAAAAGAGGACGAGGAATGGTGTGTATGTTATTGGCAGTAGCTATGAACATCACATTGGAGAGGTCGTAATCTACATCCAGGAAATTGTCGTGGAAGGCTGTGTTTTGTTCAGGGTCAAGAACCTCCAGTAGAGCACTTGATGGGTCGCCATGAGTAGTTGCCTGGGTGACCTTGTCTATTTCGTCAAGAACAAAGACAGGGTTGGAAGAACCAGCCTTGATGATGCTCTTGATTATACGGCCAGGCATAGCACCGATGTATGTGCGACGGTGACCACGGATTTCGCTCTCGTCGTGCATACCGCCCAAAGATATTCTTACGTAGTTGCGCTTCAATGCATTGGCTATGCTCTTGCACAAACTGGTCTTACCCACACCAGGAGGGCCATAAAGGCAGATGATGGGGCTCTTCTTGTCGGCCTTCAACTTCAGGACGGCCAGATGCTCCATGATGCGCTCCTTAACCTTTTCCATACCATAGTGGTCTTCGTCCAGGAAGCGTTGTGCACGCTTTAGGTCCAGATTGTCTTGAGTGTACTCTCCCCAAGGCAATTGTAGCATGGTTTGAAGGTAATTCAGTTGAACATTATAGTCGGGGCTTTGAGCATTGATGCGCGAAAGTTTCATTATTTCCTTCTCAAAGAGTTCTGCCACGCTGGGGCTCCACTTCTTGGTTTTGCCTTGAGCACGAAGCAGGTTGAGGTCCTCAAACTTGTTGGAGAATTCATCCGTATTGCCCAATTCTGCCTGAAGGTTGCGAATCTCCTGATTGACAAAGTATTCTCTCTGCTGACGATTGAGGTCGGCATGAGTCTTTGCTTCAATATTTTGGCGCATCTTGGCCAGCTTAAGCTCAAATTTGAAGAACTTCAAGAGTAGGGTAGCGCGACCCAAATCCGTATCCTCGCAAATCAATTGGGCCTTCTTTTCTACACTGAAGGGAAAGTTGGTGCAAAGGAAATTGGCGAAGAACACACCAAGAGGCATCTTCTTGATCAATTCCATTAACTCCATAGGTATGTCGTCAGTAGTAGTAGCCAATTGTTTCAAGCAGTTTAATGTCATCTCGTATGTCATAAACTGCTCGTTCATATCCTCTTCTTTCTTGATGTCGGGGATAGCGGTGACTTTACCCATCAATCCATCCGGTGTATCGTGCATTTCGTCCAAACCTACACGATTCATTGCCTGAATGAGAGCGCTATGGTTGCCATCGGGCAATTTCATCAGATGCACCACTCTGCACACACTGCCCACATGGTAAAGGTCGTCCATTGTTGGTTCTTCCGTTTCCACGTTCTTCTGTGCAAAGGCAGCTACAAGGCTACCGCTCTTTTCTGCCTTCTTCAGTGTCTTGAGGCTCTTCTTTCTACCAATGGTGATGGGAGTTACGGTTCCTGGGAATAGTATATTGTCACGCAACGCCAGGATACCCATTTCGCCGTCCTGGCTGTCGCGTATTACTTTTTCTACATCAGCATCAATTTCTGTAACAAATGAAAACGAAGGATTCTTTCGCATGTTGGGTTTACGTGTTTATTATCAATGAATCAGTGGGATATATCTTCCTATATAAAATTGGCTTGCAAAGGTAGTGAAAAAAGATGAAAATAGAAAGAAGTTGGCAGATGATTTTAATTTTATTAACGTATTATGTTTCTATTTGCAGAAAAGTTGTAAATTTGTGGCTGATTATGTCGAAGGATATCTTTACTTTTAAACAATTTTTTGTCAAGCATGGTGCCAGTTCCATGCGTGTTGGCACTGATGCAGTTTTGCTCGGTTCTTGGGCAGAGATGGATGCCTCGTATACCTCTGGTGCCAGGGTGCTGGATATTGGGTGTGGCTGTGGCTTGATTGGCATGATGATAGCGCAGAGATATCCCTTTGCCAGTGTTCTTGGCATAGATATAGATGCACCTAGTGTCTATGAAGCCAAAGAGAATGCAGAAGCTAGTCCTTTCGCTTCTCGAATGGAATTTATGGTGGCTGATGTGAGAAGTTTTTCGGAAGACTCTTCTCACGGTCTTTTCAATTTTGTTCTTTGCAATCCTCCATATTATACAGAGGATACATTGCCACCCGATGACAGGCGCAGTAAGGCACGAAATTCTCATCATCTTTCGTTTGCCGAATTGGTGTCGTCTGTCACAAAAATACTTTCTGCAGACGGAGTTTTTGCCGTTGTGATACCAATGCAAGCAAGAGGTGAATTTGTGGGAGAAGCCCTGAAAAACAATCTGAATCTAAGACGAGAATGCTCTGTAAAAACAACTTTAAGGAAAGCTCCAAAAAGAGTATTGCTAGAGTTTGATTTACAAAAGAATAATGTTATTGATGTACAAACTATTGTTCTTCAAAATCCAGATGGTTCTAGAAGTGAAGAATATTCTACTTTGTGCAAAGATTTTTATCTCTGAGATAAGGTTTTGTTCATTCTTCTTTTTCGTTAAGATGTAAAATAATTGTATTTGCGTTAAGTTATTAAGATAATTTTTACTACCTTTGCAACGCTTAAAAAATTGCTATGAATTATTACGTTAGATATTTTGAAACAGAGGGCGTATTTCCCACCCCTCAGGCTTTGGTAGAATTTGTTGCCAACATTCCCCAAATTACAATGACAGACGAGTTGGCTGATGGTATTTATGGCTTTTGCGAAGACAAGACTAGTTTTCCCCGCCATTTCCGTTTGCCCAACAAGAATACATTTATTGTTATCAAGACCACGGCTTCTACGTTGGAGGAGTTTAAAGAGCGTGGCGCTAGTGCCAATTCCGCTAATGCTGCAGAACAAAAGGAGGTAAAGCTGAGTCCTGCCGATGAGATACATCCAGGCAGATATAATGTCAAGATGGTATTCCGCAGAGCTATTGTAAATCCTGATACTCGCAAGTGTAGCTTCGTGGAGGAAACTTTCGAGGTAGAGATGCTTGCTCAAAGTCAGAGACAATGCTTTGAGGTGGTACTGGATCATCTGAAGAATCATCCCGATGTTGACCCCAGAAGTCAGTATCCAAGTATCAAGAGTCAGAACTTTAAGGCTACATTGATACAAGCGTAACCATATCGGTTTTCATCAACTGATTCTTATGTTTCTTGTGCATCTCATACAAAAGATGCATAACTCTGTCTTATAGTAACTTACGTGTAAAAAGTTGAATCTTAAAGAGCGCTTTATACTAGTACTCCTTTTGGTATGCACGATAGCGTATCCTAATGGTGATAATAACAAGGTTGCGACCTATTACATCCCTAAACCCGATGTGATGCCGCAACCTTCGTTGGCAGAAAATAAAGTGCGCTTCATACCAGAGCCTCAGCTTTACCATCAGCGTAAGGGCAATGTGCCTAGTTCGCGATACGGCATAGACGTAAGTCGCTATCAAGGCGATATTAATTGGAAAGAAGTAGCTAAAGATGCTCGTGTCACCTATGTTTATCTCAAGGCTACGGAGAGTACGGGTCTTGTAGATAGGACTTATACCAAGAATCTGAAAGAAGCCAGAAAGGTTGGTCTCCCCGTGGGAGTTTATCATTTCTTTTCACCGAATACACCATCGCATCAGCAATTGGCCAACTTTATCAATACCGTTGACCCTCGCACTCAAGACCTCATACCTATTGTGGATGTAGAAATAGCACCTAAGCGCAAGTCGCAGGTACTTCCCTTCTTGAGACGCTTGCGAGCATTTGTTGACGGAGTGGAAAAGTATTTTGGCTGTAAACCAATGATTTATACCAGTCAAGATTTTTACAATCGTTATCTTGCTGGTAAGTTTTTGGATTGTCCATTTATGTTTGCACGCTATGCCGAGGACGTACCTCAAGTGACCGACAATGTGCGCTTTATGGTGTGGCAATTTACGGCTTCTGGTCGCATTCGTGGCATCAAGGGAGATGTAGATCGCTCTTGCTTGATGAATCATTACACGGTTGATGATATAAGGTACAATCACAAGAGCAAAAGGAAGAAGAAATAATACTTCCGAAGTGTCAAAACTCTCTTTTCGTATCAAGATTTTCATATCTGACTTCCTGAAAATGAAATTCAGGGGTAAGAATCGTATTTCCCAAGTTTCGAAAATGAGTTTTTGCAGAAAGAAAAGCATTTCCTAACTTTCGATAATCAGACTTGGTACAACAAAATACAATTACAAGGTCTTTTGCATGTGATTTTGTATAAGTTTGACGAGTTGTTGCGCGAGGAATTTTGCCACTTCATTTGAATGGAAGCTTCCTGATGTATTTCACGATTAATCCCCCAAAATAATCGTTTCTGTACTTCGTTTACGTGCTTTTATAGCATCATTTTTGTCTTTATTTATAAAATAGGTAAACTACCTGTGCTGGTATTTTGTCTATGAGGATATTTTTTTGTAATTTTGTGCGCGAAAAAAATAAAAATATCATATATGAGTAAAAAATTTGCAGAACGAACTAAGCTAAATCTTAGCGAAGTCAACAAGGAGGTTCTTGGTCAGTGGGATGCAGAAGATGTCTTCCACAAGAGTATGACAGAGAGAGAGGGTTGTCCTTCTTTCATTTTCTTTGAAGGACCTCCATCAGCTAATGGTCATCCCGGTATTCACCATGTATTGGCTCGCTCGCTAAAGGATACCTTCTGTCGTTTCAAGACAATGAAGGGTTATCAGGTAAAGCGCAAGGCTGGTTGGGATACTCACGGATTGCCCGTAGAACTTGGTGTGGAAAAGGAACTAGGCATCACCAAGGAGGATATCGGAACAAAGATTTCTATCGAGGATTACAATCGTCGTTGCCGCGAGAATGTGATGATGTTCACATCTGAGTGGGAGGACCTTTCTCATAAGATGGGTTACTGGGTGGATATGGAAAATCCTTATATCACCTACGACAATAAGTATATTGAAACCTTGTGGTGGCTTTTGAAGCAGTTGTACAACAAGGATTTGCTCTACAAGGGTTACACCATTCAGCCTTATTCACCTGCCGCTGGTACTGGTTTGAGTAGTCACGAGTTGAATCAGCCAGGTTGCTACCGTGATGTTAAGGATACTACCGTTACTGCTCAGTTCCGCGTACTTTCAGTGGGTGGTTGCTCAGCAGCAGAGGCTTTGCCAAAGGAGAATCTTTATATCCTTGCCTGGACAACAACTCCATGGACACTTCCTTCAAATACTGCACTTTGCGTAGGTCCTAAGATTGACTATGTGGCTGTTAAGGGTCAGAATCCCTACACCAATCAGGAGGCCGTATATGTAGTTGCAGAGAATCTCTTGTCTTCTCACTTCAAGGCAGAAGAAGGCACTGAATTTGAAATCCTTTGGAAGGGTAAGGGTGCGGACCTCGTTGGTATCAAGTACCAGCAGTTGATGCCTTGGGTGAAGCCTTGTGCAATAGAGAATGGCAAGCCAGTTGTTAAGGAGGATGATGCTTTCCGTGTAATCCCTGGTGACTACGTTACAACAGAGGATGGTACCGGTATCGTACACATTGCTCCCACCTTTGGTGCAGATGATGCCAAGGTAGCCAAGGATGCTGGTATTCCTAGCCTCTTCATTATGGATAAGGCTGGTGATACTCGTCCTATGGTTGACTTTACCGGTAAGTACTTCATGCCTGAGGATATGAACCAGGAGTTCTATGAGTTGTGCGTCAACAAGGAGAACTATGCTAAGCATCAGGGTCAGTACGTGAAGAACGCTTACGATCCTAAGTTCAACGTGGATGGTCGTTATGACGAGAAGGCTGCTGCAAAGGAGATGGACCTCAACGTACTTCTCTGCATCGAAATGAAGGAAGAGGGTTGTGCATTCAAGATAGAGAAGCATGTTCACAATTATCCTCATTGCTGGCGTACCGACAAGCCCGTACTTTATTATCCTTTGGATTCTTGGTTTATCCGTTCTACTGCTGCTAAGGAACGTATGATGGAGTTGAACAAGACCATCCTTTGGAAGCCAGAAAGTACCGGTACAGGTCGCTTTGGTAAGTGGTTGGAGAATTTGAACGACTGGAATCTTTCTCGCTCTCGTTACTGGGGTACTCCATTGCCCATCTGGCGCAATCGAGACACACGTGAGGAGATTTGCATCGGTTCTGTAGAGGAACTTTACAATGAGATAGAAAAGGCAGTTTCTGCAGGTGTGATGGCTTCAAATCCTCTTAAGGATAATGGCTTCGTACCTGGTGATATGTCTAAGGAAAATTATGATAAGATTGACCTACACCGTCCCTATGTTGACCACATCAAGTTGGTAGGAGAGAGTGGTGCTGTTCTTACTCGCGAGCTCGACCTTATCGACGTATGGTTTGACTCTGGTGCTATGCCTTATGCTCAGATTCACTATCCTTTTGAGAATAAGGAAGAGTTGGACAATGGAACATGCTTCCCTGCAGACTTCATTGCTGAGGGTGTTGACCAGACACGTGGTTGGTTCTTCACTCTTCATGCTATCTCTACCATGGTATTCGATTCAGTGTCTTACAAGGCTGTAATCTCTAATGGTTTGGTTCTGGATAAGAATGGTCTTAAGATGTCCAAGCGCCTAGGCAATGCTATCGATCCTTTTGGTGCTATCGAGCAATATGGTTCTGATGCCGTTCGTTGGTACATGATTACCAACTCTCAGCCTTGGGACAACTTGAAGTTCGACGTAGATGGTGTGAAGGAGGTTACTGGTAGCTTCTTTGGCAAATTGTACCAGACATATTCTTTCTTGACAATGTATGCCAACGTAGATGGTTGGAACTTCTCAGAGGCAGAGGTACCCGTAGCAGAGCGTCCTGAAATGGATCGTTGGATTATTAGCTCGCTTAATTCTCTTATACGTGACGTTGAGCAGTGCTACAATGATTACGAACCTACTCGTGCCGGTCGTCTCATCCAAACCTTCGTTGTAGATAATGTCAGCAATTGGTTTGTACGTCTGTCCAAGAAGCGTTTCTGGGGTGGTGAAATGACTGCCGACAAGTTGTCTGCATATCAAACTCTATATACTTGTTTGGAAACAGTAGCACGCCTCATGGCTCCTATCGCACCATATTATGCTGACCGTTTGTATCGTGATTTACATGAGGGACGTGGCGAGGAGAATGTTGGTAGTGTACATCTGGCTCAATTCCCCGTTGCCGATACATCTGTTATCGACAATGAACAGGAAGAAAGAATGGCACTGGCTCAGCAGATAACCAGTATGATTCATTCTCTTCGTAAGAAGGAGGCAATCAGCGTTAAGCAACCTCTTCAACGCATCGCTATCCCTGCTATGAATGCAGAACAGCAGGCACGCATCGAAGCTATGAAGCAACTTATCCTGGACGAGGTAAATGTCAAGGAGATAGAATTTGTAGAAGGTGCTGGTATGCTTGTCAAGAAGGTTAAGTGCAACTTCCGTACCATGGGTAAGAAGTTTGGCAAGCAGATGAAGGCCGTGGCTGCAGCTGTTGCTGAGATGAGCCAAGAACAGATTACCATGTTGGAGCAGGGTAGTGTTACACTTTTGGTTGAGGGTGCAGATGCACTCATCGAACTTGAGGATGTAGAAATCTATAGCGAGGACATTCCTGGTTGGAGTGTAACAAATGCCGGTACTCTCACCGTTGCTCTTGACCTAACCATTACCGAGGAATTGCGCCTCGAGGGTATGGCTCGCGAGATTATCCGCAGCATCCAGCAGATGCGTAAGGATAGCGGTTTCGAAATTACCGACCGTATTATCGTTACTTTGCCTGATAATGACGATACTCGTGCTTGCCTATCAGCTAATTATGATTATGTAGCTAGTCAGGTATTGGCCACAGAGATTAATTTCTCTGGTGATGCCATTGCAGTAGAAAAGGTTTAAGGTAGGACCTGTAAATTAGCTTTGTGTTATATGATGTCTATTACGCAGTAGATTTTTAATTTGAGCAAACGAACATATTGACCTATGTGAGTAAGTGAAAATGAAAAGTATACAAGTAAGAGAAATCGTAGAACCGAAGCAATAGGAATTCTACTTTATGAAAAGGATAAATTTATTAATAGAACCTACCTTAACTCTTTCGTATGACTAAACAACGAAAACAGATAATAACGGCCGCTAGCATCACGCTGGCGGCTATTATCATCGACCAAATCATCAAGATTTTGGTTAAAACAAACATGTTCATGCACGAGGTAATAGAGATAACACCATGGTTCAAGATTCTCTTTACAGAAAATAGTGGCATGGCTTTTGGCATAGAGCTTGTTGACAAGATTTTCCTTACCTCTTTCCGCCTTGTGGCCGTATCCTTTCTTATATATATAATAGGTAGTATTATCAAACGCGGTATCAACACAGGTTTTCTCATCTGCATGTCATTAATATTGGCAGGTGCAACGGGCAATATCATTGATTGTCTTTTTTATGGCATGATATTCAATAATCCTCCTGCACCCATTGTTGCCGAATTCGTTCCCTTCGGTACCGGATATGCTTCAATGTTCTATGGCAAGGTGGTGGATATGTTCTATTTCCCTCTTGTAGAATGGAACTGGCCCTCATGGTTGCCTTATATCGGTGGAGAGCATTTTATATTCTTTTCGCCAATATTCAACTTTGCTGATGCTTGCATTTCCTGCAGTGTAATATATATGTTACTGTTCTATCGAAAGCAGTTGCAAAACATTATGAAATAATCTCTCTCCATTAATATACGATGAAGCAATTCAGCCTTCTCTTCTCTCTACTCTTACTTCTAGGTGCTTGCAAACCCAGTAGGCCCTCTGGCATATTGTCTGAAAAGAAGATGACAAACATCCTTGTAGATTACCACCTGGCACTGGCTATGGCGGATTTACAGGTAGGTGATTTGCAAGAGAACAGGTATATACTTACTCAAGCAGCTTTGAAGAAACATCATGTAAGCGAGGCTGAGTTCGATTCCTCTTTGGTATATTGGTGTAAGCATTCCGAGAAGATGGTTGGTATATGCGAAAACGTTACCAAACGCCTTACATACATGGCAGAAAGCCAGGGTGTAGAGCGCAAGGAGAAGAAAAATCCCTATAGCTTCCTCACCACCGAAGGAGATACAGCCAACATTTGGAGCTATCGCAATAGTGTAGTACTTATCCCCAATGTGATTGATAATATATATTCTTTCACTATAGATGCCGACTCCACATATCTCAAAGGTGATTATTTCATGTGGACGTTTAAGACTCATTTCCTTACTAGCGACAATTCTCAGGAGGCCTATGCTCTCCTTTCAGTACAATACGAGAATGATAGCATCGTAGGTGTAAGTCAGCGCATCACTTCCAATCGTCAGTTGGAGCTAAGACTTCAGTGCGCCTCAAAATACAAAGATACAGCCATTCGTAGCATCAATGGCTCAATCTATTTGCCTCTTCGCAAGCATGGTTTTGGTATCCTTTCCATTAAGGACTTCATCCTTGTTCGTTATCACGACAAGAATCTTAAGAAAAAGCAAGAAGAAAACTCCGAACAAAAGGATTCAGTAAAAATTCTACCAGAAACGCTGGAACCAGATACAAACAAGGTACGTCAGAATCCTTACGATATTCGTGGCAAGCAAAATGACAAGCGAACCATCAACATTGTCAGAGATAAACCTCTAAGAGAATCACGTCGCCAACGATGAAAAAGTACGGATACCACAGATTGCAACTCCCCGATGGAGAAATCATCCAAGGTCCACTTGTTATCACCCTTGATAGCAACTCTCATCTCATAGAGTACCATCTCCTTCGTGGCGAAGAACCCATGGTAGAATGGCTTGGTGGTACCTTCATAGCGAAATAAATTAGAGGATGTGTCATTTTTGTTGGCACATCCTCTTTTTCGCTATCTTAAATATGAGTGCTTACTTGTTCTTCAGCAAATCACGAATCTCAGTCAATAGCTTTTCCTCTGCACTTGGTTCTGGAACGGGTGCTGGCGCAGGAGCTGCAGGCTTTGGCTGTTCCTTCTTCTTGGTAAGCTTGGTAATGATTCTTACCATAACGAAGATGCAGAATGCAATAATCAGGAAGTCAAGAGTTGTCTGTAGGAAGTTACCATAGTTGATAGTAACAGGCACAGGTTCTACACCCTCCTGTACGCTCAATGGGTTGATAGGTAGTTCGTACTTTAGGTCCTTGAAATTTACACCACCGATAAGCCAACCGATAGGAGGCATGATAATATCGTTTACTACACTGGTAACGATTTTACCAAACGCACCACCGATGATAACACCGACAGCCATGTCCACCACATTGCCCTTCATTGCAAAGGCCTTAAAATCCTGTAAGAATGTACTTTTTGCCATTTTTTTTAATATGTATTTAGATTAATAATTGTTGCTTCCTATGAATTTCTTCTTCATTTCCGATGCGAAATTAAAAAGATTTTTGTAAATTTGCGCAAGAAAATAGAATAAAAGTGCATAAAAAAATAATATTCATCCTAATCACGGCCTTTGTAACGCTATGTATTGCAGCGTGCAAGAGCGCTGAATATTGTAATTGTGGTTAGAGAATATCATCATTTTATATATTTGATATAAGAGTTAGTAAACCATATTTTCAATTAAACAATTAAAAATTTAAGAAAAGAAATGGCAACAAAAGTAGGTATTAATGGTTTCGGCCGTATCGGTCGTTTCGTATTCCGTGCTGCACAGACTCGTTCAGACATCGAGATCGTAGGTATCAATGACCTTTGCCCCGTTGATTACTTGGCATACATGCTTAAGTATGACACAATGCACGGTCAGTTCGAGGGTACTATCGAGGCAGACGTTGAGAACAGCAAGTTGATCGTTAACGGTAAGGAGATCCGCGTAACTGCAGAGCGTAACCCCGCTGATTTGAAGTGGAACGAGATCGAGGCAGAGTATGTAGTTGAGTCTACAGGTTTGTTCTTGTCTCAGGACAAGGCTCAGGGTCACATCGAGGCTGGTGCTAAGTACGTTGTTATGTCAGCTCCTTCTAAGGACTCTACTCCTATGTTCGTATGCGGTGTTAACTTCGACAAGTACGAGAAGGGTACTCAGTTCGTATCTAACGCATCTTGTACTACCAACTGTTTGGCTCCCGTTGCTAAGGTGTTGAACGACAAGTGGGGTATCAAGGACGGTTTGATGACAACTGTTCACTCTACTACTGCTACTCAGAAGACCGTTGACGGTCCCTCTTTGAAGGACTGGCGTGGTGGCCGTGCAGCTGCAGGTAACATCATTCCTTCTTCTACAGGTGCTGCAAAGGCTGTAGGTAAGGTAATTCCTGAGCTTAACGGTAAGTTGACTGGTATGGCATTCCGCGTTCCCACTTTGGACGTTTCTGTAGTTGACTTGACTGTAAACTTGGCTAAGCCCGCTACTTATGCTGAGATTTGCGCTGCAATGAAGGAAGCTTCTGAGAACGAGTTGAAGGGTGTACTTGGTTACACTGACGAGGAGGTTGTATCTGCAGACTTCTTGGGTGATGTTCGCACTTCTATCTTCGATGCTAAGGCTGGTATTCAGTTGACTGACACCTTCGTTAAGGTTGTTAGCTGGTACGACAATGAGATCGGTTACTCAAACAAGGTTCTTGAGTTGATCGCTCACATGAAGAAGGTTAACGGTTAATATTTTAACACGTTATAATTTTAACGCCCGAGAATTTCTCTCGGGCGTTTTCTTTTGTACTGTACTTTTCTCTCTATATATCTTTAATTACATGTTGAAGTCAGGGGAGTAGTTGAAATACAATATTACTAATTCACAACTCCCCCAACACCCCTTACCTTTCACCTTTACCATTAATGATTATACCTTGAGGATGGCATAGATACAAGTCCTCACCAACCGCCTCTATTTGGTTATATATAGCAGGTGTTACGATGTGTCCCTCTGCATCAATCAAACCACACAAATATCGGTGATTCCAATACACATAATATTTTTTACACTTTGTAATACCTTTCTTGTTTTGCCACAGAAAACCACCATCTTCATCAAACTCCTGGATTATTTCATTAGTTTCGTATTCCATAGTGCTTACCTCATTGATTACATTTTCTGCTATCACATACCCATTATAATCCACTTGTACTACGCAGGTGTCTTTCGTGTGCAATTCAATATAATTCCTCTCCACATCGATATATGGGTATGAAGCAGAGTATATGGTATCCAGATTATCCGACAACAATCCCTGGTATCCATCTTTTACTACTTTCCAGAAGTCATATTCTCTTACTATTTCATCATAGTGGGGTAGGAGAGCCCAATTACCATTTCTGTCAATCATACCCATCTTCTTGTCATTCTTCCTGCTTACCACACAGTATCCTTTTTTGAATACATAGTCCCTTATTTCTTCATTAAATACAAGATTATTATCAATTACCACTTCTCCAGCCTTGTTGATGAAAACTATCTTCTTACCAGTTTCTACAGCAGCCAATCCCTCAGAGAATATCCATGCTTTGGAATATTGTGCCGGCACAACCACTGCACCAGTATATATATTAAAATACCCACGTTTTCCATCTTGCGAGTATACAGCTAGCGAATCCTCTCCTACATTTTTGCAAATCCAATTTACATTAGTTATTGTCTTTTTCCCAGTGCTATCATTATATATGTATCCACGGTCAGTATAATAGTTGTATTTGAATACCACATCGCTACTAACATTACTTTCCGTATACGTCTCCTCTGTGAAGAAAGGTCTTACATATCTACGGTATATAACATCCTCCCAGAAGGCACACATCAAGCAAAAAGCTACCATCAACATGATTATAGCAATACAGGTAGATGTGATGCGCCACATCACCTTGCTCAATGTACCAGTACCCTGGTATCCAAACAACTTTAGAAAAGC
>JAFOCV010000117.1 GCA_017381015.1 Bacteroidaceae bacterium
GCCTGCCCAGCCCTTAGCACTACCAAGCACGTCACTATTAGAGAAACCACCACAGAAGGCAATAACGTTGACATCCTCCAAAGTTTCACGTCCGCTGATAAGGTCGGTCATAGTAACGTCCTTAACATCGAAGCCTGCCAACCAGAATGAGTATGCCATCTCGCGCTCACTATTGGTACCCTTCTCACGAATAACAGCTGCACGAATACCGCTCTTCTCGCGACGGTCGGGATTGCAACCATACTGGCTCAACTTACCAGTAAAGTTCTTACCAAATACGGGAGTAACGGGCATGCTCTTGTAATTCTGATAACGCTCTGCAGCCTTACCATTGAAGCTCTGCTTGCGATCTAGCAAGTATGATGTCTGATACCAGATATCACGATACTGGTCGATATCAAGTACGATGCCACAACCCAAGTCGATTGTGCGCTCATCACATACCTCTGCTATCTTGATGAAGCCTACGCCTGCATCCTCAAGAATCTTCTTCACCTGAGAAGCCTTATCGTCGCTTACCTGAATTACTACGCCAGGATTCTCCGCAAAGAGAGCCTTAACGATGGTATTATCATTATCACCCTTGAACTGATTTAGGTTGACCTTCAAACCACCAGTAGTATTAGCAAAGCACATTTCCAACAAACATGTAGCCAAACCACCAGCACTGATATCATGACCAGCAAGGATTAGGCCTTCGCTTACCAATTGCTGAACAGCAAGGAATGCATCGCGGAAGTATTCAGGATTCTGTACGGTTGGAACATCGTTACCAACCAAGCCACAACTCTGATTGAATGCGCTACCGCCCAACTTCAAGCTATCGAAACTGAAGTCGATATGATACAAGCGGCTATTGCTCCACTTGCCATTTACCTTCTTCAATACGGGTGATACTATCTTCTTAATGTCGCTAACCTCACCACCAGCACTTACGATTACTGTACCGGGGCTAACAACCTTGTCACCATTGGGATACTTCTGAGTCATACTCAAAGAGTCCTTACCAGTGGGTACATTAATATGAAGTGAGCAGCAGAAGTCGCTCAATGCCTTAACGGCAGAATACAAGCGAGCATCCTCGCCCTCCTGAGCACGGCAAGGCCACATCCAGTTGGCGCTCAAGCTAATGCTATCCATAGCGCTAGCACCCTTCTCATCCTCAATTGCAAGAGGAGCCCAAACCAAGTTGGTCAATGCCTCTGCTACTGCCAATACGCTACCAGCAGCAGGATTAGCAAGAGCTGCCTGAGGAGCATGACCCAGAGCAGTAGCAATACCCTTTTCGCCACGATAGTCAAGAGCAACAGCACCACAGTCGCTCAAAGGCAATTGCAATTCGCCCTGACACTGCTGACGAGCCACACGACCACTCACGCAACGGTCTACCTTGTTTGTCAACCAGTCCTTACAAGCAACAGCCTCCAAGGGGAGCAAGTTCTTCAGATAGGTCTCTATCTTGGCAACCTCCAAATCTGTATTATCGATATAGTTGCGCTCTACGGTCTTGTCCACCATGATAGTCTTGGGAGAAGAACCGAACATCTGCTCTACCGCCAAGTCGAAAGGACGAACACCATCAGCCTGCTCGAAAGTGAAACGATGGTCGCCTGTGGTTTCACCAACGGTATACATAGGAGCACGTTCGCGCTCTGCGATGCGACGTACACGTTCGATAGCCTTCTCGTCGATAAGCAAGCCCATACGTTCCTGGCTCTCGTTGGCAATGATTTCCTTTGCAGAAAGTGTCTGGTCGCCAATGGGCAGTTTGTCCATGTGGATTATACCACCACATTCCTCTACCAACTCGCTCAAACAGTTGACATGACCTGCTGAACCATGGTCATGGATACTAACGATGGGGTTGTTGTCCTCCTCACACAAAGCACGCACCACATTGTAGGTACGTTTCTGCATCTCGGGGTTGGCACGCTGAACGGCATTCAACTCGATACCGCTACTGTAGCGACCTGTTTCTACTGAGCTTACGCTACCGCCACCAAGACCGATACGATAGTTTTCACCACCCATGACAACAACCTTGTTGCCTGGCTGAGGCTGACCCTTCAAGCAGTCGCGCTTGGTGCCATAACCTACACCACCTGCAAGCATGATAACTTTGTCGTAAGCATATCTCTCGTCGCTACCCTGCTCGTTGTGCTCGAATGTAAGCACAGAACCACAGATAAGGGGCTGACCAAACTTGTTACCAAAGTCGCTGGCACCGTTAGATGCCTTAATCAAAATCTGTTCGGGAGTCTGATACAACCACTCACGAACGGGAAGAATCTTCTCCCATTCTTTCAGGCTTGCATCGTGCTCAGCGCTGATGGCATCGCCCTGCAAGCGAGGATAGCTGGTCATATAAACGGCAGTACCTGCGATGGGCATAGAACCTACACCACCGCCCATACGGTCGCGAATCTCACCACCGCTACCTGTAGACGCACCATTGAAGGGCTCTACCGTTGTGGGGAAGTTATGTGTTTCTGCCTTCAAAGAGATTACACTCTCCACCTCCTTCACCTGATAGAAGTCGGGCTGAGAGTGGTCGGCAGGTGCAAACAATTCAATCTTGGGACCCTGGCTGAATGCTACGTTGTCCTTGTATGCAGAAAGGATACGATTGGGGTTCTCCTGAGTGGTCTTCTTAATCATCTGGAAGAGGCTGCTTTCCTTCTCCTCGCCATCAATTACGAATGTTCCACCAAAAATCTTGTGACGGCAATGCTCACTATTAATCTGAGCAAAGCCAAAGACCTCAGAGTCGGTAAGAGGACGACCCAACTGGCTCTCTACCTTGTGAAGGTATTCGATTTCCTCTGAGCTCAATGCCAAACCTTCTTGTTCGTTGTACGACTCAAGGTCGGTAATCTCCACGATGGGCTGAGGTTCGATATTAACGCAGAAGAGGTCCTGATTCAAACCGTTCTTGTACATGCGCTGAAGCATGGGGTCGAACTCTGCATCCTCATTAGCCACGGGGAAGTACTCTTCAATACGTGCGATACCCTGCACTGCCATGTTTTGGGTAATCTCCACCGCATTGGTACTCCAAGGGGTAATCATTTCTCTACGAGGACCTACGAAACAGCCCTCAAGATGGTCAGCATCCAGTACCTCTGCCTCGCCATAGAGCCAGCACAACTTTTCAATCTCAACCGAGCTTAGAGCCTCGGCACTTTCAGTTGCAATAATACTTTGCTGTGGGGTTTTAAAGAAGGTTATTGCCATATCTTTTCAGTTTATTACATTTTCACGGTGTAAAGTTACGGATTTTTTCTCAAAGGCCCTATTTATATATTAGTACACTGGTTTGACATATATTTTTTATGCGCTTTTTATATGTATTTCTTGCAATTTTGAAAAAAAACAACGTAATTTGCGCTCAATCTAGCTCAAAAAACGCAGAAAAAGCACATTTTTAACCCTAAACAAAACAGAATAAAGCCTATCGATACAACTCTACTCCGAACATTTTTTATTTAGAAGTATGAGCAATTTCAGCACAATGTCTGACCATGAACTGGTGGACTTGTACGAGCAAGGTATAGATGAGGCATTTGATGTTTTGTTGAGCAGAAATCAGGAACATCTTTTCGCCTACATATTGCGATTGGCGCAGAATGAAGAGAAAGCCAATGATGTCTTTCAGGAGACATTCATGAAGGCTATCATATGTATTCGTAGCCATCAGTATCGTACCACGGGAAAGTTCTCTGCCTGGCTGATGCGCATTGCCCACAATCTGATAATAGACGAAGCACGTAGCAACAGGAATATCACTCAGTTGGACACTGAGATGCAAAGAGAAACCATATACAACAACATCAACCTCTCTCAGGAGTGCTGCGAGGAGGAGATGTTTCGTATGACCGACATACAGACGTTGAGCAAGATGGTGAGCCGCCTGCCCTTGGTGCAACAGGAAATTATTCACTTGCGCTTCTATGAGGACCTTTCCTTCAAAGAGATTGCTCAGATTACCAACGTGAGCATCAACACAGCCCTGGGTCGCATGCGTTATGCAACCTTGAACTTGCGCAAGATGATGGTAGAAAATTCTCTTGACCTAGCTATCTAAAACAGGAGAAAGCCATATACCGTTCCAAAGTCTGGATTGGCACAAGCAATTTTACTGAGGACGAAATTCTCGTGCAAAGCGATGCAAGAAATCAATAACTTCCTTCTTAGGTGCGAGAGTTGGTTTGGGTAGAGGTAGTGGCATAGGCTGACCAATTTTTATAAGTTATTACTCTTGTGATATATTTATATCTGTACGATTGGGCTCGGGCAGCGGCATCTCATTGCCATGGTAAGCCCCCCTTTTGCCTCGTACATTTTTAAAACGGACATGGGCTCTCGATTATTGTATCAAGAGCCCACATTTTTTCTTTCACGCACAAAAGAGGTCAATTTTCCGTCTTCATAATTTGTACACTCTGTCCCTACAATTTGTATTTACCTTCATCACCCTTCTTGCGCAAAACCTTGCGGCGTCTCAGCGCACAACAGCGATAGTGTCGCTTGAGCAATTGACTCAGATTGCTATTGCTACCAAGGCCCGAACGCTTTGCCACATCGTCCAATGTCAAGTCGGTGTATCTCAACAAATCATTGGCCAGGTTGAGCGTATACATCTTGCGCAGAGCATCAGGCGTTTCTCCCGTGAGCAGATACACCAAACCATGAAAATACCTGGGATCAATATCCCTGTTCTCGCAAAAGGTCTTTACCGAGAGATTGCCCTTCATGAGAAACACCAGAAAGTCATCCAAGAGTTTTACACCCGTAGGAGCAAGGTTTCTCTCAAGCGGCACATAACTGGGTACTCCCTCCGTATCATACGTTCTTACCAAACTGAAGGGTGAAATATACAATCCATTGGCAGGAAATTGTGGTTCCAACTTATTTTCCATAATACTAAGATTTATTGGACACAAATTTAATCATTTTTTTAGTATTATGTTACACAATACACAAATTTCGGTTTCATTTTTTAGTATTGTGCTACACGATACTAAAATTTCCAGACCGTATTTTAGCATTGTGTTACACAACGAACAAATTTCTAATTCAAATTTTAGTATCGTGCTACACTATGAACAAATTTTGATTCCATTTTTTAGTACCGTGTTACACAATACTAAAATTTCATGCTAAAATATGACCTCAGACATATAAATGGAGTCATAAAAAAGTCGCCGGACGATAATCCGACGACCTTTCCATGTTTCTTCCAAAGGGAACGAATGCCCTTAGTCTTGATTCAACTTCACTTCCTTGATTACTCCACCACCACGATAGAAGAGAACACCATCGATGTCTACATTGTTGACACGCTGAAGCAGGAAGTTGCTATTATTCCAATGGAAGGGCTTGAAGTCCTTGTTCTTCACAATCTCGTTCTTGCGGAAAACAAGACCATCTACACTCTTGGCATAAAGAATGGGAGCATCGAAGGTCTCGAATACATTCTTCTCTATGCGAATAGCGTCCTTCTTGCCACCATGGAAGAGAGACTTCTGAGCATCCAGGTTGGGTATCTCGGGATAGATGGAGATAACGGCATTGGTGAATTGGAACTGGCTGGTGAGCGCATTGACAAAGCGATTGTGGCGAATAACCACGTCACGACAAGCACCCGTTTCGAACCAACCGTTGCAATCGCCACACAAGAGGATGGCACAACCAGAGGTATGGTCGAAGAGATTATGCTCTACCACCACCTTGCGAGGTGTGCTGAAGAGAGTTCCTCGCGCGCGATTATTTCTAATAGTATTGTGCGCAAAGTATACCTCTGGAGTCCATGTCAGATTCTCTATACCATAACCGGCCTTTTCCGAAATCTCGGCAGGTACGGGCTTCTTGAACTTGATACGGAATGTCTTTGCTCCGTTCATGCCCTCGCTATTGGCAGAAGCGGCAGGGTCGAGAGGAGTGATTTCCAATACCTCGTTTTCACCTTCGAGCAATTCCATTGATGCAGAGCGTACAAATTGTACCTTGTCACCCTTGTAACCCCAATCGAAGCCATAAGCCTGAGAGTGCATGTATCTGCCCTCAAGAGTATAGTCGTCCACGCGGCGCACCACCTTCAGATAAGTACCATGCACGTTGATAGCATCGTCCATCATGCCTTCGTAAAGACCATTGACAGAGATAATCTTACCCTTACAACCAGAGAAATGTGTTGCATCGGCCTGAGTAGTGAAATAGCGTGCATCATTGTCGCCCTTGAGACAAACAGAGAAGCCGTCTAGCTCGAGGTTCTCGCTCATCTGTGCCAAAAGGCCCATACCCTCGGCATAGTGCATCTTGACATTGAGCAGACGGGTATTCTCGCAATGAGTAACGAAGATACCTGGCGAAGGACGCTCCCACCCACGAAGTGCAATCACGGTACCTGCGGGCAACTTGGCATCCTTCCATGTAGGAGAATGAAGCAAACCATTTTCCAGCACCTTCACATTGGCAATGGGACAATACACATCGGCTGTATTATATACGATATGACGTGTCTTTCCATCAAAGGCAATACCATACTGATGACGGAAAGCCCAACCATCGCCATAGGTGATAAACTCGCCATTGTCTGTGACGCGATACTTTACCCAAGGAGCAGGCTTGAAGGTAGTACCATTCTCGTTGTTCTCTACGATAGTGATTTGAGAGATTTGAGGATTCTCAAAATCGATGCTGAAATTCTGCAAAGTACAATCCTCAGAGCGTACCAGCGAGAGAGGCATCATACGACCGTGAAACACAAACTCTGCTCCCTGGCCATCCAACACGAAATCGTGCAAGTCCTCCAGGGCGATACCTACGGGACGTGGTTGTGGCTGGTCGTGATTGGAGACATAGTAGGCACGACTACTGGCATCTGTGGGATGAAAATCGTAACGTCCTTCCTCCATCAAGAGCACTGCCTTGTCGCCCTTCTTCATCTCTGCGCGAATGGCATCAATAGCCTTTTGCATCAGTGCCGACTGGCTCTGCTTGGTATTGGGACGAATACCGAAGTCGGCTGCCTTGTACACTCGCTCCTTGGCTACAGCAGATACACTAGCCACGAGAGCGAAAGCACAAAAGATGTATTTCAATGAAATCTTCATATATTATTCTAAAACGAAACAATTGATTACTTGCCCTTACCGTAAGCCTTGATTACCAGTTCGCCAAACAAACCGTTTGTCCATGCAAACCATGAACGGGTAAAGTCGGCAGGATTACTGGGATTGAAACTCTCGTGCATAAAGCCTGTGTTAGCATCTGTCTCCACTAGCAACTTCACGCATTCGCGCTGCTCATTGCGGTCACTGCTGGTCAAACCCTTCATAATGATGCTCATGGGCCAAATCTTGTTCAAACCAGTGTGGGGAGAACCGATACCACCAATCTTCTTACCATTGAATTCGCCAGTAAAGTAGTAAGGATTGTCCTCGCTGAATACCATACGGCGTGTATTCTGATAGATGGGGTCGTTGGCAGGAACCAACTCGGGGCATAGATAAGGCAATGAAAGCAATGAAGGTGCATTAGCATCGTCCATCAACAGGTGAGAACCGAAAGCGTCCACCTCAAAAGCATATACCTTGCCATACTTGGGGTGCTCCACTGTAGCGTGCTCTTCCAAACCCTTGTGAATCTCGTCGGCC
The DNA here is from genome assembly GCA_017381015.1 of Bacteroidaceae bacterium. Taxonomy (GTDB): domain Bacteria; phylum Bacteroidota; class Bacteroidia; order Bacteroidales; family Bacteroidaceae; genus Physcousia. Next base: position 7,659 of record JAFOCV010000117.1, read on the forward strand.
AAAGCCAGACACTCCTTGGCGGTAGCCTCATCCTTGTTCACCTTGGTAAGAACCACGGCTGCCTTGCGCAATACGCTCTCGGCAAAGAAATTGGCAGGAATCAAGTAAGGGAACACCTGGCTATCGTCTGAGGGACGGAAAGCACTGGCTATCATACCACAGGGCTTGGCGGGATGGCCATAACCATAGTTACTGGTAGTATCGTGCAACACGTGAGTTGTACGCTGGAACTTATAACTGGTCTTCAAACCATTCTTGCGCTGCTGTTCGCGGAAGAGTGCCAAAATCTCCTTCATCGCATCTTGCCACAGGTCGCCAAAGATGCTTGAATCACCTGTGAGCAACCAGTACTGGTATGCAAGGCGGATGGGATAGCACAATGAGTCTATTTCGTACTTGCGCTCGTGCACACCCTTCTTCATCAAGGTATAGTCTGATGCCCAGTGGCTCACCTGTGTTGTATCGTTCAGGAAAGCATTGGCATAGGGGTCAAGACAGATGAACTCGAACTGCTGAAGGATTACGCCCTTGATGAGCTGCTGCAGTTCTGGGTCATTCTTGATATACTGAATATATGTCCAAACCTGCGCACCAGAGTCTCTCAGCCACATTGCATCAATATCACCTGTAATCACAAAGGTACGGTCGCCATCGGGGAATACTGTTGTGTCCAGGGTGTTGGGGAAACTGTTCTGGAACATCTGCCACAACTTGGGTGAAACTTCCACCAACTTCTTGTGCATGTCCTTAATCTGTTTCTCCACTGCCTTGCTACTGAAACAACGCTTCTCCACTGGAGGACGATGATAGAATGTATCTGGAGCCTGGATTGACACGGGCATCTGCGCTGGAATCTCTGATGCCATTGCACCTGATGCCAATGCCATGGCTAGGAACAAACTCTTTATTCTCATATTCGTATTAGATATTTTGATTATTGCTTAGATTATTATTTTGAATATCATCTGGAAGGAAATTACTTCTTCTTCAACTCAGCCTCTAGCACACCGCCTGCCATGATTTCCTCATGTGTAATCCAGGTGCGGTTCAAGCGCTTGCCGTTCAACTTCCAACTGCGTACCAAACGGCCCTTACCCTTTGTGCGGATAGTGAATGTCTTGTCGGCAGCTACATTGAATGATACTTCGCGTGCCAAGGGGGCAGACAATTGATATACGCCACCACAGGGTTCTACCTGATACAGACCCATTGCTGCCATTACATACCAAGCAGACATCTGACCCACATCCTCGTTACCGCATACGCCATCAGGCTTGTCGGTATACATGGTTTCAAATACCTCGTTGATGCGCTTCTGTGCCTTCTCGGGCTTACCCAGGTAGTTATATATATAAATGGTGTGGTGAGAGGGCTCGTTGCCATGAGCATACTGACCAATCAAACCTGAGATGTCAGGATTAGCATCAGCATTCAACTGGCTGCTTGCCAGGAACAGGCTATCAAGACGTGCTTCAGCCTTTTCCTTACCACCAAGCATTTCTATCAAACCATTTACATCGTGGGGCACCAACCATAGGTACTGCCAGGGAGTTCCCTCAGTATAGTCTGATGTATGGTGATTGGGGCTAAAGCCGTCCAAAGTACGGAAGTTACCGGCCTTATCCTTTGCACGGAAACAAAGTACGCGCTCATCAAAAATCTTCTTGTAACCCTGACTCAGGTTGTAGAAGCGTACGCTATCTTCCTTATGACCTAGGTGACCTGCCACCTTTGCCACACTCCATGCTGCCAGGTAGTATTCCAGGTTCTTTGATACTGTCTCATTCTCTGCACCATCGAAAGGAATATAACCATACTTCCACAGGTCCTTCTTACCACGGTCGGGGATACCACGATACTGGAAACGGCGACGCTCGGGAGTAGTCTCTGGGTCGTCCATACTCTGCTTCATGTACTGGAATGCCAACTCGTAATCAAAACCAGGAACACCCTTCAAAATCATATCTGCCAACACGGGCACACCAGGTTCGCCCACCATGCAATATGTATCTGTGCTGTGCAAGTGCCATACGGGCAATTCGCCGTGCTCCTTACACATTGCCATCATAGTCTTTGCCCAATCGGTCAACTTGTCCTGCATAGTCAATGTTGCCAATGGATGAAGCGAACGGTATGTATCCCACAAACTCCATGTGGTATAGTTCTGGAAGTCTGCAGAGCGCTGTGCCATACCATTAGCACCCATATAGTCACCTGTTACGTCGTTCCATACCTGGGGAGCAAACAATACGTGATACAAAGAGGTGTAGAAGATAGTGCTGTCCTTAGGATTGTCAAAGGTTGCACGAATACGACCAAGTTCTGACTCCCAACGCTCTGTTGCCTCTGCCTTAATCTGGCTGAAATCCTTTTGATACTGCTCTACCTGCAAGTTAATCAAAGCGCCCATCTCGCTAACGGGTGAAAGAGCCACCTGTGCCTGAACCACAGTACCGGGTTCTACCTCGAAGATGGCCTGACAATAGTGTGAATTAACATCCTCCAACTTCAACTCCTTGAAAGGACGGTCAAAACGAATTGCATAATACACCACGTGGTTTGTCCAACCGCGGCTGGCACGATAGCCCACCAAGGTAAACATATCCTGTGGCCAGATGCGTGTCTCTGTCACACGGTCACCAATACCGCCTTCCAGGTCCAACACGATATTGGCACTGCGATTACCCTTGGGGAAGGTAAACTTGTGCAGCGCGGTGCGGTCGGTAGCTGTCATCTCGGCAGTAATACCTGTCTTCTCCAAGCGTACGCTGTAATAACCAGGTTCCACCACCTCGTTGGCGTGAGAATAACGTGAAGCAATATCCTCGATAAATTCCTCGCGAGTACCGTTAGTACGAGCATAGCCATACATTGGCATCAAGGTAATGTCACCCAGGTCGCTACAACCAGTACCGCTCAAGTGGGTATGAGAAAAACCGATGATGCTATCACCCGATGCATGATAACCGCTACACCAGTCCCAACCGTGATATGGCTGCACGGGACCTACATTCACCATACCCCAAGGCACATTGGCACCTACGAATACGTGACCGTGGTCATCACTACCAATTCTGGGGTCTACACTCTTCACATACTGTGCAAATGCATACTGTGAAGCAAAGAAAACCAAGGCCGTCAAGGCCAAAAAAACTTTTTTCATGAAACTAAGTTATTGTTTGTTTTTGTTATTTCGCACGTCAAAGATACAATTTATAGTCCTAATTTTAGGCATTTTAGTGTCTTTTTTAATAACTTTGCGGCGATTTTGTCAATAATCATATACATAATATATAAACTAAAACACATTTCATGTCATGAAAAAAGCACTTATGCTAATAATGGCGGCTGCTCTAGTGGGTATGCCAGTCGATGCAAAGAAGAAGGACAAGAAGAAAAAAGACAAGGCCAAGACTGAGGCTCCAGCACCCGTTGCTCCCAAGAAGAAAGAGGCTAAGCCCAGCATCTCTCGCAAGGGTATGCTCAACGTAGAGAAAGTGGGCACCGACTGGTTCTTCGAGGTTCCTGACAGCTTGCTCAACAAGGACATTCTTGCCGTTACTCGCTACACTTCCACCCCATCCAACAGCAAGAACTTTGGTGGCGAGGAGTGCAACGAACAGGTTGTCTTCTTCCAAAGAAATCAGGATAGTACCATTCTGTTGCGCAGCCGTATCACAATAAACGTTGCCAAGGAGTCTGATGATATCTCCAAGGCCATCAATGTGAGCAATGAGCACCCCATCATTGCAGCCTTCAAGCCTGAGAAGCACAAGGATGGCATGACTCGCATCAAGGTCACCTCATTCCTCAATAGCGATGGTGCGCTCAGCATCAGTTCCGGTAGCAAGAAGTCGTTCACTCTTGGTGGCCAAGACCCAGCTCTCTCTTACATCGAGGACGTACGCACTTATCCCACCAATACAGAGGTGCGCCTGGTCAAGACCTACAATAGTTCTAATGCCCAGTTGGCTGCCGCTTCCGTAACAGGCAAGGCTACCTTTGGCATCAACATCAGTTTGGTCAAGCTGCCCGAGGATTTGATGATGCCTCGCTTGTTTGACCAGCGCGTAGGTTATTTCACTCATGGCTACAATGATTTCAATGACGAGCAGCAGCGTGTAGGTCGGAAAATAATGATTTCTCGCTTCCGTCTGGAGCCCAAGAACGCTGAGGATGCAGAGAAGATGCGCCGTGGCGAACTCATCGAGCCTAAGAAGCCCATCATCTATTATATCGACCCTGCCACTCCCAAGCAATGGCGCAAGTATTTGATTATGGGTGTCAACGATTGGCAGAAAGCCTTCGAAAAGGCTGGTTGGAAGAATGCCATCCGTGGCGAAGAATGGCCCGAAAACGATACCACTATGAGCATGGAGGATGCTCGTTTCTCTATGATTCGCTATCTGGCTAGCCCCATCCCCAATGCCTATGGTCCTCATATTTCCGACCCCCGCACGGGTGAGATTATCGAGGCTCACGTTTGCTGGTATCACAACGTAATGTCTCTCGTACATGATTGGTATATGGTACAGGCCAGCAGCATTGACGAAGCTGCACGCAAGATGCATTACGACGAGGCTTTGATGGGCGAACTGATTCGTTTCGTATCCAGCCACGAAGTTGGCCATTCTCTCGGTTTGCGCCACAACTTTGGTTCATCTGCTATGGTTCCCACAGATAGTCTTCGCTCTAAGTCTTGGATGGAGAAGCATGGCCACACTCCCTCTATCATGGACTATGCTCGTTTCAATTATGTAGCTCAGCCCGAGGATGGTATCACTCACAAGGGTATCTTCCCCCGCATTGGAGACTATGACGAGTGGGCTATAGAATGGGGCTATCGTCCTATGCTTGATGCCAAGACTCCCATGGAAGACCACAAGGCATTGGAGAAGATGACTCAGAAGGCTCAGAAGAATCCTCGCCTATGGTGGGGTGATGGTGAAGGTTTGCGCGGTGTTGACCCTCGCCGCCAGACAGAGGACCTTGGCAACGATGCCGTAAAGTCCAGCACCTATGGCATAATGAATCTCAAGCGCGAAATGGCTCAGTTGGACAAGTGGACCTTCGACGAGAATGATATCCACGACGAGAACCTGGAAGAGATGTACAGTCAGATGCTCAATCAGTACATCCGCTACTCTGGCCATGTTGCCAATTACATCGGTGGCACATACCAGACATACTTCACTCGCGCTCAGGGTGGCACTACTTTCGAACCCACTCCCTTGAAGAAACAAAAGGAATCTCTCCAGTGGGTTGAAAAGAACGTATTGAACGAACCTGCCTGGATGCGCGAATTTAGCTATTGCAAGAGCATGACCAAGGACACCCGCGAGCTCACTCTACCTGTTGCCACTTATGGCGCCACATTGGTTGTCAGTCGCATGTCTGGACTCAACGAACTTTATCCTATCGACAAATACATCAGTGATATGGTTCGCATCTGTTTCTCTGAAGCACAATCTGGCAAGAGCGTAAGCCTGTATCGTCAGACTCTGCAGAATTCTTTGGTCAACAATCTAATCACTCGTTTCGCTGGCATGAAGGATAAGAGCACTTCACTTGCTCGCGCCGACGTATTGTTTATGCTCAAGAGCATTCAGAGCAAGGTTAAGAATGCAGGTGGCGATGCCAAGAGCCGCGCTCACTTCCAGAACCTTTACGACATGATTGAGCGTACCTTGGTGGTAAAGTAAATAAAAATTAAGCATAATGTGTTGCCCCAAGCTTGACATCGAGTTTGGGGCATTTTTCTAACATTCAGTACAATATGGGATTTGGCAAATGGATAGGAGGTATTGTGGGCTTTATGGCAGCAGGCCCTCTGGGAGCATTGGCAGGATATGCCATTGGCAAATTGTTTGAGGGAGCCTCCAGTAATTACATAGAAGAGCACGCCACGTATGATAATGATGCCATTTACGGTCAGCGAAACAGTTTCCTCTTCTCTCTGCTGGTAATGGCATCGTACATCATCAAGGCCGACGGAAAGGTAATGCACAGCGAGATGGATTTTGTACGCAAATTCCTTCGCGCCAACTTTGGTGAAGTTGCAGTAAATGAAGGCAATCAGATATTGCTCAATCTGTTCGAGCAACGCAAGCAGATGGAAGCCAAGAACCCCTCTGCCTTCAAAACTGCCATCTACGAATGCGGTGTGCAGATAAAGATGAACATGAATTATGAGCAGCGCCTTCAATTGCTCAATTTCCTTGCAATGATTGCCCAAAGCGATGGCAACGTCTGTCAGGAAGAAATAGAGGCTCTGAAGGAAGTAGCTCTGGCCATGGGACTCTCCGCCCAGGAGGTTGACTCTATGCTCAATCTCGGTGGCCACACATTGGACGAAGCCTACAAGGTTTTGGAAATAGACTCCAGTGCAACAGACGACGAGGTAAAGAAAGCCTATCGCAAACTAGCTCTGAAGCACCACCCCGACAAGGTTGCAACTCTAGGCGAGGACATAAAAAAGGCTGCCGAAGAAAAGTTCCAGCAAATCAACAACGCCAAGGATATAATATTCAAAGCCAGAGGCATGAAGTAAGCATCAAGGCACGAAAAATACAAACTATATTAACTACATCAAAACATATGATGTAAAATTTTCAAGATGGGATTCCTTAGTATTCCCATCTTGTTCCATATAAAACTAGGCAACTTCCACTTCCAACTAACAACAGGTATTTCCTTTCCCGAAGGTCTGATGACTGCCTGCACTATACCTATAACGTCGCAGACATTACAAACCTCCATTGCTACATACGAGCCATCACCTTTGATTGTCAACAAATCGCCATCCCTCCATATGATTCGATGTAACAGATGCTGGCCTCTGTATCTAAACAGCACAACATCCATAGGTCGAAGTTCGCCAGAAGAACAAGGTGATAAAACTATCTTATCCTTGCCTCCTCGTATTAGCGGATACATAGACACTCCTTTCAGTATGAATTGCACAGAACGACCTTGAGCAATTTCACCCTCTACCCAATTGAAGAACAAATCATTTGGAATCTGCTTCATTCGCAAATATGGTTTTAAATGATAGCAACGATGCTGCTCTATCCGGTAAACACGCTAAGCGATAGAATGGTACATTATATAATAAGGTATTAATGAATCCACTCACATAATCATATAATTTAGAGTCATAGGCAAACTCTGGAGGGCAAGATGGGTGTATTGCAGCATAGGCTTGCAACACTGATAATTTCTTAATAACATTTTCCTTTGCTTGCGACAAACGCACACAACCTTTCAGTTCATATCGTTCCTGCCTGTAGCATGGTGTTTTTCCACTCCATGGACTGCCATATGCCCATACCTTACCATCTTCGACTCTCAGGAAAGGGCTATCATCATTAAGCAAAAATGCACCTTCAATATTTTCTCGCCACAAACGTGTATGCGTACTTTTACCAGTTCCACTTTCTCCTAAAAATAACACCGCCTTATTCTTGTACACTATACAACTACTATGTATTGCCACCACATTGTATGGCAGGAGCATCATCCCCAAGCCCACCCACATTGCAAATCTGTACAATCTGACCGACCAATTGCCCTGCATCTGCACCGTGCCGTCATCATCATTATGCCACATATAGAAAGCCTCCTCATCTTTAGGTTTTAGAGCAAGCAAATATCCACTATCAGTCCTAGCAAATGTTCCTATCACATCTTCGTAAGCAAATTCATACTGCTTCTCCCCCATTGTAGGCACCATGTCTCCTTCTACAAAAGAAAACAAATAATCGGAATCGTCAACAAGAAATGGTTTAAAACCCTCTATCCTATCTATTGCAGCACACAATCTCTCTCCCGATACCATAAAACGATATCCTGCTACTTGAAATACTTTATTCATGTTCTATGGTTATTATACGGTCACAATATCTCAGCGAACTCTCTCTATGCGCAATAGAAAGAATAGTTAAACCTTCATTGCTTTCCTTTAACTGCAACAACGTCAGATTAATATCTCTTTCTGTCATATTATCAAGAGCTGACGTAGCCTCATCCAGTAACAAGACAGATGCCTCCTTGTACAGCGCACGCGCTATACCTATGCGCTGCTTCTGTCCGCCAGACAACTGCAATCCAGACTCGCTCATCAATGTATCCAATCCTTTAGGCAAGGAAATCATCCAAGGAGTAAGGTTTACGCTATCTATAATATGCTCTATTCTATTGTAATCAATATCCTTGCCACCTAGAGCTATATTTTCTGCCAATGTTCCATTAAATATATACACATCCTGTGGCACATAGCCTATCTGCTTTATCCAGGCTTGACGTGTTGTATCTGTCAGTGGTGTATCGTCTATCTTGATTTCGCCCGAGATTGGTTTAATCAGTCCTATTAACAAGTTGAAAAGGGTGGATTTTCCCACACCGCTTATTCCCTGGATTCCAATATACTCTCCCTTGGAAATGGTGCAATTGAAATTATCCAGTACCTTATCACTATCTGGATAGGCATAACAGACATTGCGCATTGTAATAACGTGGTTGAATGGAAGAGATATTGTTATGGGCATCACATCATTGGTATAATTCAGCAATCCCTCTTCAATAACATCCAGACAACACATCGCATTTTGTATCTGCGTCCATCCCGCCAAAACAGAGCGCATGGCTGGCAACAGGCGAAAAGCAGCTACTGCAAAAGTACCTATCAACAGCATAACATCGCCCTGTGCGAAAAATAATAATAATGTCAAGCCAATAATCACAGACAACTCTGATAGGAACAATGGCATCCTGAGCACTACGTCCAGATTCAATCTATTTTGGCTTATCTTGTCCATACCTTCCAGGAAAGAACGTTGCATAGTTGGAAATGCTCCACTAACCTCTATGTCAACATATCCTCTGAAAGTTTCTGCCACCAGTTTGGCTTGCTCGCGCTTTGTTTGCATATCCTCGGTTCCGTATTGTCGCACCCTTTTTCTGATAAAAAAGATATAAAAACACATAAATGGCAGAAACGAAGCAAACAATATCAGCACCCACACTCCATTCCATATCAACAAACCCATTGCCACCAATATAATCAGAAATATATCACTGGACATACGGCATATTGGGGCCAACAGACTATGACTGAAGGCATAGCACATTGCATTTATCTCATGCCCTAACTTGCTGGTGCCTCTTTCACGAATGAACAACAAGCCACGATTATAATATGAAGAGAACAACGAAAAACTCAGTCTACGGTAGAAAGACAACAGCGTCTGATTTTGAAAACGCGCCAGCAATGTAGTCAGCACACACTTGACTATAATTACTATTACAGCCAACAGGCTAAACAATAGTGCGGCCTTCTCCTGACCATCTTTTTCCACCAGAAAATACAACACTGGTAGCAAAGCGGCCAATCCTATCAGGTCCAACAAAGCCGAGCAAAAGATGCTCATCACCATCTTTATCAATTTCCTTCGCTCGTCCGGACGTAACAGTACGTATATTCTCCTCAGTAATTTCATATCAAGCGATTACCACTGAAATATGGTTTCTGGTTTTCTAATGTGATAGATTATTGATGTCCACACACGCTTTGTCAATGATGTTGGTAGCACAATATTTGACAATTTATGATTATGATACATGCGCATCAACTTATATACGAATAGCTTTACCCTACCCATTCCATCTACATCATCCGTATATACGGGATAGAGCATTTCATTCAGCACCACACTGGCCAATTTATCATCTGTCTTTACCTTCACATCTGTCCCCAGATACTTGTTGCACAGATATGTAAGGACATCCACAAATGCCAGGAAACGCTGATTGGTTATTTCCGTTGGCATCTGAATACCGTATCTGTTTATCATCACCACCCAGTCACATAGATGATGCAGGGAAAGCCCGCTACCAAAATGACGAGCGGCATGAAAAGACAAGAACAAAGCATTGAACTGTGCCGATGGTGTCAGTATCTCTCCCACTGGCAATAATGTCAGCGTAGGGGCCATATACTTATGCAGCACCTCATCGGCATGTGCAAAGAAAGGAGACTCATGCACATTCAGAAAACACTTGTGATTTTCTATGGGTATTCCCTTGTAGTAAAAGTTGCTGTGCTTGTAGTACTCCACGTCCACCTCTATTCCCCTATCCTTCATCAGCCAGTCCGCAAGGTTATTAGCCTCCTCATGGCTAATCTTTGTCGTATCTGCCGAATAGGTATATATATCTATATCCCCTCCCTCGCGGTGCGAAGGAACGGGATACAGAGCCGATAGCCCTACGCCTTTCATCTGCATAGTGCTTATACCATGCTCGGCGTATAGGTGCGAAAGCTCATCTGCCGTCTGGCAATATCTTTTATACACCTCCTCATATTTCATCACTCCTGTGGCCCACGACAGTTTTACTTCCTTGGGTGGCATCAGTTCCGAAGGCAGTTTCACTATACCATCCCACGCCAATGCTTTCACACCTTGACGTGCGGCCAATCGGTAACACTGCCACCAATCTTTTTCCGTAGCTCCAGCAAAGTAAGATTCCTCTGGCACACGTTCATGAAGAGACGCTCTCAGCAGGGCAAAGAGCATTGCTTCATGTTTCTTCAATGTATACTTCATGGCACAATTATTCCACATTTAGTCAAGGACTCTATCCATTTCCATGCATCACATTCGGCCTGCTTGATGTCTATACCATAGGCCTCAACCAATGTTTTTGCTATGTCAGCAGAATTAAATTCTCTTCCGCACCATGTTTCGTATAGCAAACGTGCCGATTCGTTCAGCGAAATAATACGCGTCATATCCACATTAGTAGTGCCTTGATTCACCACTATCGTTTCGCCTGCAATATCACGAAGTTTATAATAAGAGTTGATTTTCATTGTTTGTAATTACTAATATTTTCCATCACAGTATTATTAATTTGTCACGTATATAAAAACTTTTTTTGCCAACAAAGACAACAACTAACAATGTTTCTAGATACCAGAAAAGAATTGAGATATCAAAGAGGCGCCACAATCGTAGCGCCTCCCTTGTATGAATATAAGTTTATATTAATTGCTCTGTGAAACAACATAAGTGTCATTTCCACTAGCAACAGAAGAATAGCCAGCAGCAACATAATTTGCTACAGGATTTTCACTTGATGTAGCACCAGGATTGAACTTGTGGAATGTTCCACCCTTAACTGTAATTGAACATTTTCTATTCTTATAATCTTGGTCACGACAATTCAAAAGGAATCTATTACCATCTGATTGGAAGTTTTCTGTATTAATCTCACCTGTATATGCAAACTCACCACCATTGATAGTAATTTGAGCATTATCGCGAGCATAAATACAA
>JAFOCV010000118.1 GCA_017381015.1 Bacteroidaceae bacterium
CTACATGTAGGCTGCGAAATTTTCCTTTCTTTTGCAGAAGTATGCGTATGGATAAGAGGGCAATGCTTATTGCGCAAATTCCGAGCGTTAGAATTAATATTTTCAACATTTATTTGTATATTTGCATCGCAAAGTTTCGGTTTCGGGTGGCAAAGATAGTGAATATTTGCTAATTGACCAAAAAAAATCACGAAGCAAGTTGCATAATAGAGTATAGACATTATTAAAATATAAATAGTATGGAGAATTTGAAACCAGCTTCTGTATTTGAAGCATTTGCAGAGATAAACAAGGTGCCTCGCCCCTCGAAGAAGGAGGATAAGATGATGGAATACCTGTTGGAGGTGGGACGTAGCCTAGGTCTTGAAACTCAGCGCGACGAGATAGGTAATGTGGTAATACGCAAGCCTGCCACTCCTGGTATGGAAGACAAGCCCATTGTGGTATTGCAGAGCCATATGGATATGGTGTGCGAGAAGAATAACGATGTGGAGTTCGACTTTGAGAAAGATGCCATCCAGGCTTATGTGGATGGTGAGTGGATGAAGGCCAAGGGTACCACATTGGGTGCAGATGATGGCATCGGTTGTGCTATGGAGATAGCTATCCTGCGCTCTAACGACATCAAGCATGGTCCTCTGGAGTGTGTGTTCACTCGCGATGAGGAAACAGGTCTTACAGGTGCTGAGGCAATGCCATCTGACTTCCTGCAAGGCAGAATGATGGTGAACCTGGACAATGAGGAAGAGGGCTATATCTTTGTCAGTTGTGCCGGTGGTTGCCGCACAGCAGCTACTTTCCATTATGAGGACGAGGCAGTAGAGGATGGTATGTTCTTCGTTCGTCTGACAATCAAGGGTTTGACTGGTGGACATTCTGGCGATGACATCAACAAGATGCGCGCCAATGCCAATAAGCTCCTGGCTCGATTCCTATATATGCAACAGGCAAAGACCGACCTTCGTCTGGCAGACATTCAGGCTGGTGGTCTTCACAATGCCATCCCCAGAGAGGCATCTTGCTTGGTATCTGTGCCTTACGCATACAAGGAGCAGATTCGCATTGATTGGAACATTTACCAGGCCAATGTGGAGGAAGAATATAGTCGCACAGAGCAATCGATGGAGTTTATCCTTGAGAGCGAGGAAGCACCAAAGACCGTTATTGATAAGAAGACAAGTCGCAATCTGATTCTTGCCCTTCAGGCCGTGGATAATGGCATCTATGCTATGTGTCAGGACATAGATTTGGTGGAAACAAGCAGCAACTTGGCCAATGTTCGCAAGAATGAGGCTGAACACACCATCGTGGTCAACTCCAGTCAGCGCAGTAGCATCCTGAGTGCTCGCCACAATATGGCAGCTACCATACGTGCGGCATTCGAATTGGCTGGCGCAGAGGTAGAGAGCGGTGAGGGATATCCCGGATGGAAGATGAATCCCAATAGCAAACTCTTGGTTGTGGCCGTTGAGCAGTACAAGAAGTTATATGCCAAGGACCCCTTCGTGGGCGGTATACATGCAGGTCTCGAGTGCGGCTTGTTTAGCGAGAAATTCCCAGGCATGGACATGGTGAGCCTTGGCCCCACGATGCGTGGAGTACATAGCCCCGATGAGCGCATGCACATACCTAGTGTACAATTGGTATGGGATCATCTATTGGCTATTTTGGCTAATATCTAATTAGGATAAAAGGAGGTCTCTTGAATAGACATCGTATCTTATATACCTTGGGTGTAGTCTTTGCGCTACTATGTTCGTGTACGGACTATGACACATGGACCAGCGACCCACGCGCCCATCTCACTTTTGGTAATGATACCATCAGTTTTGACACTATATTAAGTACCGTGAGCAGCAGTACCCAGCGCTTGTTGGTATATAATAATAATAAGGAAGGACTGAGGATAAACGAGGTGAGGCTGAAGAAGGCCTCTGCCTCGCCCTTCAGAGTGAATGTGGATGGCGAGTTCCTGCAAGGAGGCACGGGATATGACTTTGAGGTAAGGGGTAATGATAGCATCTTTGTGTTGCTGGAAGCTACTCTGCCAGAAGCCAATGTGGATACGATAATCACGTATAGTGATAGTTTGTGCTTCCTTTTGGAAAGCGGTGAAATGCAATATGTTACGCTTCTTGCTGATGGGCAGGATGCACTACATTGGCGAGGAGTGACCGTAGTGGACAAGGATACCACGTTCAAGAGCAAGCGCCCGATAATCATCTACGATAGCTTGTATGTGTCATCGGGAGCAACACTTCAAATCGAAGCTGGTACCAACTTGTATTTCCATCAGCACGCATCAATGTGTGTGGATGGCACTCTCAAGGTTAATGGCACATTGGAAAATCCCGTGGTCTTCAGAGGAGACAGAATGGACAATCTCTTTGACTACCTCCCCTACGACAATACCCCTCAGCAGTGGGGTGGTGTGTATCTTTATGGACATGGGCATAGGTTCTCCTATCTGGACTTGCACAGCAGTACCTTCGGCATAGTGGCAGAGGATACGGACATCGAACTGGCCAATTGCGTGATACATAATACGGGCGGCAATGCTCTGTATGTGAAGAATACACGTTTGAATGCCCACAATACACAGATAAGCAATGCCTTTGGCAATCTGGTGGAGATGGTTGGCGGCGAGGCAGAGATGGTGTTCTGCAGCTTGGTACAATTCTATAATTACGATGCAAACAGAGGATGGGCACTGAGCCTCAGAGACTATGACGTGGAGTATTCGGATACCCTGTTCTATGACGTGGCGAAGGCACATTTCTATAATTGCGTCATTACGGGTTATGGCGATGATGTCATTTCTGGTAGCTTTATCAAGGAGAGCAAGTTTCAGGACTCTGTGAGATATTGCTTCGAACGTTGTTTTCTGAATACCATTTATAGTGATGGCGATTCTGCCAGGTTTGTGCGCAATATATACGAGAATGCAGAGGACACAATGTCCTATGGTCGTCAGTTCATGGAGTTTGACACTTATGCACGAATATACGACTTCACACCCGACACTCTGGCGCACTTCTGTGATAGTGCCGAGGCAAGATGGGCGGTGAAATATCCCTTGGATCGACTGGGTGTGAGCCGATTAGATGGTAGAGGTGCAGATATCGGTGCTTATGAAAACAATCAGCGTCTGCAGAAATAGTACTCCCACTTTTCATTAATAGTAATTACGAAAACATTATGAAGGTTACCCTTTTGGTTGTAGGCAAGACAAATGACAAGCATATCATAGCCCTGGTGGATGAATACCTGGGACGATTGAAGCATTATCTACCCGTGGATATAGAGGTGATACCCGAATTGAAACAGACGAAGGCCTTGACCGAAGCTCAGCAAAAGGAGCAGGAAGCCAGTATGATACTGGGACGCATTCAGCCGGGTGATAGGGTGGTGCTCCTTGACGAACATGGAGTGGAGCGCCGTAGCATAGAATTTGCTCAATGGATGCAAAAAAAGATGGTTGCTGGCACCAAGAGGCTTCTTTGTATAGTTGGTGGACCTTATGGCTTTGCCCCCAATGTGTATGAAAGGGCAGATGAAAAGATATCGCTTTCGCAGATGACCCTGTCGCACCAGATGATACGTCTCCTCTTTGTGGAGCAGGTATACAGAGCCATGACCATACTCAATGGAGAACCATATCATCACGAATAGGCAAGGCATTATTCGCCAGTGACGCATATATTCGAGAGTGATAAATAAATAATATTGATTAGGATAATAAATTAATAAAATGTAATAATATGTTGACAGTAGAAGAATTGAACGAGAGACTCATCGATTTGGCTTTTAGTGAAGATATCGGTGATGGTGACCACACCACATTGTGTTGTATCCCTGCTGATAGCATGGGCGAGAGCAAGTTATTGATCAAGGAAGAAGGTATCTTTGCCGGTGTGGAGATAGCTAAGCAGGTATTCCATCGTTTTGACCCCACGATGGAAGTGGAGGTGTATATCGAGGATGGTGCACACGTGAAGCCTGGTGACATTGTAATGAGCGTGAAGGGCAAGGAGCAGAGCCTGTTGCAGACAGAGCGCCTGATGCTAAATATCCTTCAGCGTATGTCTGGTATTGCCACCATGACCCACAAATATCAGCAAGCATTGATTGATGCTGGTACCAAGACCCGTGTTTTGGATACCAGAAAGACCACCCCTGGTATGCGTATGCTGGAGAAGGAAGCCGTAAAGATTGGTGGTGGTATGAACCATCGTATTGGCTTGTTTGACATGATTCTGTTGAAGGACAATCACATCGACTTCTGCGGAGGTGTACACAATGCCATTTCTCGCGCCAAGCAGTATTGCAAGGACCATGGTAAGGACCTTAAAATTGAGTGCGAGGTACGTAACTGGAAGGAGTTGGAAGAGGCCCTGGAGGAAGGCTGCGACCGTATTATGTTTGACAACTTCTCTCCCGAGGACACCAAGAAGGCAGTTGAGTTGGTGGCTGGTCGTGCAGAGACAGAATCCAGCGGTGGTATCACCTTTGACACCATGATACCTTATGCTCAGGCAGGTGTAGATTTTATCAGTTTTGGCGCTCTTACTCATAGCGTGAAGGGCTTGGATATGAGCTTCAAGGCTGCTGGCTCAGACAAGTTGATTATTAAGTAATTATTTATACATACATGCGCAAGATATTTTCATTAGTATGCCTCTTCTTGATGGCATTGTCTGCTATGCCTTGTACCAACTTGATTGTGGGCAAGAAGGCATCAGTGGATGGTAGTGTAATAATCAGTTATAGCAGTGATAGTTATGGTATGTTCTCGTCTTTGTACTACAAGCCACGAATGAAGCATGCCAAGGGCACAATGCGTCCCATCTATCACTATGAGACAAGTAATTATCTTGGTGAGATTCCCGAAGCAGAGGAAACATATCAGGTTACAGGTTTTTTGAACGAGTATCAGCTAAGCATCATGGAAACCACTTTCGGTGGACGTGAGGAGTTGGATGGCGGTCCTGGTATCCTGGATTATGGTTCATTGATGTGGATTGCTCTTGAGCGCTGTAAGACAGCCCGTGAGGCCATTGCATTGATGGACGAATTGTGCCAGGAATACGGTTATCAGTGTAGCGGTGAGAGCTTTACCATTGCCGATAAGAACGAGGTATGGATTATGGAACTCATCGGTAAGGGTAAGGACGAGAAAGGTGCCGTATGGGTGGCACGCCGTATGCCTGACGATATGATTTCTGCACATGCCAATCATAGCCGTATCCGCAAGTTCCCCTTGAAGGACAAGGAGAATTGTCTTTATTCAAAGGACGTAATCACCTTTGCTCGCAAGAAGGGATATTTCAATGGTAAGGACAAGGATTTCTCATTCTCTGAGGCTTATGCACCTGCTGATTTCGGTGCCAAGAGATATTGCGAAGCACGTGTGTGGAGCTTCTTCAACAAGTGGGGCGAAGGTGACATGAACGTATATCTTCCTTATGCTATGGGCGAGGACGTGGACCCTGTGACAAAGGAACCACTAGAGGGCATGGCTCATGAGATGCCTTTATGGGTTAAGCCCAAGAAGTTGCTCAGTACTCAGGACGTAAAGGATATGATGCGTGACCACTATGAGGGTACTCCCATGGATGTTACCGAGGGTCTTGGTGCTTTGCCTTGGCAGATGCCTTACCGTGTGACTCCTCTTTCTTACAAGGTGGATGGCAAGAGCTATTTCAACGAGCGCCCCATCAGCACTCAGCAATCAAGTGCTATCTATGTGGCACAGATGCGTGACTACTTGCCCGACTATATCGGCGGTGTTCTTTGGTTTGGCAATGACGATGCCAATATGGTGGCTCTCACTCCAGTGTATTCTTGCCTGGAGAGCGTGCCCGAATGCTATAGCTCTAAGTTGGCCAATGCCACTCAGTTCAGCTTCCGCAATGCTTTCTGGATGTGCAACTGGGTAAGCAATATGGTGTACTATCGTTACAATCTTCTTTTCCCCGAACTTCAGAGTGTACGTGACCGTCTTGAGAAGGATTTCAATAGCTTGCAGGCTACCATGGAGAATAAGGCCAAGGAACTAGGCGAAGTGGAAGGCAAGAAGTACCTCAGCGATTATAGTTTACGCATGGCAGGTATGATGATGGATGAATGGATGCAATTGGCACAGAAACTTATTGTTAAATACAACGATATGTGCATCAAGAAGGTGGATGAGCAGGGCAATTACATCCTAACTCCTGGTGGTGAACCCATTGCTCCCGACCGTCCTGGTTATCCCGAGGAATATCGTCGTAAGATGGTGGAAGAAAGCGGTGATAAGTATCTGCTCAAGTAAGTAGTATACTATCCCATATTCTCACACAAAATATATACTGCGGCATACGTTTGCTAATGATGGCATTCGTATGTCGTAGTTTTTTTTGTTGAAACACTAGCTTCAATGTCGTTTTGAGACAAAAATTAATTAAAAAGTGACTATTTTTACCCATAGTTTTTGGCATGAGATTGCACAAGAGTGTCTTTTTTTGCAATTTGTTTTAAATATCATTATCCAACGTAAACAAAAAAATGTATCTTTGTGTGCAAAATTGCTAAGTCAACATGACAAAATCAACTAATATTGAATGCCACGGATGCAAAATATCAATGTTTTGTAGCCGTAAGGACAAAGAAAAGTCAGAACCTTGTGATACTAATCTCAAGGCTGTGCTGATAGCCTTTGTGATACCATTGATTGGGATAGTCCTCTTGCTTGCCGTTGCTCAGGGCAGAGTGGGAGAGGGGTATCAAGCATTGGGGATATTAGTTTTTTTAGCCTTATATTTCTTGCTGATAAGAATAATTCGACCGAATTTCAGTAAGTAAATCCCATGTTTTACAACTTTCGGCATCGTCCAGATGAGAGTTGTGCCCTCATTTTTTTCAAAGGAAATACAAACAAAAACATCTAAACTAATATGAATGTGATTCTAATTGCGGTAATCGTGCTTGGCGCGGTAGGATTGGTGGCAGCACTAGTCCTTTTCGTAGCTTCTAAGAAGTTTGCCGTTTGGGAAGACCCTCGCATCAAGCAGGTTTCAGAGGTATTGCCTCAAGCCAATTGCGGTGGTTGTGGCTATCCCGGTTGCTCTGGTTTTGCATCAGCATGTGTCAAGGCAGCCGAAAGTGGTAGCTTGAGTGATTTGAATTGTGCCCCTGGTGGCCAGGCTGTGATGGAGCAGATTGCAGGTATCCTCGGTTTGCAAGCATCAGCAGCTGCCCCCAAGGTTGCAGTAGTGCGTTGTCAGGGTACATGTGACGTTCGTCCTCATGGCGTAGAATTTGATGGAGCACACTCTTGTCGTATTCAGAATATGACAGGTATGGGTGAGACTCAGTGTCAGTATGGTTGTTTGGGCGAGGGTGATTGCGCCAGTGTATGTCTCTTTGGAGCTATCACCGTAAATCCCGCCACCCGTATTGCCGAGGTGGACGAGAGCAAGTGTACTGGTTGTGGTGCATGTGCCAAGTCATGTCCTCGCGGTATTATTGAACTTCGTCCTCAGGGTCCCAAGAACCGCAAGGTTGTTGTCCTCTGTAACAACAAGGACAAGGGCGCCTTGGCTACCAAGGAATGTAAGGTTAGCTGTATCGGTTGTGGCAAGTGTGTAAAGGTATGTGAAAAGTTTGAAGCCATTACCCTTGGTACAAACCTGGCATATATCGACCCCGATAAGTGCAAGATGTGCCGCAAGTGTGAGGAAGCTTGTCCTCGTGGAGCCATCAAGGCATTTAACTTCCCCCCACGCAAGCCCAAGGAGGAAGCTCTCAAGGTAGCAGAGGCTTCTAAGACTCCTTTAGCAACTGATGCTCCCAAAGCCCCCGTAGCAACAGAGGCTCCAAAGGCAGCACCTGCACCCGTGAAAGAATCAACAGTAGAAACTCCTAAACAAGATTAGCCTACGGTATGAAGACATTTTCGATAGGCGGCGTACATCCCGCCGAAAACAAACTGAGTGCAGGTAGTCCTATCCGTGAGGCTGCTCTGCCTAAGCAGGCAATATTCAGCATGTTCCAGCACATCGGTGCACCAGCCAAGCCCGTGGTAAAAAAAGGTGATGTGGTGAAAGTGGGAACTTTGTTGGGCGAAGCTGGAGGCTTTGTGAGTGCTCCCATTTATTCAAGTGTCAGCGGCAAGGTAAGCAAGGTAGATGTTGCTCTGGATGCTAGTGATACACGCAGAATGGCGGTATATGTAGACGTAGAGGGTGATGAGTGGGAAGAAAGTATTGACCGCTCTGCCGATTTGGTGCGCCTGGAAGACCGTCCCGACCTTGATGCTAAGACAATTGTGGAGAAAATCAAGCAAGCTGGCATCGTAGGTATGGGTGGCGCAACATTCCCATGTCATGTCAAGTTGTGCCCTCCCCCAGGAGAAAAGGCCGAGTGCGTTATCATCAATGCCGTAGAATGTGAGCCTTATCTTACCTCCGACCATAGCCTTATGCTAGAGAAGGCCGATGAGATTCTCGTTGGTGTAGCACTGATTATGAAGGCCGTTGGCGTAGAGCGTGGATATATAGGTATCGAAAACAACAAGCCCGATGCCATCCAATTGATGACAGAAAAGGCCAAGGCATATCCCCAGATAGAGGTAGTACCCTTGAAGGTACAATATCCTCAGGGTGGTGAAAAGCAGTTGATTGATGCAGTTATTGGTCGTCAGGTGCCAGCACCTCCAGCTATTCCCATCAATGTGGGTGCTGTGGTGCAGAATGTAGGTACTGCTTTTGCTATATACGAGGCTGTGATGAAGAACAAACCCCTGATTTCACGTGTCATCACCGTTACTGGTAAGAGCGTGAAGCAGCCCTCCAACCTCCTTGCTCGCCTGGGTACTCCATTCTCTCAATTGATGGAAGAATGTGGCGGTTTGCCAGCTGATACAGGTAAGATTATTGGTGGTGGTCCCATGATGGGTAAGGCCCTTATCTCTTTGGATATTCCTATGACTAAGGGTTCAAGTGGTTTGCTCATTATGAACAACAAGGAAGCCCGTCGTGCAGAGGCAGAGCCATGTATCCGTTGTGCTAAGTGTGTGAGTGCATGTCCCATGGGATTGGAACCATATTTGCTGTCAAATATTAGTTCTCAGCACATGTGGGAGGAGGCAGAGCGCGAGTGCATCGTCTCCTGTATCGAGTGTGGTTCTTGTGCTTATACTTGTCCCAGCAATCGTCCCTTGTTGGATAATATCCGCCTAGGTAAAACTACCGTTATGGGTATTATTCGTGAGAGAGCGGCTAAGAAGTAGAGTACGATGAACGATGAACGATGAACGATTAGCAACGAGCGATTGTTCTGAGTACAGATAGAGAGTATATTAACATAGATTATAGAATATATAATATAATGTCAAACAGATTAATAGTTTCGCTTTCTCCACATGTTCACTCTGGTGATAGTGTGCAGAAGAATATGTATGGCGTGTGCTTGGCTTTGGTGCCAGCATTGATAGCCAGTTTATACTTCTTCGGTCTTGGTGCCGCAGTGGTATTGATTACAAGTATCGTATCTTGCGTGATGTTTGAATGGCTTATTTCAAAGTTTATTCTTAAGCGCGAGAAGTTGAGCATTCTTGACGGCTCAGCCATTCTTACTGGCCTCTTGCTGGGTTTCAACCTTCCATCCAATCTTCCCATATGGATAGTAGTGGTTGGCGCATTGGTAGCAATAGGTATTGGTAAGATGACCTTTGGCGGATTGGGTCAGAATCCCTTTAATCCAGCTTTGGTGGGCCGTGTGTTCCTTTTGATTTCTTTCCCTGCACAGATGACCACATGGCCCGTGAGCGGTACCGTAGGATATGTAGATGCCCAGACAGGAGCTACACCTTTGTCGTTGATGAAGTGGGCTATCCAATCAGGTGATGCATCAGTGTTGAACGACATGCCATCAGCATTGAGCTTGGCAATTGGTCAGCACGGTGGTTCGTTGGGCGAGGTATCAGCCATTCTTCTTCTCTTGGGTTGTCTCTTCATGATATGGCGCAAGATTATCACATGGCACATTCCCGTAAGCATCCTTGGTACCGTGGCACTTTTGAGCGGTTTGTTGCACTATGGTGTAAGCGATGTTTATGCCGACCCCGCTAGTGTACTATGTAGCGGTGGTTTGATGCTAGGTGCTTGTTTCATGGCTACGGATTACGTAACTTCACCCATGGTGGCAAAGGGACAAATCATCTATGGTGTCTGCATCGGTTTGCTTACCATCATCATCCGCAACTGGGGTTCTTATCCCGAGGGTATGTCGTTTGCTATTCTCATTATGAATGCATTCACTCCTCTTATCAATACATATTGCAAGCCACGTCGTTTTGGTGAGGTTATCAGAAAGGAGGCTAAGAAATGAAAAAGCTAGAATCTACTTGGTACAACATGGCCATCGTGCTTACTGTAATTTCCGTGGTGGCTGGTGCAGCATTGGCTTACGTCAATGAGATGACAAAGGGTCCTATTGCCGAGATTCAGCAGCGCAACGAGGCTCAGGCCATCAAGGCTGTGTTGTGTGACGAGAATGCCGTAGTAACCGATACCATCGAGGGCGAGGCTGGTGTAGTAGTATATCTTACCGACAATGGTGCTGCAATCAAGACCGTTGACCCCCAGAATGGAAGTTTCTCAGGTGGCCTTACTGTTATGGTGGGCTTGAACAAGGAATTTCAGGTGCTTGGTTACACCGTGCTTGTGTCAAATGAAACTCCTGGTCTTGGTGCCAAGGCTAGTGAGTGGTTTCAGAAGGGCAACAAGGGTGATATCATAGGCAAGAGAGCTGGTCAGTTGGCTACCACCAAGGACAATGGCGATGTAGATGCCATTACAGCCAGCACCATTACTTCGCGCTCTTTCCTGCGTGCCGTGAACAATGCTTACGCAGAATATGCCAAGGTTATCACACCTGGCGTAGCTGCTGACGTTCACACATCGGCTACATCTCAGAATCATTAATGAAAAAGGAGGACTAATAATATGAATCATTTGAAAGTACTTTGGAATGGTATTATCAAGGAGAATCCTACCTTTGTTCTCCTACTAGGTATGTGCCCCACATTGGGTACCACCAGCTCTGCGCTTAATGGTATGTCAATGGGTCTTGCCACTATGGCGGTGCTTATCTTCTCAAACCTTATCATCTCGCTCATCAAGAATCTTGTGCCCGACATGGTGCGTATCCCAGCCTTCATCGTGGTGATAGCATCGTTGGTTACCATCCTGCAGATGTGCATCAAGGCTTTTGCTCCCGAGATAGACAAGTCATTGGGTCTTTTCATTCCCCTGATTGTGGTTAACTGTATCATACTAGGTCGTGCCGAGGCTTTTGCCGCAAAGAATGGCCCCATCGCATCTATTTTTGATGGTATCGGTATGGGTCTTGGTTTCACTTTGGGTTTGACATTGCTTGGTGCAGTGCGCGAATTGTTGGGTACAGGTAAGGTGTTCTCACTCACCCTCTTCCCCGACAATTATGGAGCGCTGGTCTTCGTTCTGGCTCCTGGTGCATTCATAGCATTGGGTTATTTGATTGCGATAGTAAACAAGCTAAAGAAGTAACATCCCCTAGAAAATAAATATTATGGCATACATATTGATATTTATCACGGCAATATTCGTGAACAACATAGTGCTGAGCCAGTTCCTCGGCATTTGCCCCTTCCTCGGTGTGAGTAAGAAGGTGGAAACAGCTCTAGGCATGGGAGCAGCAGTGGCCTTTGTGCTCACTTTGGCTACTATTGTTACATACCTCATTCAGATTTATGTGCTCAATGCCTTTGGCTTGGAGTATCTGCAAACCATTGCCTTCATCCTGATTATTGCAGCTTTGGTGCAGATGGTGGAAATCGTTTTGAAGAAGGTATCTCCCTCGCTCTATCAGGCATTGGGTGTGTTCTTGCCTTTGATTACAACCAACTGCTGTATCCTTGGCGTTGCCATCCTGGTGGCACAGGGTACCTACAACACACAGGGCCTGGAGGCTAATCTTCTGACAGGTGTGGTTTATGCTATCGCTACGGCTATGGGTTTTGCCCTTGCAATGGTGGTCTTTGCGGGTATCCGAGAGCATCTTTCCATGATGAACATTCCTCGTGGCATGCAGGGTATGGCCATCGCATTGGTCACAGCTGGTCTTTTGGCTATGGCCTTCATGGGCTTCTCTGGTGTTGACCAGGGCTTGGCTAAGGCTTTGGGATTGTAGTCAGCAACCCTGATATAAGCAAATAAAGAATCGAGTAGGAGAGACGTGTTCTTTTCCTACTCGATTTTTTTTATTTTCAAGAGTGCTGATTGTGCAGGTCTTTTAATTTCTCTATAGCCCCCTGGTTAGCAGATATCCTTGGCCTTCGGTCAGTACCTTCTGTACCACTCACTCTTTATTGTATTGGTAAGCTAATCTTTCGTCTCCGTTCCAGCAATGTATGATGCCGCAATACTCGAATCCCTCTCTTTGTATGGCATTTCGCATCACCATGTTGTCGCGATGAGTATCTATGCGAATGGAATGATATCGCTCCTTGGCAAAGCACATAGCCTTGTGCATGATGCCGCTTACCTTTCCCAAGCTGGCAATGCGATGAATGGTGGCATAGGGGGCATCGTTGAGCCAAGCGCCCTCGTAGATATCTGTATACGTTGGGTCGTTGCCAGGACGAAGAACGAAGCAAGCCACCACCTCCTCGTCAAGCATGCATACGTAGCAATCACCGCTCTCTATGTCTTTTTCCAGCAATGCTACGCTTGGGTAATCCTCCGCCCATTGATGTGGATTGCCCGTTTGCTTCATAAAGAGGCGTGCATGTGCAAAGATTTCTTGCAAGCTGGCGATATCCTGCTTCGTAGCTTGCCTTATGGTAATATTTTCCATGATATTCCTGGTTGGTTTTACACCCTATAGCGTCCAGCATCCCCCTTTGATTGTATTCTGAGTCGTCTGGTTCTGGGAGAGCAACCATACTCGCTCCGGATGATGAGGCAAAGGTTCTGATGTGTGTTGGCACCGCTTCGCTTAGCCACCTCGGTGGGGGTAAGGTTGGTGTAGCGCAGTAGGTCGTTTATCAATCTCAGGCGGATGGCATAATACAGTTCTTCGGCATTCATTCCCGTCAGTATGCGACAAAGGGCAGTGAGGTCGCTGCTGACGATACCATGGCGATTGCAGAAAGCTTTGCGCGAGAAGTTGCTGTTTTCGCTGATATACCTGATGAAGTCGTCCATCACCTTTACGCCAGTTGGATTCAGATTGCGCTCCAAAGGAATGTACTCAGCCTTGCCTGTTTCGGAGTTGTAAACACGTTTTTCGCTAAAGGGCGAGATGTAAATGTCGTCCAGCGAGTATTGGGGAACAAATTTCGTATCCATATCTTCAGTTATTCTTATAATTTCCACAAAGTTACAAATAATTTTTATAAAATCAAAGGCGTGCCTTGAAATTTTGATGTCATTTTTTATGGAATTAATGACGTGCCTTGAAAAAATGAGTCCATTTCTTATAGAATCAACAATGTGCCTTTAAGGATTTTTTTATTTTTTATAGAATCAATGACGTGCCTTGAAATTATGCATTCATTTTTTATAGAATTGACAACGTGAGTATAAAAAATGGCTTTTGTTTCTCTTCCTGAAGCCTCAAATACTCCAAAAATTATAAATAATGGGTTCTGCTTGTTTCTTGGCAATGGATTTTAACCATGATTTTGGATATATTTTTGCTCACACCTTACGTCAGTGTGCACAATTGTCCCTCGCTCCGCAAAGATTGTTGATTAATGTGTCTTATTTGACCGAAATGTTAGTAAATCTTACGTAAACATGAAAGTTTTTTCATAAATTTGTGTGCGATATAACCTATGAAATCATGAAAGAACAATTAGAATCCCTTAATTCTGTAGCCATAAATTTTGGTGAAGGAGGCGTGATGATAGTGAATATCATCCTGGCGTTTGTAATGTTTGGTGTTGCACTGGAGATTAAACTAGGCACGCTGAAGGACATTATCCAAAAACCTAAGTCTATCGCCGTAGGACTGATATTGCAATGGGTGGCTCTACCAGCTTTGACTTTTGCCGTAGCCTTGATGTTGAATCCCGTGATTACCCCCATGGTAGCCCTTGGCATGATTCTGATAGCATCGTGTCCCGGTGGTAATATTTCTAATTTCCTTTCGGCTCTGTCTAATGGCAATACGGCGCTATCCGTTTCACTTACCGCCATTACCACTGCCTTTTCTCCCATCGTCACTCCCTTTAATTTCTTCTTCTGGGGAACAATGTATAGCCGATTCATCAGCATGAGACACGATATACCCATGCTTGTGATTCCCTTTGGTCCCATGCTCGAGCAGATTCTTCTGCTTTTGGGACTTCCCATCGTGTTGGGATTGCTCTTTGCACGCTATTTCCCCAAGGCTACCAGAAGGATTACCAAACCATTGCAGATGCTATCCGTATTGCTATTCATAGGCATGGTGATTGTGGCCTTCACTCAGAACTTCCAGATATTTGTGGACAATATATTCTATGTGTTCTTCATCGTATTGCTTCACAATGCGGTAGCGCTGGGAACTGGATATTTCGGTTCGCGCATGGCACATCTGTCACGTTATAATGTAAAGACACTTACTATCGAAACCGGTATTCAGAACTCCGGTCTTGGTCTTGCATTGCTATTCAATCCTGCCATCTTCCCACCCGAAATCTGGCATGGCCACTATGGTGGCATGCTCTTCGTCACCGCATGGTGGGGTATCTGGCACATCGTTTCAGGACTTAGCGTAGCCTTCTTATTCCGCAGAAAAGATTGATATTATGGCCAAGAATCGCAAGAAGAAGATACAGGATTACGATAGAACGTACAACTTTCTCTATCGTTATGTAACCTATCTGGTCAAGAGGTCGTACAGTAGCATACTGCACGTTGGACAAGAGAATATCCCCAAGGACGGAGCCGTAATCTTTGCCCCTAATCACGCCAATACGCTGATGGATGCCTTGGTGATGCTGCGTGTTAATAATTGTCCTAAAGTCTTTGTAGCACGTGCAGACATCTTCAAGAACCCCATCTTGGCAAGGATTTTTGCCTTCTTGAAAATTATGCCCATCATGCGCCGTCGTGATGGCTTTAAGGCTGTAAGACAGAATCAGGAAATCATCAATAAGTCCGTTGATGTTCTCAAGGACAAGATACCTTTCTGTATTTTTCCAGAAGGCACACATCAGGCAAAGTATTCCATGTTGCCACTCTCTAAGGGTATCTTCAAGATAGCATTTCAGGCCTACGAACAGATGCCTGACGTACCTCTCTATATAGTGCCATCAGGTTTGAGATACGGAGACTTCTTCCGCTTCCGCTCAACTGTTCGTGTGCAGTTTGGTGAACCTATCAATGTCGGACAATTCATTGCCGAGCACTCCGAGCAGACACCTCAGGAGCAGGTGAATACATTGAGAGAACTCCTTGCTGAGCGCCTCCAATCCATCTTGTTCTTCATTCCTAATGATGAATACTATGATGCCACTCTCGAGGTATGTGCTGCAACCGAATCCTTAGAGATTAGACAACTACAGGGAGATGCTCTCCACGCTCTGGAGGCACAATTCCAGGCCAACCGCAATACATTAAATCGTATTGAAGAACTAAAAGTCTCTGCGCCCGAGCAAGCAAGCGAACTCCTATCTCTTGCCGAGCAAGCAAGCAAGTTGCGCAAGAAGTTGGGCATAGATATCAATTCAATTTCCGTGGACAAACCACTTCAATCGCGTATATATAGATTGTTGTTGACCTTAGTGGCCTTGCCATATGCTCTTCCCGTGTCGCTATTGGCAAGTCCAGTGATTTTGATAGCACAACTTCTCTGCTCCAAGTTCAAGGACCTAGCCTTTGCCAATTCCGTACGCTTTGTGCTCAACCTAGTTGTATGGCCCTTGTTCGTTCTCATATATGCCATCATCGCATTCCTCATGCTTCCATGGCATTGTGCATTGGCAACCATCCTGCTCGTGCTACCAGCGCCCAGCATAGCGCACGAACTATGGAAGACCTTCAGACTTACCATCTCCGATATCAAACTCCTCGGAAATAAAAAGCTCAGCAACCTTTATTCTCAAATCCGCAAGAAGGTGATGAAGGGGTAGGGAAGTGTAGATGAATATCGTCCGGTTATAATAAATATAGTAGGACATAGTTTATTTTATAATGATAAACCTATATTATACATACAATATATAAAATCAATATTACAAATTATATGAAGAAATTTATTACTCTATTGAGTGTGTTGTTGTTAATACACTCCGTCGCAATGGCTCAGAGTTTTTTGCGCATTACAACAAAGGATGGAACCACAGATATTCCTGCGGCTTATCTTGATAGTGTAATCATTCGTGATGTAGATTTTTATGGCGAAGTATGGCATTCCATAGGTTTTGGACGTTATACAGAAGATATCATAAGTTCTATCTTCGACTTAGGCTGTGTTACCTATGATGTAGAGATAGAGGAAAGTTATACAAGACCAGGCGTATTCCGTCTAGTCAATCCTTATGGTCCTGCATATCCTTATAATTCTTTGGGAACTTATGACAACTCTCAAAAACATTATATGGAGATAGATGCTCGAAATCCAAATGCTGTTCTTATAAAGAAATTTTATACAGGTCTAGATTTTGGATATGGCGAGATGCTAGTATGGTCAGTTGCAGATTATTATCTCTCAAATGGAAAAGCAGAATCGGCAGCTGGAGCTTATGGTAAACTGAATAACGGCAAAATTACGTTTCCAGTATCTTCTCTAATCATAAGTTTACCCAATTATAACGATGGCGCTCTTTTTACTGCCAATAGTCATGCTTTATTTGAGGTAATACTTCCAGGGTTTAACTCTCGAACAACCACTTCCACAGTTGCTCCTTCACAGAGTCGTGGAAGAGAACAAAAACCTCAACTAAATACTAGTTCCAAGGTATTTTCTCCTATTATAAGGAAGGGCATACCACAGTCATATGCTCCCCAAAAGATGACTGATAAGCATGGTGTTCAAAAAATCATTATTAAATAACGAATAATTCATTAGAGAAGACTAATTATGAAGCGTTACATACTTATCGCATCCCTCTGCCTGGTTGCAGTTCTAGGAATGCAGGCTCAGGTTTTAATCACTCAGTCAGGAGAGCGTATA
>JAFOCV010000119.1 GCA_017381015.1 Bacteroidaceae bacterium
GGTTCTTAGTAAAGTGAAAGCCTTTGGCAGACAGATTTGTGTCGCATGTGCCAACGACACAAGACAGATGAAAACAAGATTATAGGAGCGGCACCTCTGCATCAGTGTTCATCAGTCGTTAATCAAGCGAAGATTTGATTAACATCCAATAAAGAAGACACACTCTCAAGGAAAAAATCTAGTTAAATCTCGTGTCATCTCGTTGATAAATTACTAACCTCAAAAACCAACTTTCACACTATGGGAACTTTCAACAACAACTCCACCTGGGGAAAAATCCTCAACATCCTCATCACCATCCTTACGGCCATAGCCACCACCTTCGGGGCACAGAGCTGTATGTGAGCAGACCCACCCTAACCCTCCCTGCAAGGGAGGGGACGTAGGATGGAGAACTAAATACTAAATCACCAATTAAACCAATTCACTAACCCTTTAACAAAATCCTGCCCGACTACATCACACATCCCCTCCCTGCAGGGAGGGCTAGGGTGGGTCTTTAACCAACTATGAAAACTATCAATCAATTCATTAGCGTAAATCTCGCTAAGTTCAACACCGCAGAGTATGTCAACCTGATGAGCCGCGTCGTTAGCCAATGCATCGCCCTTGGCAAGGAGGCTCTCCACTATGAAGACACCGACATGCAGCGCATGCAAACTCTGCTCACTCAGCTGCAGAACAACGTGGCTCGCTCCATGGCACTGGCAGAGACTCCCGAACTGCAGGCAATGGACCGCGAACGCACCAGCCTGGCACAGTACATCATCACCACCGTGCGCAATGCGCAGAACCTGCCCATCAAGGCCAAGGCCGAGGCTGCCAAGGCTCTCTACGTAGTGCTGAAGCCCTACACCGGCTTCTATGCCAACCCCATGCTTCAGCGCACCAGCATCATAGACGGTATGCTCTATGACCTCTCTCAGGAGGACAATGCTGCACACGTCACCACCCTGGGTCTGGGCGATTGCGTGGAAAGCCTCACTCTGACCAACGCCAAGTACAAGGTGTACGTGGAGCAGCGCACCGTATCGCGCAGTGCCCTCCGTGGCCCTGAAAGCACCGTGCTTCGCCTGGAGATGGATGCCCTCTACAAGTACGTCACCACCGTAGCCTTTGCCCACAACGTGGTGACTCCCTCCGAGGACATCGACCACTTCATCTTCTACGTGAACGACATCCTCTCCGAGGTCAATACCTCCTACAACCAGCGCATGGCCGCTAAAACTGAAAGCGGAAAGGGGAAAACGGAAAACTCCGTAGAAACGGGAAACGGAGAGGTGAGCCCCGAAGGCTCTGAGCCCTCTGACTCTGCCGAGCAATGAAGAAGTGTCAAATAATCGATGATGGACCAGCTCCATTCATTAGCATGACACAGTAGTGAACCAGAGACGAAAAAGCCACTTCATTGTCTAACACATAAAAAATACGATTATGTGTGCAAACAATGATTTTATCACCAGCCTCTGATGGGCCGTCCATCAGAGGCATTTTCCTTATTCCCAAAAGAAGTTTAAGCCGACACTGATAGAATAATAATCATCAACTGAAATTTAAACACAGGATAAAATAAACCTGTCTTGAATATCAACACTTTCGCCTAAGGAATAAATACCTAGAGTACACGGTGAGCGAGTTATTTGCCAATCCAGGCTTCAGGGTTGAGCTTGGTGGTTTCGTTGCGCAATTGGAAGTGCAGCACGCTATTGCCAGAGTCGTCCTTGGCTACGGTGCCGATGATATCGCGAGCCTTCAACTTTTGTCCCTTCTTTACGATGACAGAGGATAGGTTGCAATAAACGGAGATGTAGCTGCCATGGCGAACGAGCACATTCTTGGCACCGGAGAACTGGAATACGGCAGTTACCTCGCCATCGAAGATGCAACGGGCACGTGCACCGGGTTTGCCCACGTAATTGACACCCTTATTGTCCAGGGTCACGTTTTGCAGTCCTGGTACGTTGTATTTGCCAAACTTGCTACCTATCTGATATTGTCCAGTAATGGGCACGGGCAGACGACCCTTGTTTTGGAGGAAGGTGCCGCTCAGTTTCTTTTCCTCGGCCGTCAACCATGATGTGGTGCTTGTCTTAGTGCCACTCTTGGATGTGGTGCCACTCTTGGATGTGGACTTTTGCGATTGAGCCTTGCGCTTGGCTTCTGCCTCGGCCTTTTTGCGCGCTTGCTCTATCTCCTGAGCAATCAGATTGTCTATCTTCTTGTTGAGGGCGGTGAGTTCTTTCTGTTGCTTTGCCACCTTGTCGCGCAGGTTCTTCTCTCGCTTTTCCAGGTTTTTGATGTATTGTTGCTGGCGTGCCTGCTTGTCGTTCAGATTCTTGCGCTGGCGCATCACCTCCTTCATCATCACGTTCATCTTACTCTGCTCTGCCAACAAGGAGTTCTTGGCACCCATCAACTGGCCACGCTTACGCATGATTTCCAGTCCCAGGTCGTGCTGATAGGCAGCATACTCGCGAGTGTAATAGGCACGGCGATACATCTCGGTCAGTGTCTTGGCACTGAGAATATACACGATGGGATTGTTGATTTTGGGATATGTCTGTGAGAGGCGCAGGGCACGCTCGTACTTTTGCTTCTTCTCCTTGAGTTGGCCCTCAAGGCTGGTGATTCTCTTGCGAATGCCCGTCATACGGCGCTCCACGCTATCCATGTCGTGTTCAATGTCTTTGATGCGCTCTACGCGCTTGTCCAACTGCTCGTCGATATAGTGCAGATAGCTCTGGCCGTTCTTCTTCTCCTTGCCCGTTTTGGTCAGGTCCTGTTGGGATTTCTTGAGGTTCTTCTGAAGACGACTCTGTTGGCTTTTCAAATCTTTGACCTTCTTGCTGTTCTGCGCATACGAAGGCGCAATGCTGGTGCAAGCAAGGAGGAAGACGCAGATAAGTCTGAGGAAAAGTCTAGAGATTTGCATTATAGAATAAAGTCGTTTTTATGAGTGTCGGAGCCCTTAGAGAGAGGAGAGAACAGTAAGATTAGAGATTATTTTTATTATTTCGGCGCTTTTGAGACGGGTGTAGCTGGATTGGTTGAAGCTGGTGCGTGTGCTCCATCCTTCCTCCATACGATGGTTTTGCATCTCCAGATCCAGATTGACGGACATGGCACCACTCTTGACATTGAAGATGATTTCAGAGGGAATGGGACGATTGTCGGGTAATTGCGAGAAAGACTCGTATTTCCACTCAAAACCATTTATCTTGCTCTTCTTGGCCTCTCCCCAAAAAATATCTTGCAAGTCATCGAAGGAAAGTGCTCTCCCAGTCAGAGAGGATAGTTCCTCATAGGAAAGAATGGCATACTGGCGTGTGGCACGGCTGATGATGGTCACGGCATCGGGGGTAATCTCCAGTGTGCCCACCTGAATGCCAAAGAGGTAGGTGGCTGATAGTTGCACGACATCATCGCGCTTCATTCTGAGGGTACCATTCACGGAAAGGTCCAGCTTCTTGGTATTGTCGGAGAGATGGATGTTGGTCTTGGCTACTATGCATTCGCCAGTCTTCCAGGCAACTTTTTGCTTGGACACAGGGCCATCGCCTGCTACCTTGCGCGAGGTGGAGCATGCCGCCAATATTACCATAGCGGTGATGAGGCATATAATATGTAAAAGGGAGCGTCTCATGTGTTTTTATTCTGGGGTATGGGATGTTGTGAACTTATTTGTAATACTTCTTTTTGCGAGCTTTCTTGGGCAGGAGAGGTGTGACATCGGCATCTCCACGCTTGGCCGCTAATTGCCATAGGTATACAGCACGCTGAGTATCTCCATTCATCCATGCAATATCTCCAGCATGCTCAAGGATAGCACTGCCAGTGTAATCGTCCGTAAGCAGATAGTGCTCGCTACTATCCCTTGGAACAACCCTTTCCATGTATCGCTCAGCCTCGGCATATTGCTCTTGCATGAACAGAATCCATGCGTAGGTGTCCAGATATGTGCGATTGTCTGGCTCCAACTTTATGGCGCGATAACTCATCTCTTCTGCCTTGCCGAGGTCCTTGTTCAGCAGGGAAAGGAAGTAGGCATAATTGTTCAGGCACAGGACGTTGTCCTTGTTGTACACCAGAGCCGAATCGTATTGCAGGAAGGCTTCCTCGTGCTTGCCCATCTCATAATAGCAATCACCCTTCTGAGTATATACGTCCGAGATAATTTCCGCCTTGGTGTCTTCTGCTCGCAAGCGAAGACCACGCGCCAGAGTTTCGATGGTTTCTTCGTAATTGCCCGAATTCATCAGCGGAAGGGCCAAAAAATAATAGTATGTGAGATTGCTGGGGTAATAGTTGACTCCTCGTCGGCATATCTCTTCTATGGCACTGAGGTCACGCTGAGCGATATGGTATTGTGCCAGCCATCGCATGGCCGTCTCTTGGTCAGGTTGGACGTCCAGCACTCGTTGCATTACCATGGCTATATCAGCAGGTGGAAATTTGCGATACTCCATATAGATGGCATTTAGCATCAGCATCTGAACGTCATTTGGAACAACCTCCAGAATGCGATTAAAACGCATCATAATGGCTTCGGTGCTGGCAGAATCGGCTGGACTACTTTCAATGATATTCTCCATGAGCATGGCTCTCTTCTGCGAGTCGGTGGAGGGAGAGAAGAGTATAGAGTCGCGAGTGGTGGTGTAGAGGCTATCCATGCCCTGCATATTGTAGTAGTCAAGCATGACCATCTGCAGAGTGGGATTACTGGGGTCCACTTTCTTTACCTCGTCATATATCTTCAGAGCTTGCTCAAAGTTGCCCAACAACTGGTACTGATAGCCCATGTGTATACGGTTGGACATATCTGCAGGATATTCTGCGCATAGTTCTTCCAATTCTCTGAAGGCATTGACGCTATCGCTCATCTCCATATATAGATTGAATTTCTCAAACGAGATGGATGGGAGTTTGCCTTCCAGTAGTTCCAATCTGTTCATCGTTTGTATGGCATCCTCCATGCGACCAACATTGGCATAGATTTTTGCCATCATACTGAGGACATCAGAGCGTTTGGCTTGTAACTTGCTCATCCTTTCCAGTAGGGGGAGAGCCTCGTCCACACATCGTTGGTTGATGAGGATAGTGGCCAGGGTTTCCAGATAAGAGCAGTTGCACGAATCCAGTTCTACCGCCTTATACAAGTATTCCATACCAAGGCTATCTTCTCCCAAATAGAACTTCATCCTTCCCAGGTGGAAGATGGCCTCTGCCGTTGATGGTTCTATCTCAAGGCAATGCTGATATAGGTCTGCTGCCGAGGATACTTGCCCCTGCACCATGCAACGAGCCGCCTCGTGCATGAAATAATCCACACGAGTTTGGGCTCCTGCCCATTGGCATACGCCCAATAGTATTATGATAAGGAAGTGTCTCATTTCACACCGCTATGTCCAAAGCCGCCTTCGCCACGCTCTGTTTCATCCAATGTCTCTACGGGAAGAAAATCACACTGCTCATACTTGGCAATGACCATCTGTGCTATGCGCTCGCCATCCTGAATGATAAAGTCTTCCTGACCAAGATTAATCAGAATAACACCGATTTCACCGCGATAATCGGCATCGATGGTGCCAGGAGTGTTGAGCACGGTAATGCCATGCTTGAAGGCAAGACCACTACGTGGACGTACCTGTGCCTCATATCCTTCGGGTAGAGCAATGAACAAGCCCGTGGGAATCAATGCGCGCTGCATGGGCTTCAAGGTGATGGCTTCCGAGATGTTGGCTCTGAGGTCCATACCTGCACTCTGAGGAGTGGAGTATTGGGGAAGGGGATGATGTGACTTGTTTACTATCTTTACTGATTCCATGTGATGCTTATTATTTTTGAGGTATTCTTTTTTCGTTGAAGCATTATAGTGTGGGTATAGACATACCATTTATCTTGCGATACATGTCCATGGCATAGACGTCAGTCATACCAGAGATGTAATCCAATACGGCCATTATACGGCCATAGAGTGTATCTGCCTTGATATTGTATTGAGTGGACACTCTGTTGATGAGCAATTCTGAGAATGCCTTGTTGGGGTGGATTACGGCTTGCACCATGAGATCGGTGAGGGTGGTAATCACCTTGAAACCAGCTATCTCAATATCCATTACATCCTTGCTATTATAGATGCGCGCAAAACTTACCTTCACGCACTCGTTATAGGCATTTCTGGGGATTTCGCTGATGCTTTGGATAAGGCTTCCTTCAAACTTGCCGGCAAGGATTTTCTCTTCATTTTCAATAAACACACGGACGCATTCGTTTTCCAGCGTATTTATCACGCAAGAGCGCAGGTACACTATCTGCTCGTTGGCATCCTCCACGGTGTTCATGCGCTTGAGTATCGCGTTCTTGTCGTTTTCGGAGAAGTATGACAGGAGGAGCTCCTTCGTTTCTGCCGTAGTGAGGATTTTCAATTTGTGTGCATCCTCGATGTCCATTATCTCGTAACAGATGTCGTCGGCAGCTTCCACCAGGTATACCAGAGGGTAGCGAGCATATCTCAGAGAGCCTTCCTTGCTCTCTAATTGAGGTATCCCCAGTTCATGGGCTATTCTTTGATAAAACTCCATTTCATCGCGGAAGAACCCAAATTTGTTCTTGCCACCAGCCAAATTGCTACTGAATGGATATTTCACGATAGAGGCCAGAGTGCTGTATGTCATTACAAAACCGCCTTGTCTTCTCCCCTTGAAATGGTGTGTGAGCAAGCGGAAGGCATTGGCATTGCCCTCAAAGTTGATAAGGTCGTGCCACTCGTCTTCTGATATAGAATCGCCTGTTTCTTCGCAGAAATAATCTTTCAGAAACTTGCCATCTCCTTCGCTGAAATAAGTACCTATGGCTTTCTCGCCACTATGCCCAAAGGGAGGATTGCCAAGGTCGTGAGCCAGGCATGCTGCTGATACTATGCTTCCGAGCTCCATGATGTGGGTATCGCGTAGTTCGGGGTGTTTTTCCAGGAGCAGTCTTCCCACATCGTTGCCCAGCGAGCGTCCCACGCTACTCACCTCTAATGAATGAGTCAATCTGTTATGCACGAATATACTTCCTGGCAAAGGAAATACTTGGGTCTTGTTTTGCAGACGTCTGAAGGGAGCGGAGAATATCAACCTATCGTAATCGCGCTGAAATTCAGTACGATCATCCTTGCGATGAGGTTGTTGCTCCTGACCAAGTCGTTTGTTAGAAAGTAATTGTTCCCAATTCATTTTGTTAAAGGTGTGCTTTTTAGTACAGCTACGCTAGAGAGGACGTGATTTCTATGTCGTTTTTTGATGTGTTTAGTCGATGGGGTAGAATATTTTCTTTGCTTCAGCGCTGGCTTGTATCAGTTCGGGGTGTTCTGCCGCAAAAGAGTCGATATGTCGCATACGCTTTTCTGGTAGGATTTCATCTACGGCAATCAGGATACCAGTTTCTTCCACATCTCCAAACCCCTCATTGATAGCTGTGCCAAATAGTTTCATCGTGGGAGAGAGACCCATGTATGCGTTGACCAATGGAGGTATGTTTTGACCTTGCTCGCGCACGGCCTTGTTCAGTATTCTGTAATCTGCCTTGAATTCATCTTCCACCAGCAGTTCCTCAAATTGCTTTGTGTCGTGCTCATAACCAAAAGGTTTGATGGGTGTAATCAGCTTGTCATGATCGGGGAAATGCTTGTTGAGGAAGTAGATAATCATGTCCCTGCAAAATCTATCGTAAGAGGGATACATGGTAAATTTACCGAAGAGATAGCGCACATTGGGCTCAATGACGGTAACGGCACCAAGTCCATCCCAAAGGTTGTCCAGTGCAAATAGGCCCTTTGTGCCCATGCGGCTACTTTGGTATTCGAGAGTTACAAACGAGCGTCCCAGTTCTATTGTCAGGGGAGCATACTCCTTCATAAATTTCTCAGAGAAATGGAACATATGGCTGGTGGCCAGCATGGGTTGACCATCTTCTGCAATCTTCCAATCGCTACCCAGAATGTATCGGTATCCGCCCAGAATCTCCTCCTCTTCGGGGTCCCAAACAATGAGTTGCTTGTAGGGATTATCGCATGTATCATATTCATCTAAGTCCATGCTCTTTCCGCTTCCTCCGCCGGCAGCTCTGAATGCAATTTCCCTCAAACGACCGATTTCGCGTACTGTGTTGGGAGAATCTTGCCATGTTACGATATAAATATCGTTGCCGCTCTTGTTTGTTTTGCGCAGCTTACGTTCTTCTGTCAACTCGGCTTTGATTAGCTCGCGTGGTACTTTAGATATTATTTCTTCCATGGGTAATGAATTATTTAATCGTCACCAATTCGCTATTGATGTAATAGCGTCCCTTCGGCAAACCATTCAACCAATTGATGCCTTTGTTGAGGCGCATGACCAGGTAGAAGGTCTTATTGTGAGTATAGATGGGCAGAATTTGGCTTTCGGTGCTCTGTATGCGCACGGCATTGCCCACGACACGCATGCGTACGGGGTATGCAGAGTGACTCATCTTGCCGGGTAGGATTTTCTCGTCCACACTATACTTGATTCTAGCGAGGCTATCTATTTTGAGTCCTTCTTCGCTAGGATATGACAAACGAGCCGGTGCCGAAATAGCTTTCAGCATCGCACTAATGAGTATGAATATGGTTAATGCAACTCTCATATGTGTATGTTCCTCAATTCTATGTTTATACCAAACCTAAGACAAGGCAAAAGAAAAGAGGTTTATTCCCGATGTATTTTGTAATATCCTTAGTGTTTTTTCTAGTGCTGGAAATTATGCCCATAGAGTTTTTTCTAAATGGGTTGTCTCCTTATTTATAATATTCAGGCACAAAATTACAAAAATAAGGTCAGACGAACAAGAAAAAACTAATAAAATGCACTTCACTACTTGTAGTGGCTATGTAGAAACTAGTAGTGACTATAGTATAAGGGGAAGAAATGAAGACTATTGCTCCTTCTTGTGTTGCTGGATGTATTCGTCTAGATTTTTACCCTCGATACGCTCAAAACATGAGCGTGCGGTCTTGGGTGCGGTAAATCCCACAATGTCACAATCGGAGATAGAAGATATCTCGCCAATACGGATGAGTCTTTTCAGTTCTTCTACTCTATATGCGGTGATGTATTCGTGTATATTATTGTGACCTTGGCTACGAAGGCATTGGAGCATCAATTGGCGATTTATGCCGGTTTCTTCGCATAATTTGTCTCGGGTAAACCTGTTGCTTTTCCATGCTTCTTTGTTGTTTTGCATCCACAACTGAACGCGCATATAGCGCTTCTGGTTCATCTCGTTGAAGTCGGCTAGCTTGGCCAATTCTGCTTGTTCGTCCTTCTCTGGTTGTTCGTTGGTGACTATCTCTTCCTTTTCTATCACTTCTATTTTAATGTCAGGGTGGGGAAGGTTCACTACCAATATTTCCATTGTGTGGCATACCCAGAAGAAATTAACCACGGTGAATAGTGCGGCATATGCGCATATCATATAAGGAGTCCAATCTAAAGCGGTGTATAGATATAGTACGATAGAAGCTACCAGTACTACGATGTATGCAAATAATGACATGGGGAAGCTGGTCTTGTATGCTATACGACGTGGCAACAGGATGATGTTTGCCGTATAATACACACCCAATCCCAATGCTATCAGACGTAGAATCATATCCAATGATACGATATTGTTGAATAACTCCTCGGCAGAGAATACCAGAGTTAGTTTGCCTGCGGGGAATATTGCTATCATGTACACTATCGCTAGAATCACAATGGGGCTTGCATATTTGAGCATACGTTCCAATTGCAAGAAACCTGGCATGATGAGCCCTAGCGAATAGATACTTTGCAAGAAAATAGCACCATCAATAACCAGTAGCATGTAGGGATTGAGAATACCAGGTGCACCCGCCGCAACACTCTTGCCATAGATGGCTACAATAGTGGAAACAACGGCAAAGATGGCTAATATCCACGCCAAACTGAGGTATTGCACCCTGTGTCTGGCTAATATACCCATAATGCTAAGACCTGTAAAATGCGCGGCGGCACAACAGGCAAAGGTGACCGTGACTATGATTTCTTCGTTTGTCATTCCGTGCAAAAGTATGGAAAAATAATGAAATGACAAAATATTGTGAGCCTTATTCCTCCTAAATGGGGATAAAGAATTGCACTTTTGAATAGTAAATCTTGCAAATCTCGACCCTAAAAATTAATCTCGAAACATCAAAATAACAAAAACCTCAGCCGAATTAGGGCTGAGGCTTTCTTAGAATGCTTTTATTACCTGGGAATTATTCCCACTCGATGGTAGCACTTGGCTTGGGAGACATATCGTAGCAAACACGATTTACATTGGGAACTTCGTTCAGGATACGCTTGGTAATCTTGTCGAGGATTGCCCAATCAATGTGCTCGATAGAAGCGGTCATTGCATCGATAGTGTTGACGGCACGGATGATTACGGGCCATTCGAATGAACGAGCATTGTCGCGTACGCCTACTGACTTGAAATCGGGTACTAGGGTAAAGTACTGCCATACCTTCTTGTCAAGGCCTGCCTTTGCAAATTCCTCGCGGAGAATAGCATCGCTCTCGCGTACTGCCTCTAGACGATCGCGAGTGATAGCGCCCAAGCAACGAACACCAAGGCCGGGGCCTGGGAATGGCTGACGGTATACCATCTCGTAGGGAAGACCCAGCTCAAGACCGCATGCACGTACCTCGTCCTTGAAGAGCTGCTTGATGGGCTCTACTAGTTCGAACTGAAGGTCCTCGGGAAGGCCGCCTACGTTGTGGTGACTCTTTACGCACTTAGCTGTCTTGGTGCCGCTCTCAACGATGTCGGGATAAATGGTACCCTGACCAAGGAAGTCGATGCCCTCTAGCTTGCGAGCCTCTTCTTCAAATACGCGGATGAATTCGCCACCGATAATCTTACGCTTCTGCTCGGGATCTGCTACGTTCTCCAATTTGGTGAGGAAACGCTCAGTTGCATCTACATATACCAGATTAGCGCATAGCTGATTGCGGAATACCTCTACTACGTCTTCTGATTCGCCCTTACGCATAAGGCCGTGGTTGACGTGTACGCAAACCAAATTGTTGCCAATAGCCTTCAATAGAAGTGCTGCTACAACAGAACTATCTACACCACCTGATAGGGCCAAAAGAACCTTCTTGTCACCTACCTGACGGCGAATCAATTCTACCTGGTCAGCAACAAAGTTCTTCATATTCCAGTTGGTTGCTGCACCGCATGTATCAAAAACGAATCCTTTTACTGCTTCCTTGATAGCTTCTTCGTCATTGGCAAACTGGGGCAACTTGACATCACACAAAGCCTTGTCGTGGCCGGCTGCCATTACGGGGAAACCTGCTTCGTAAATCTCGGGTAGTACGTCGATAGCAACGCCGTCGATGACGTTGTTAGGACCGCCATTGATGATAATGCCTTTTACACCAGGCAATGCCTTTAGCTCTGTAGCGGTAATGTCGTGAGGATAGATTTCACTATACACACCCAAAGAACGAATTGCTCTTGCCAACACGGTAT
The DNA here is from genome assembly GCA_017381015.1 of Bacteroidaceae bacterium. Taxonomy (GTDB): domain Bacteria; phylum Bacteroidota; class Bacteroidia; order Bacteroidales; family Bacteroidaceae; genus Physcousia. The sequence continues at coordinate 11,545 of JAFOCV010000119.1, forward strand.
TCTCATGACTTCCTAAGTCTAGGATTACAATCATGTCTTGCTTCATAATAATGAGTATTTAATATTAAATGCTTTTCTTGATGTGTCGCTGTTGTTAACTACGTGGGTCTTGTGAAGTTTTTGTGACTCACTGGCCTTTGTATTTTCGATGCAAAGATAGTTAGAAAATCAGAAAAATATGCATGTGAAAAACAAAAAATATATGAGGATAGTCATATTTTTTTAACATAAATCAATTGGAAAACGCTGTAAGCGCTTCTTTGAGCTATTGATTTAAAAAGAAATGTTGTTAAATTTCACCCTCGCATCTTCGCTGATGTGCTCTATCGTTGCGTGTTTGATGACTATATCTTCTATTGGTCGGTCACAAGAATCGGTGGGTTGAGCTTGTATGTATTTCACTATGTCCAGGCCCTCTATAACCTCGCCAAAAATAGTGTATGCGCCATCCAGATGAGGTGTGCCACCTAGCATTTGATAGTCGTTGATCATAAATCGATCCAGTTCTATACCTCTCTCGCGAAGATATGAGATTGCTTTTTGAAGAGAACCAGGTCTCATCTTCTTTCCCCATACGATGTAGAATTGAGATCCGCTACTACGGAAAGTGGGGTTGATGTCGTCCGATTCGCGAGCAGCAGCCACCATGCCTCTGACGTGATAAAGGTAGGGGAAGACAATCTCGGCGGGTAGGTCATAACCAGGTCCGCCTTCGCCTAATTTCTTGCCTTGAGGAGCATCTTTGCTCTCAGGGTCACCAGCTTGAATCATGAAGTCCTTGATGACTCGATGAAACAATATGCCATCGTAGTAACCTTTGCTGGCCAATGTCAGGAAATTGTCTCGGTGAATGGGAGTTAAGTCCGACAATGCAATGCGAATATTGCCGGCATTGGTTTCCAGAAGTACTACGCTACGTTTTTCCTTCTTTGAAGAATGAGCAATGGTTGGGATAATAACCAAGGCGAGAAGTATAACGAGTGTGAGAGATAAAATCTTCTTCATTTTTTTCGTTTGATTAAGGTTTTGATTGTGCAAAAGTACAAATATTCATCAAAATGAGCAATAGGATTGTTCTTGTGTCCTTCTTGTCCTTGATTACCCAAAAACGTCAAAAAGCAAGGTTTCAACGAGTTTTTTAAGCAATGCGAAAGAAAACGAAAAATTCTTGGCGAAAAAAAATAATGCCTGAGAGTGAATTATTTTGTGTCAAAGTGGGGAATTGTGGGGGATTTTTGTACCTTTGTGTCGGAATTAACACATATAAGGTACGCACACATGAGATTTACAGGCAACATAGACGCAAAGACCGACGATAAGGGACGAGTATTCCTCCCTGCGGCCTTTCGTAAGCTGCTTCAGCGTGAGGAGGTTGATTCGCTCATCTTGCGTAAGGATATTTTTCAGCATTGCCTGGTGCTATATCCAGAGGATGTGTGGAATTCGCTAGTTGATACGATTAAGCAACAAACCAATCCGTTTGACAAGAAGGGACGAGAAGCGATGCGAGGTTTTGTTGCAGGTGCCGAGAGGATATCTCTTGATGGAAGTGGTCGTATATTGATACCTCGTCGTTATTTGGAATACGCCAATATAGAAAATGACGTTCGTTTCATTGGAATGGACGATACGATAGAAGTTTGGAATAGGCAACAAGCCGATGACATTCTAGACGACCCAGAGACACTTGCAGAAAATCTTGAACAAATAATGAATCGCAACAATCATGAATCCTGAATGCTATCATATACCCGTTATGCTAGATGAATGCTTGGCGGGCCTTAATATCAAACCAAACGGAATATACCTGGATCTTACATACGGAGGAGGAGGTCATAGCAAGGAAATTATCAAGGAACTTTCATCAGAGGGACACTTGTATGGCTTTGACCAAGACTTGGATGCTCAGGCAGGTGCTATGGTGGATGATAGGTTTACCTTTGTCAGAAGTAACTTTCGTTACATCAAGAATTGGATGCAATACTATGGTGTGGAAAGAGTGGATGGCATATTGGCCGACTTGGGTGTAAGTAGTCATCACCTGGATGCTGGCGAGAGAGGTTTTTCTTTTAGATATGATGCTCCGTTGGATATGCGAATGAACCAAGCTGGCAAGGTATCGGCAAAGCATATTGTGACTACATATAGCGAGGAGCAATTGGCTGATGTGCTTTATTATTACGGCGAATTGAAGCAAAGCAGGCGTATAGCTGCGGCCATAGTAAAGGCAAGAGGGCAGAAGGATATCAATACAACTGGTCAATTGGCAGAACTGGTTTCTCCCTTGCTAGGTGCTGATAGAGAGAAGAAGGATCTGGCTAAGGTTTTCCAAGCCTTGAGAATAGAGGTGAATGGAGAAATGAAAGTATTGAGAGAAATGCTTGCCAATGCAACGGATTTGTTGGCGCCAGGCGGACGATTGGTGGTAATGACATACCATAGTTTGGAGGATAGAATAGTAAAGAATCATATCAAGGGTGTAGATAACAAAAAACAAGACTATACTGATGCCCAAGCGTTGATATTTGGAAGAGCTAAGACAATACTCAAACCAGTAAATAAGAGCGTAATAACTGCCTCGGCAGAAGAATTGGCCAGAAATCCTAGAAGTAGATCGGCAAAACTACGTATAGCAGAAAAGTCATGAAAGATAAAATAAAAGATAAGCAAGATAAGAAAACTCGTCTGTTGGCCATGCTTAGCAACAAGGAAGACGAGATGGCACTGAAGCAATGGAAAAGTGTCATCAATCAGATGAGTATTGACGGCCAATGGTTTAAGAAGCAGATAGGCGTGATATGTGTGGCGGTGTTTGGTATTATCATATACATAACATGCCGTTATCAAGCTCAACAGGAGATAATTCTGGAAGAACAACTCAAGATTGAGCGCCAGGATTGGATGTTCAGAAGTCTGACAAGAAGTAGCGAATTGACACTTAAGTCAAGGCAAAGCCAAATAGAATCCGCCTTGTATAGCTTTGGCGATAGCACATTGAAGGTGAGTACAGAGGCACCATTTACAACGATAGTCAAGAAAGATTAATCCTGCCAATGAAACCAGATAAAAACAATAGCATAAAACGATTCAAAGTCCTCTTTGGCCTCTTTTGTGTAATAGGCTTGTATATAGTGAGTACGGCCCTGTACACAATGACGGTAAAGAGAGACTATTGGACAGAGGTGAGCAAGAAGTTCATTCGTGAGAATATTGCAATCCCTGCTACTCGTGGCAATATCTATGATTGCAACGGTAATTTGATGGCTGGCTCTATACCAGAATATCGTCTGTATATGGACTTCGTTGTGATTGACAAGGATACTACGGCACGTATGAAGGCACAGGCGTGGAGAGACTCAGTATTCAATGCCACGCTTGATACGATATGCGAGGGTTTGGCAAATATCTTTCCCAATAAGGCAAGAGGACATAAGGCCAACAAAGAGTGGTTCCGTAAACGTTTGCTCGAAGGAAAGAAACGCAAGAGCCATGCGTGGAGAATTTACCCACGTAATGCTACATACATTCAATACAAGGAGTGCAAGGAATTGCCCTTGTTCAAGGAAACCTCCTACAAAGGTGGCTTCTACGTGGAAACAATCATGCAAAGAAAGCACCCTTACGGTTCTTTGGCTTCAAGAACGTTGGGAAGCTTGAGAACTGATTCGAATGCGGCTAAGAATGGCTTGGAGCTAAGTTATGATTCGATTCTTAGAGGTAAGGATGGAGTCAGCCATAGCATGAAAATCAGAAACAAACGTGTGAGAATCGTTGACGTAGAGGCAGAAAATGGTCATGACTTGGTATCAACGATAGATGTGGACATACAAGACATGGCGGAGAAAGCCTTGGTGGCAAAACTCAAGGAGCCCAGCGTTAATGGCGAATTGGGTATGGCTATAGTAATGGAAGTCGCAACTGGTGATGTCAAGGCTATAGTGAATATGCATAGAGGCAAGGATGGTAACTATTACGAGATGAAGAATAGTGCTGTTAGCGACTTGATGGAGCCAGGTTCCACATTCAAGACGGCCAGTATGATGCTTGCTCTTGAAGAGGGCAAGGCTTCGTTGAATACTACCGTTGATTGCTCGGGAGGTGTTTATCCCATGCATGGTCGATTTATGAAGGATCACAACTGGCGCAAGGGTGGCTATGGCGTGTTGACATTCTCGCAAATACTTGAGCAAAGTAGTAACATTGGTGTAAGTAGAATAATTGATGATGCCTTCAAGACTAATCCTCAGGCATATGTAGATGGTTTGCGAAGGATGGGCGTAGGTATTCCCTTGGATTTGCCATTTGTGGGTAAGGGAGAACCACGTGTTCCTCAACCTAATAGTAAGATAAGGTATTGGAGTAAGTCGGATTTGCCTTGGATGAGTATCGGTTACGTTAGTCAGCAACCGGTGATTAGCACTTTGACCTTCTACAATGCTATTGCCAATGGTGGTAAGATGGTAAAGCCAAGATTTGTCAAGGCAGAAATGGAGAATGGTCACATAGTAAGAGAATTCCCCACAGAGGTACTCGTTGAGCAGATATGTAAGCCCTCTACTTTGAGAGATATACAGTTTTGCTTGAACAATGTAGTAAAGATTGGTTTGGGTAAAAAGGCTGGTAATGGTGGAAAACTCTTCCAGGTTAGTGGTAAGACGGGTACTGCTCAGATTGCTAGTGGTAAGAGAGGTTATCATAGCGGTGTGACGAGATACATGGTTAGCTTCTGTGGTTATTTCCCATCCGAAGCACCAAAATATAGTTGTATCGTATGTATTGTGAAGAGCGGTCTTCCCGCTTCAGGTGGTGGACAATGCGGTCCTGTGTTTAGCCAGATTTCTCAATACATTATGGCGCAATCTGTTGAGAGAAAGACTTCTGACATTGTGGACACATTGTCACATTCACCAATACCCAACAAGACGGATCGCCATCAAGTATTGCTAAACAACTTGCAAGAGGTTCCAAATGTGGTTGGTATGGGTGCCAAAGATGCAATCTATGTGCTAAAGAAGTGTGGCATGGAGGTTGAAATACAGGGTACAGGTACCGTAAAATCGCAAAGTATTAAACCAGGTGAAGCAATCGAAAAGCAACAAAAAATTAAAATTGTGTTAGAATAAGCAATCTATTTTACTCCTTAATATTATATATATAATGTGTATGACTATATCAGAACTAATATATAACTGCAAACCGGTAGAGGTTTTCGGAGATGCCAATGTCGCAATCAATGGTATTGAGATAGATTCTCGTAATTGTAAGGAAGGTTATGCTTTCGTGGCATTGCCCGGTACTCAAACAGATGGACATCAGTATATTGACAAAGCAATTGCTTTGGGTGCCGTTTGTGTGATATGTGAAAAGCTACCCTCAGAATTGCAACAAGGAGTAACATATTTGGTGTATGAAAGTACAATAGATGTAGTTGGTCCTTTGGCAACATCTTTTTATGGAAATCCAACCAGGAAGATGAAACTCGTGGGTGTGACAGGTACCAATGGTAAGACAACAATCGCAACTACTCTCTACAATGTAATTCGCAGGATGGGCATCAAGGCTGGACTTTGTAGTACCGTGTGCAATTATATTGATGGCGAACCAGTACCCACAGAATGCACTACACCAGATCCCATCACTCTCAATCGTTTGCTTGCGCAGATGGCTGAGAAGGGATGCGAGTATGCATTTATGGAAGTTAGTAGCCATGCCGTTGACCAGAAAAGAATCAATGGTTTGACCTTTGCTGGTGGCGTATTTACCAATCTCACTAGAGATCATCTCGATTATCACAAGACCTTTGAGAATTACAGAGATGCCAAGAAAGGATTCTTTGATCTCTTGCCTAAGGATGCTTTTGCATTGACCAATGCAGATGATAAGAATGGTTCTATTATGGTGCAAAACACCAAGGCATCGGCTAAGACTTATTCCATCAGACAGAATGCAGATTTTCATGCCAAGGTGTTGGAGGAAAGTTTCGAGGGAATGAGTCTTGAAATCAATGGAGTAGAGGTGTTTGTGCAGTTCGTTGGACGTTTCAATGTGCAGAACATTCTTGCCATATTTGCTTCGCTAAATCTGCTAGGTATAGATTCACAGGAGGCATTGATTCAATTGAGTGCGATGAAGCCCGTGAATGGAAGATTCGAAACCTTCCGCTCGCCCAAGGGAGTTACCGCAATTATCGATTATGCACATACTCCAGATGCATTGAGAAATGTGCTCTCCACTATTAACGAAATATTGTGTGGCAAGGGCGAATGCTGGACGGTATGCGGCGCAGGTGGTAATCGTGATAAAGGAAAGCGTCCTCTGATGGCACAAGAAGCGGCAAAGCAGAGTGATCACTTGATACTCACTAGCGATAATCCCAGAAATGAGGAACCTCAGGATATTATCAATGACATGCTTGAGGGACTTACCAAGGAAGAAAAGCAAAAGACGCTCAGTATCATTGATCGCAAGGAGGCTATTAGAGTAGCTTGCATGATGGCCAAGAAGGGTGACGTAATCTTGGTTGCAGGTAAGGGTCATGAGGATTATCAAATAATAAAGGGAGTCAAATACCATTTTGATGACCACGAGGTGATACAAGAAATCTTCGAATCGCAAAAGTAACATTACAATAGATATCATTCACAAATATGCTATATTATTTCTTTAGATATTTAGAACAATTTGGTATTAGTGGCGCTGGAATGTGGCAATATATCTCGTTTCGTGGTATATTGACATTGGTATTGAGCCTTCTGATATCTATGTGGTTTGGTCAATACTTCATCAAATGGATGAGAAACAGAAATATTAGTGAGGCTCAACGAGACGAGAGTATTGATCCTTATGGTGTGGAGAAGAAGGGAGTGCCAACGATGGGTGGCATCATTATACTCGTATCCATAATCATACCATGTCTCCTTTTGGGACGCTTGCGCAATATATACATGTTGCTTATGCTCGGTACTACAATATGGTTGGGATTGATAGGCTTTTTGGATGACTACATCAAGTTGAAAATCAACAAGGATGGCTTGCGTCCGATTTATAAGCTAGCTAGCCAGGCATTACTGGGTCTTACCATAGGTTTAACTCTTTGGTTAAGTCCGGATGCCGTTATTCGAGAGAATATTACCGTAGCCAAGAGTGGAGAAACAGAAACCGTTATCCACAAGAGCGAACCAGTAAAAAGTACCATAACAACAATTCCTTTCGTTAAGAACAACAATTTAAGCTATAGCAACCTGTTTTCTTTCCTTGGGAAGTACCGTACCGCGGCGGGATGGATATTCTTTGTCCTTCTTGTTACATTTGTGGTGATGGCCGTAAGTAATGGCTCTAATCTAAATGATGGTATGGATGGAATGTGTGCCGGCAATTCGGCCATCATGGGTATAGCCTTGGCAATATTGGCATACGTGTCCAGCCATATAGAGTTGGCAGGTTATCTCAATATTATGTTTGTGCCAGGTTCGGAAGAGTTGGTAATCTTCTTGTTGGCGTTTGTTGGTGCATTGATAGGCTTTATGTGGTACAACGCATATCCGGCACAAGTGTTTATGGGAGATACAGGAAGCCTGGCAATTGGCGGAATCATAGCCGTGACAGCTGTGATTATACACAAGGAATTGTTGTTGCCACTCATCTGTTTTGTATTTGTGATGGAGAGTGTTAGCGTACTTTTGCAAACCAATGTAGCAAAGATGGGTAATAAGCGAGGACAGAAGTGGAGAGTGTTCAAGCGAGCTCCGATACACGATGCCTTCCGCATTAAGCCCGGGCAATTAAGTCCCGAGTTGAAGATATTCCTGAATTGGCCAAAAGGATGTTGGTTGGAGAGCAAGATAACCACAAGATTTTGGATTATAACCATATTGATGGCAGCACTTGCTATCGTAACCTTAAAAATAAGATAAGACAGATGATGAATAAGATAGTAATACTAGGTGGTGCAGAGAGTGGCGTTGGTGCTGCTGTCCTGGCTAAGAAACAAGGCTTTGATGTCTTTGTGAGCGATATGGGTTTGATCAAGGAAAAGTACAAGAACCTATTGAACGAGCACGACATTGAATGGGAAGAAGGCAAGCACACTGAAGAAAAGATACTCGATGCCAAGGAGATTATCAAGAGCCCTGGTATACCCGATACAGCTCCTGTCGTGGCAAAGGCAATAGAGAAGGGTATAGGTATAATAAACGAACTGGAATTTGCATCTCGTTATACTGATGCCAAGTTGATATGTATTACTGGTAGTAATGGTAAAACCACCACTACGAGTTTGATATATCATATCTTGAAGAATGCAAAGTACAATGTAGGTTTGGCTGGCAATATAGGTCGTTCGCTAGCTCTCCAGATAGCAGAGGGATGTACATATGATTACTATGTTATTGAATTGAGCAGTTTTCAGTTGGATAACATGTATGATTTTCATGCCAACATAGCCGTATTGCTTAATATAACTCCCGACCATTTGGATCGCTACGATTATGATATGCAGAAGTATACAGATTCGAAGATGAGAATCTTGCGCAATCAAGATGCCGATGATGCATTTATCTATTGGGCAGATGATCCTATAGTTTCTTCCGAGTTGAAGAAATATGGTATCAAGGCAAGGACATGTCCGTTCTCTATCCTTAAAAAGGAAGGCATGATAGGCTATATTGCTGATGGCACATATAATATAGAGACTCCAACTCCCTTCAATATGGAGCAAGAGTCACTGGCTCTATACGGGAAGCACAATATGTACAACTCTTTGGCTGCTGGTATAGCATCAAAGTTAGTTGGTGTTAGCAACGAAAACCTTAGAGCGAGCCTTGCCGACTTCGAAGGAGTAGAGCACAGATTGGAAAGAGTGGCTACGGTAAATGGTATTCATTATATCAATGACTCAAAGGCTACAAACGTAGATGCATGTTGGTATGCGCTTGAAAGCATGACTACCCCCACGATATTGATTATTGGTGGTAAGGATAAAGGAAATGACTATGAGGCAATAAGAGAGTTGGTCAAGCAAAAGTGTGCAGGTTTGGTATTCTTGGGTGCCGATAATACCAAGTTGCATCAATTCTTTGGCTCAATGAATATACCCATTGCCGATACCAACAATATGAAGGATTGTGTTGATGCATGCACCAAGATGGCCAAAACGGGTTATACCGTATTGCTAAGTCCTTGTTGTGCCAGCTTCGATTTGTTCAAGAACATGGAAGACCGAGGTGAGCAATTTAAAGAATGTGTTAGAAATTTGTAATCAGATACTATAGAATACCTGCGGATAAATATATCTATGAATTACTGGAGTAAAAAGAACTTTAAGGAAAAGGGTCTTATGCAAGGCGATATGGTGCTATGGATGGTGCTATTGGCATTGTGCTTCATATCTGTTATCACCGTATATAGCGCTTCTAGCAATATGACTTATGGCACAGGAAAATATTGGGAACCAGTGACTAGACATGCTATATTCTTGGGCATAGGTGTTTGTTTTACCTGGTTGATGCATATGTTGCCTTGCCGCTTGTACAAGTTGTTAGGTTGGGGATTAATGTTGTTTTCTTACCTTCTGCTTGTGTGTGCCCTCTTTGCCGGCGAGATCAATGGAGCTTCTCGTTGGATAGGTATCGGTAGTTTTACTTTCCAGCCGAGTGAGATGGCCAAGCTAGGCCTTGTTATGACAACGGCATTTATCTATAGTGTGTTTCGCGACAAGGACGGTGTGACGAAGTTCGGCATCAAGTTGGCCGCCACCAATATATTATGTACGTTAGCACTTATCGTGACGGAGAATCTGAGTACGGCAGGCATAATCTTTGTTGTCATGTTTGCCATGAGTTTCTATTCCCAGGTATCGTCCAAGCTACTCTTGTGGATAGGAGGTAGTCTTGTGGCATTAGCCGTGGGAGGATATCTGACGGCTAGCAATATTCCTCAAAGCACTCTAGATAAATGGGCAGCTAGTGATGGTGTAATGCATCGTGTGCCAACGTGGGTAAAGCGAATTACCAATAAGCATGTATTGCCTCTGGATCCAAAGGATTATGATATCGTAAATAATAATCCTCAGGTTACACACGCTCAGATAGCCATAGCTACGTGCAAGGTAACTGGCTTGGGACCAGGTAATTCTATCGAGCGCGACTTCCTTCCTCAGGCATTTTCAGATTTCATATATGCTATTCTTATTGAGGAAGGCGGTATTGGCAGTTGTTGCTTGGTGATGTCATTGTATTTGTTGTTGTTATACAGGGCATTGCGCATAGCACAACGATGCAAATCCTTGTTCCCGGCTTATCTGATTATGGGCTTGTCTTTAATGCTCGTAACTCAAGCCATGGTGAATATGGCCGTTGCCGTAGGAGTATTTCCCGTTACTGGTCAGCCATTGCCATTAATCAGTAGAGGAGGAACGAGTACATTTGTCAATTGTGCATACCTGGGTATCATGCTAAGCGTGAGTCGCTCGGCACGTCAGATAGACGATAATGTAGAACCATCATCAAACGTGGCATCATGAAGAAGAACAAGGTAATAATTAGTGGCGGTGGTACTGGTGGGCATATTTTCCCAGCGGTAAGCATTGCCAATGCCCTTAAAAAACTATGTCCAGATGTGGAAATCCTCTTTGTGGGGGCTGAAGGGCGAATGGAAATGCAAAGAGTTCCCCAGGCAGGGTATGAAATAGTGGGTCTACCAGTTAGAGGCTTGATACGTCCTCTATGGAGCTTGAAAAATATCTCTGTCCTGCTTGACTATATAAAAAGTAAGCGTAAGGTAAAGCATGTAATACGCGACTTCAATCCCGATGTTGTAGTGGGTGTAGGAGGATATGCAAGTGCTGCTACGCTAAATGCGGCACATGATATGCACATTCCATGTGTCATCCAGGAGCAGAATAGTTTTGCTGGTCTTACCAACAAGACTCTTGCCGAAAAGGCAGAGCGTATATATGTGGCATACGAGGGGATGGAGAGATTCTTCCCCAAGGACAAGATACGCCTGGTGGGTAATCCTGTTAGACAAAATCTTTGCAATGAGAATATTGACAAGGAAAAGGCCGCAGAGGACTTCAATCTTTCCCCCGATAAGCCAACAATACTCCTGATTGGTGGTAGCCTTGGAGCCAGAACGATGAACGAGAGCGTGCTGCAATCCCTGGAACTGATAAGGAATAGCAATGTTCAGTTCATCTGGCAAACTGGTAGCTATTATAAGGATCATATTGCTCAGCAACTAGCAAGACATAGTGTCCCCGGCAATCTGCACGTAACAGACTTTATTAAGTCGATGGACAAGGCCTATGCTCTTGCGGATTTGGTAATCAGCAGAGCGGGCGCTAGTAGTATTAGCGAATTGTGCTTGTTGGGAAAGCCAAGTATTCTGGTGCCAAGTCCTAATGTTGCCGAAGACCATCAAACACACAACGCAATGGCATTAGTCAACAGGAATGCAGCACTACTGGTTAAGGATGCAGAGGCCGAGCACACTCTCATTCCTTTGGCCATTAAGACCGTTGGTGACAAGGCCTTGCTCGAGTCGCTTAGCAAGAATGCGTCGGATATGGCCTTCCGCAATTCGGATACAATCATTGCACAGGAGATTTTGACATTAATAAATCGATAATATATACATAGGATCAAGATGCAAGCAGTATATTTCATAGGTATAGGTGGTATTGGTATGAGTGCCATTGCACGTTATTTCCTTAATACAGGAGTGTTCGTGGGCGGATACGACAGGACTCCTTCTCCTCTGACAAAGACGTTGGAGGAAGAGGGTGCCGTGATACATTACGAGGACAACGTAGAACTCATTCCCGAGCAATGCAAGCAGAGAGACAATTGCCTTGTTATATATACTCCTGCAATTCCTGCCACTCACACCGAGTACAATTTCTTCAAGGATAATGGCTTTGATATTCAGAAACGTGCTCAGGTTTTGGGCACGCTTACCAAGTCCTTGCGAGGCCTTTGTGTTGCTGGTACCCATGGTAAAACTACCACATCCAGCATTACTGCTCATATCTTGCATCAAAGTCATGTAGATTGCAATGCATTCCTTGGAGGTATAACCAAGAATTACGGTACCAACTATATTTTGTCGTCAGAAAGTCCCTATGTGGTGATAGAAGCTGATGAGTATGACCGCTCTTTCCATTGGCTCACTCCTTGGGCAAGTGTGATTACATCAACAGATTCTGACCACTTGGATATCTATGGCACAGAGGAGGCCTATCTGGAGTCTTTCCGCAAGTACACAGGGTTGATACAACCGGGTGGTTTCCTGGTATTGCATACAGGTTTGAAACTTGTGCCCAGCACTCAGGAAGGAGTTACGACATATTACTACGGCCGAGAAGATGGTGACTTTCATGCTGATAACCTCAAGATAGGAAATGGCAGAATTACCTTTGATTTGGTTTCTCCAATCGAGAATATATCCGATATAGAACTAGGTGTGCCCGTTGCTATTAATATCGACAATGGCATTGCCGCTATGGCTCTGGCCCAGTTGGCAGGCGTGAGTGCCGATGAGATTCGCAAGGGAATGCTTTCGTTTGGTGGAGTGGATAGACGTTTCGATTTCCACGTTCGTCGTTCGGATATGGTATATATATCTGATTATGCTCATCATCCAGAGGAGATAAGACAAAGTATCTTGAGTATCAAGCAATTGTATGCTGGTAAGCGCATCAAGGCTATATTCCAGCCTCATTTGTATTCTCGCACACAAGATTTCTATCGCGAGTTTGCTGATGCTCTTTCGCTATTGGACGATGTGGTGATTATGGATATCTATCCTGCTCGCGAAGAACCAATCCCCGGTGTCACCTCCGATTTGATTTTTGACAATCTGCGTTCTGGTATCAAGAAGCAATTATGTACTAAGTCCACTATTATGGATAGCATCCGAGAGAAGGATTTTGATGTCTTGGTCACTTTGGGTGCTGGTGATATAGAAAACTTTGCTGATGAAATTTCTGACTTCTTAACAAAATAAAGAGGTATGAAGGTTGTATTCAAAATAATTCTCCTGTTGGGAGTGCTCTCTTATCTGGTATTTGCGATTACCACATTGTCGCAACATAGCGAGGAGCGTGTATGCGTAGGAAGCGAGGTAATCATTAATGGCAAGGTGGACAAGGATTACATCACGCCTCGCTTTATTGAAAATATTATAGCAGCTACAGAGATACCCATCAAGGGAGCGTTAGTAAATAATATCGATGTCAGACACATAGAGAACTCCATTTTGAGTAGCCCCTATGTAGATTCTGTTACGTGCTATTATACCTCCGGTAATCTGTTGTGCGTAAAGGTTGTTCCTCGCATTCCAATCTTACACGCCGTTCCTAATCAGGGAGAAAGCTTTTATATGGATGCAAATGGAAATTCAATGCCTACTGATCAGTTCCTTCTTGACTTAAGCCTGGTTACGGGTTATGTTACAACGGAGTTTGCCAAGGAAAACCTATTGGAGTTGGCGCAATTTATGAACACGCAAGCTCCTTGGAATAGAGAGATACAACAGATTCATGTTACAAGCAATCAACGCATAGAACTAGTGCCCATGAAGGGTGAGCACATCATAGTATTGGGCTCGTCGGCAGATGTGGAAGATAAGATGAAGAGGCTAGGGGCCTTTTACGATGCAACCTCAGAAAATATGGCGTGGCAAAGATATGCTACTCTCGACCTCAGCTATGAGGGTCAAATAGTTTGTAAAAAGAAAAAAAACAAATAAATATTCATATACTATGGCAGTAGAAAAAGACATTATTGTTGCACTGGAATTGGCCACAACGGCAATTCGAGCAATAGCAGGACAGCGACTTCCAGATGGCAGTATGCAGGTGTTGGCATACTCGGAGGAGAATGCATCAAATTGTATTCGTAAGGGTGTCATCGACAACATCGACAAAACCACACAGGCAATAGGTCGAGTGTTGGCTCAATTAGAGTTCCACCTATGTCATAAGATAGCAAGAGTATTTGTTGGTATTAGTGGCCAGTCACTTCGTTCCGTTCAAAACAGCATCAAGCGCCAGTTCAATGAGAAGACTCAGGTGACCAACGACTTGATTGATCAATTGATGGATACCAATAGCGGTGTGGTATATACCGATTCAAGAATTCTGGAGGTAGTTCCTCAGGAATTCGTGGTGGGTAGTCGTGCAGTACCTGAGATTGTTGGTATGCAGGTAGAACAGTTTGATGCCAAGTTCCTAAATATCATTGCACGCAGTTCTTTGTCAGAGAATATAGAAAAGTGTGTCAATGGTGCAGGTTATGAGGTGGCAGAAATACTCATCACCCCCATTTCATTGGCCAATAGCATCTTGAACGCTAGTGAAAAGCGTTCGGGTTGTGCTTTGGTTGACATCGGTGCAGATACTACATCTGTAAGTGTCTACTCAAATAATATTTTGCGCAAACTTATTGTCTTGCCAATCGGAAGCCATAATGCAACAAGAGACGTAGCCTCATACCTTAATTGCGAAATAGAAGAGGCCGAGGCCCTAAAGTTAAAGTTTGGAAGCGCGTGGGTTAAGGATACAGAAACTGCCAAGAACAATATCATTACCATTTCTCTGGGTAGAAGCCATTCCGAGAGCGATATCTGCTCTTGTGTTGAGGCAAGATATGATGAAATCCTGCTTAATGTGTTGGAGCAACTGAAGGGTCATGCCGACAAGCTTACCTCGGGTATCGTCTTTGCAGGTGGAGGTTCGCAGATTCGTTCTCTGACAGATGCATTCCAGCACATCAGCAAGAGCGACAAGCAGATACGTGTAGTCAAGTCCCTGCCTCAGGATGTATGTGTGGAAAAGGGCGTATCCTTCCCTCTGAATGGTCAGACAAATAGCGTGGTTGCCTTGTTGCTTTGCGGAGACCAGAATTGTGTAATAGTTTCTAAGCCTGCGGAAACACCCGTCGAGCCTGCGGAAACTGCTAATGGTACAGCTGTTGACCCTGTCACAGAACCAGTTGCTGCAGCAGAAGAACCAACCAACCAGGGCGATGATGTAGTAGTAACAGACAATGCTACCAAGAAGAAATGGTGGCAAAAGATGGTCAAAATGCTCACCGAAGATGAGGATAGAGACGATGCGGAAGAATAATCCGAGTTTCAAAAGCCAGTAAATATATCAAAGAATAACCATATAATTCATTCAGAATATGAAACCAGAGCAAGATATTAATTTTGATTTAGGTCTTCCTATCGATGATCTTCCAAAGACGAACAATTGTATCATCAAGGTGATTGGTGTTGGTGGTGGCGGTGGTAATGCAGTTAACCACATGTATCGCGAGGGTATCCACGATGTGTCTTACGTAGTATGTAATACAGATAAGAAGGCGCTCGACGATTCAGCTGTGCCTAATCATCTCCAATTGGGTAATGACGGTCTTGGTGCCGGAAACCGCCCCGAGAAGGCTCGTCAGGCAGCCGAACAGAGTATGGACGCCATCAAGGAGATGCTCAACGATGGTACACGCATGGTGTTTATTACTGCTGGTATGGGTGGTGGTACTGGTACTGGTGCTGCACCTATTATTGCACGTTGTGCCAAGGAAGCAGGTATTCTTACCGTGGGCATTGTCACCATTCCCTTCCGTTTCGAGGGAATCAAGAAGATAAATCAGGCTCTAGTGGGCGTGGAAGAGATTTCCAAGCATGTGGATGCTCTGCTGGTTATTAATAATGAGCGCCTTCGCAAGATATATCCCGAACTCACCGTTATCAATGCATTTGCCAAGGCCGATGATACACTGACCATAGCAGCAAAGAGTATCGCAGAGATTATCACCATGCACGGTATCATGAACCTCGACTTCGAGGATGTTACCACCGTGCTCAAGGATGGTGGTGTGGCAATTATGAGTACTGGTTATGGCGAAGGTGAAAACCGTGTTACCAAGGCACTCAACGAGGCGCTCACCTCTCCTCTTTTGAATCACAATGATATCTTCAATTCCAAGAAGGTGTTGCTCAATATCAATTTCTGTGCCGATAATGAACAGGATTCTCTTATGATGGAAGAGATGAATGAGATACACGAGTTTATGGCCAAGTTCCAAAACGAGGTGGAAACCAAGTGGGGTCTTGCCACAGATTCTTCATTAGGTAGCAAGGTTAAGATTACTCTCTTGGCTACAGGTTTCGGCTTGCAGGGTATCAGCGAAACGGAGTATTATGATGATAGCGAGGATAATCCAGGTCATCGTCATCGCAATATCTTCATTTACTCAGCAGACAATATTGATGATGAAGATATCATCTCTCGCGTGGATGCCAGCCCCACATGGAAGCGCACCAAAGAGGAGATTAAGGATTGGAAATCAAAATAAGTCCTGTTGTCTTTCCTTCAGGACATAACCTTAAGCAAAGGTCTCTTTGAGAATTTCGAGACTTTTTAGCTCAGCAAAACTTGGCACGTGCAATTGGTAGTAATGCAGTATTACCTCCAGCATGTGCCAACGTTCTTTTCTGCTCAATTTCAGTCTTTCTGCATTGGCATAATCTATCTTTAATATATAAGGTATATATTTTGCCTCTTCTGAAGCTATATATTGTCCATGCTGGGGTATCTGTGGCGCGAATGTGCCCTTGATCAGATCGAAGTATCCCGTCTTGCAGTATTCGTCTGTATTTGGCCAAAAACCCAGAAAGCGAGTCATCTTAAGCATCATCACCAAGTGAAAATTAGCTATTCCCTTCTCCGTTTCGTCCAACCAGCAAAGCGAGTTTTCCAAAAAGGAGAAAATAGCAGCATTCTCGCCCTCGTTGCGAAGACAATTGTACAGAAACTCTGCCAGATACATTGACACACAAGCCTTCACGGGATTGTAAGGTATGTCTTTCCATGGAGCAGCAATGCACACCTCACCTATCTTCTGAAAATCGCTATTCCCCCTAAAATCCACATTCAATTCCAATATGTTAAGTAATTGCCATATAGCAATTCCACCCCTTCCTCTCGAACTGCTGGCGATACGCACCATGGAGGTAATCATACCATAATGTTCAGTATATAGCGACACTATCAACCTGCTGTCGCTATACCTCAGAGTTCTCAGTACTATTGCCTTCGTGGAAATCATTCTATTTCTATATGTAAAACGATGCGAAATTAGGAAGATTACTTCTAAAAGTGCTCCAAAACATAAAAAACACACAGAAAAGTGCATTTTTTTATAAAATTATTTTGCTGGTTTAAAAAAACGCCTTACCTTTGCACCGCAAAACGAAACAAACACCGTTTAAGCACAGGCTCAAAGGCCGAAGGTAAGGTCCCTTCGTCTATCGGTTAGGACGAGAGATTTTCATTCTCTAAAGAGGAGTTCGACTCTCCTAGGGACTACAAGTTAAAAAGAATTATATTAATACAACATGGCAAATCACAAGTCATCTTTAAAGAGAATCCGTCAGGAGGAGAAGAGAAGACTCCATAACAGATATTACGCTAAGACCATGCGTAATGCTGTACGCAAGTTGCGCGCTACAACAGACAAGGCAGCAGCTATCGAAATGTATCCCAGCGTTCAGAAGGCATTGGATAAGTTGGCTAAGATTAACGTAATCCACAAGAACAAGGCTTCTAATTTGAAGAGCAAGTTGGCTCGCCACATCCAGAAGTTGGGTTAATCATCTTGATTCTCTCAAAGACAGAAAAATATAACGACTTCCCTCAAAAAGGGAGGTCGTTTTCTGTATTCCAGGTACATGTATGGGCTCAGTAGAAATTTACTGGGCACTGACGAGGAAAGACAAGACTCATGCTTGTAATAATCAAACTGCGACAAATGAATCAACGGTACAGAAGTCTGTTTTTCTTTTGGAGGCAATGCCAGTTTATAATGAGTCAGAGAGTATTGATACCATTAGTGAAGCAGAAACCGCTGAAGAGATAAGCGAGGCTGAGGTTGCAGAAGATGTGTGTGCGGCAGAGGCAGGAGAACTCGCAAAAGAAAGTCATGCCAGTGTAACCTACCAGCAGGGTATTAATGATTTTTATCAGAGTCAGGCAGAAAACCAAAAGAAAAAGCTGGACACTATTCATGAATACCTTTTATACATCATGTCCCCTTTTATTTACGAGGAAGACATGGACGAGTTCTGTACAGATCTTTTGAGATTCGCAATGGACCACAACTACCGCCCTGAAGTTGAGTGGAAGAGATACAAGCCTAAGCTGAGCAGCTTCGATGTCCGCCATCTGGTCTGGAGCATTGCAACGAGGTTGGGACTGGGTAAAGGCAAGGTTTACAGCAACGATGATTGCGCCTGTTATATCGAACGCCGTTTTGCTTCATTGTGCGTAACAGCCAGTGAGGAGTCATTGTCGCATAGCACACTCAGAAACCTGACTGTCACATCCAACAGCGACCAGATTCACTGCGATTACCCTAGGAAAGACGGACTGTTATTCCATATTCCCTTACAGTTGGGTAGCTCATGTTGATTTCTGTAATGAGTCTAATAGGTTAGATGCTATCTCTGGATTTTTGAATCGAATAAGATTATCTTCAAGGGAACGATATCCAAGAATATTGACACTGCCGTACCAAATCGTACTTTTGTCAATAATGGCAGCATGAAGAGAAAGATGGTCATTGTAGATGACAGAAATTCCCTGATGTTGTATACGTATTGCGTCATCATTCTCTTCTTTAGTGTACAACACTATCTCTATACCATTAGCCATTAAATCAGCAAGACGGTCTGCTATCTGTGAGTGTCGTCCTATTTTTATTTTCGGGCATGAGACAACAACTGATTGCCTGGCCTTTGATAAGTCGGTGATAAATGGCGATTCAAAGTTCTGGCCGTCGTAAATCACATCAGTAATAGGAAATAGGCTATCAAAAGCCTCATTGTTTCGGATTCTATATCCGATGGAAGCATAACCTTTCAAGCGCTTGCGATACATGGACTCACATACAGGAACACGGATGTCAATGTAGTCATATATCTGGACATCTTGTTTGCCTTCATACTCCCGATGCAAACGTCCTGCATATTGGGCCACGATGCCTTTCCATGCTACTGGAGATACAAGAAACAGCGTGTCAAGCCTTGCATAGTCAAAGCCCTCGCCAACATATTTTCCTGTAGCGACTATGACAAACGGCTCTGATGATGGAATAGATTGTAGTTGTTCCATCTTTTGTCGTTTCTCCTTGGTGCTTTCAGATCCAATAAGAGTGATGACATTTGGACAATGAGGTTTAAGCAATTCCGCCAATGTTGCCACATGGGAGGTTCGACTGGTAAGGATGATGGGAGAGCGACCTTCTTTCAGAACTTCAATAACATCCTTGACGATAAATAAGTTTCGATATTCATCCTTTGCCAGTTGCTCAGCGACCTTTGTATACGAGAGATCGCTACCAACAATGGGCCTGAATGATGTAAAACGAGGTACCAGTAAACGCTCGAATGTCTGGCTTAACATCTGACTCTTTGCGTCAGCACTGTATCTAATCGGACCACACTGCATGAAGATGATGGGTTGGTGTCCATCTTTACGAATGGGTGTTGCAGTCAAACCATATACATAATGAGCATTAGTGGCTTTAAGTATCTGCTCAAAGTTTACAGCTGATACATGGTGGCACTCGTCTGCAATCACCATGCCATATTCCTTGACGAAAGGCTTTACATTATTGTCGGATATACACGACTGCATTAAGGCAATATCAATGATGCCATGAAGTTTGTTACCAGTTGATGATAAGGTGCCAATAGGCGAATGCGGCTTTCTTCGTTTGAGCTTGCCATCTTTCTCCATTGGGACTGTGTCAATCGTCAAAAACTGCTCCAATGCCTTTACCCATTGGTCAAGTAAGGCTTTTGTGTGAACAAGTATCAGCGTGTTTACTCCACGTCTTGCTATCAATCCTATTGCTGTCACAGTTTTACCAAATGCAGTTGTAGCGGAGAGTACACCATTATTATTGGATGCCAAGACATTGACTGCCTCTTGCTGATTGTTTCTTAATACGCCATTGAACTGAACGGAAATCGGTTTGCCATGGTTGCTTTTGTCATCAATTCGATAAAGAACACCCTTTTCCCTTAGCAACGTAATCACAGCATCCTCGCATCCACGAGGTAAAGCGAGATATTCATCATCTATGTCTGCACAGGAAATGATGCGCGGCGTTTGATAGGTTGACAGTCTCAATGCCTGTTTGCTGTAAAAATCTGGATTTCGGAATGAAGCAATTCGCCTAAGATGATTGAGAACTTTTGATGAAAGATGGCTCAGAGGTATATAAAGCATGTTTGACATAGTGACGACAACCTCTGATGAAAAATCGCTTATTTCTATTTTTGTTGGCACAGGAACTTCCCATGGCTTTCTCTCACTGGTCTTTGAAAGCTCACCAAGAGGCTGAATGCTGGAAGCTCTTTTCAAAATATCGTCCAGCAGCTGCTCAGAGAGCTTGCCAACATTCAACAGATATTCCCATTGATCAGGGTATGGTTCAAAATCCTCATCTACAAACACACTATTGCCGTGTTTTCTGGCATTTCCCTGTAGCGGCAGAGCAACTAAATTACCAAGTCCTCCTTCCGGCATCGTATCTTGATTTGGAAAGAAACGGTCGTATGATTTGAAACCGATTTTCCCGTTTCTGCTCATCGCCTCAGTAAGTATGGCATTGCCAAGTCTTCGAGCCTTGACTGCCAGCACAGAGGTCTCAAAGAAAATCCATACATGGGCGCCATTGCCTGAACGGGAACGCTCTACAGAGCAAGGAATACTCCAGCTCTTGCAGACATCAATGAATGCCAGCACATCATTTTGATATCTATGTTCGCAGTTCTTGTCATCAAAATCCGTACACAAAAGATGACAAGTGTTGTCTTCATTAAGAACATAAAGACCAATTACGTCCCTGCCGTCGGCATCTTTGCCTTCCAGATGTCGATAGATGTCATTCTCAGTAAGAGGCGAAAACTTACGATTGGGACAATCGGCACATTTAAATGTTCTCTTGTCGCACAGTGGAGCCCATTCATTCTGACATACGGGCTGGTAGCCTGCTTTCCCACTTGTTTTGCTGTACCATCTACGGGCAAACACGTCTTCACGCCCTTTGAAAAAGCTTCTAAACAAGTCCACCCTCTCTTGAAGAGGCAAATTTTGCATTGCCGTTGGGGTCTTTTCTGTGGGCGTGACGTCTTCGCCAAGCCTTTTTCTAAGCTCGGCATTCTCGGCTTCCAATTCCTTAATGCGCCCAAGTAGCCGCTCACGTTCTATATACCACTCCTGATGTTGCACGGATTATATCATTGCACAATATGCTTATTATGCCTTAAAGGCCTGTAAGATCAAACTTATAAACTTTTTCTTCTGCCTGTATTTGTTCGAAAAAGGTTATCATGTAGATGGGATAGTAAATAACCCTCCCCTTTATCTGAATATTCTCTTGACAGAATACATAAGCCATTGGTACAGCATATTCTTCATTCTCCATCACATTGGAAAGTGCATTATGCCGTTCATAGTCCTTACCAGACTTGACCTCTATCGGCAGCATGTTACCAGCATACTCTACCACAAAGTCCAACTCTCCTTGCTTCTTGCTGTTGAAATAGTATAGTGAATGTTGCTGTGTTTCAGAGAAACCATGAGCATACAGTTCCTGGGCAACAAGGTTTTCAAAAACAGAGCCAAAGTTGATGTTTGGATTCGGACTAAGCAATCTAGCCTGAATGTTCCCTCCATACATGGCAGCAAGCAGCCCTACGTCGTTGAGGAAAAGTTTGAACAGGTTTCGCTGTTTGTTCAGCAGTAGAGGGACTCGTGGCTCTTCGACATTATATGCAGGGATAGCCACACCTGCATCCCTGAGCCATAAAAAACTGTTCTCGTATTTGCTGAACCGTGCCTTTTCGTTCAACTCTTTGAGAATAAAGCGTTTATTTTTTGCATTAAGCTCGGATGGTATAAGGTCATAGATTTCTTCTATCTGCAACTTGTGGTCATGATCATATTGGGTGATGTCTCTCTTATAGGTGCGAATGATTCCACGCTGTTCCTCATACACTCTGCGCAAGTTGTTAGTGTCAAGATACTTTTGAACAGCCGCGGGCATTCCTCCAACGATAAGATATAGGCGAATGGCCTCCAACATTCTCTTGTGAATAAA
>JAFOCV010000013.1 GCA_017381015.1 Bacteroidaceae bacterium
CTTTAAGTAATGATGTTGGGGAAACTGTAATACCAGAGGAGTCATATTGGTTAGGTCATAGTGCCGTGGATACGATTTCCCCGTTGTTATATATCCCTGTGTTTCCTACAGATGAGGCTAATTTGGTCATGACTATAAGATACCGGTATCTGCATACGCGTACTTCTCAAGAGACAGGCTCTGTTCATGTGGGTCTATATGAAGAGAATTTGTATAACGATTATATCTGGCAAGATTTAGAAGAGAAACTTACTATACCTTTTCCGCAAGCTACATTAGATGCTAATAGGGATAGTGTACATACGATAGATATAACAGTATACGGCAAGTCGGTTATAGAGGCCGTTGTAAGATAATTTAATATAAACATAGAAATGAATATAGTCAAGACTGCGACACGACATAATATGAGAAGGTTATTTCTTATTGCTGTTTTAATTATGCATTGTTCTTTTCTTAAGGCACAGATGCTTGCATTGAAGACAAACGCACTGATGGATGCGGCATTGGTCCCGAATATTGGCCTTGAACTTGCAACTGGCAATAAAACTTCGTTGGCAGCAAATGGCTTTGCCAGTTGGAACATTTACGGGATGAAGGCAAAAACTTATGGTTTTGCGCCGGAGTTCCGTTACTGGCTTTCAGGTAACACCTTCTCAAAACTCTTTGTCGGAATAGGAGCAACAATGGCTCATTATGATATTGCGGCAAGAAAAACAGAATACTTTGGTTCTGCTTATGGAGGTGGAATCAACGTTGGATATAACTACTGGCTGTCAAAGCATTTCTCTGTTGAATTTCATGGTGGTGTAGGTGTCTATTATTATCATCATGCCAGTTTTCCTGTAACTGAGGTAATAAACGATATTCCCAAATACAATGATTCTGGGTGGACATTGCTTCCTTATCAGTTAGGAGTAAGTTTTGTGTATGTTATAAAGTAGGCCCAATGCCTGTAATAGGATATTAAGATAATATTTGCGTATTGTATGAAAATAAGTCTTAGATATATTGTTGCTTTTTTGATGCTTGTCCCGTTGTCTGTTCCGGCGCGGCAAGATGTGAGCCTATTTGTGAATGGTCAAGTGTTGCCTGAAGAAAAACAGTATTCAGACAATCATTCACATTCTATCGAAGATGACGAAGAAAGTAAGAACACTCCATCTATAGGATTTGATCCGAGCAGTGTGCGCCTACAGAAGCGCTATCGTCCTTTAGAGAATGACAGCCTGTTTCCAAAACAATGGTGGCGCCGCTTTTATTTCGGTATAGGTGGAGGAATACAAGGGTTGACAGACAATATCGGTATGGTAAGCAATGCTTCGGCTAATGCTTATTTGGGCTATCATCTGACACCGATACACAGTCTCCGTCTGAGTGGTTCTTATATAAAATATAATTTTAAAGGCAACAACAAATCGGCAAAGTCATTAGGTGTCGGTATAGACTATTTGGTCAACCTTTCAAATTTCGCATGGGGATACGATCCTTCCCGCGTCTTTGAGGTAAGTACTGTTGTCGGCATAGGTGCCAGATACAGCAGAGCCGCTTTGCCAAGTAAGATCAATCCTTATGCCCATATCGGACTTAATGCAGATGTCTATATAAGCAAGTACGCATCCTTGTTTTTCGAGCCATATATCGGAGCGCAAAGGCAAATGAGTACTGTTCTTAATAACCCAAGCCGAGAAAAGTGGAATTTGATGTACGGCTTTTCTACGGGACTGCAAGTCTCATTGGAGAACAGGACAGACTATTTTTCTGAGGCTGACAGTATTTACAAGAAGATATTTCTTGATACAAGTATAGGAGTCGTGTCCTCCGGACGCAGTGGGGGAATCCTTAACCGTTTAGGTGTTGGATATCAGGCTGCATTGGGCCTATGGATTAATCCTATGATAGGTTTGCGTGTAGGTGCTCACGGCGAGTCTTTTTATTGGACCTCCAGAATAAGGAATAAAAACAATGTTCCTGTCAGGTACTCACACAACCAGGTTCTTGTAGGAGGACGTGCTGAATTGATGTTGGACCCTCTCAATTTTTCAAAGAAATGGAGAGAAGCACCTGAAGGCCACGATTTTGACTTGAATTTACTTCTCGGTGGCGAATTGGGTTGGGAATTGAAGAACGGACTTTACGGAGAGTCAATAAGAAGAAGTCATGCTTATTATTATGGTATAACTTCAGCCTTACAGGCCTTGTATCGTATTGATAAAGGAACATATATATACATAGAGCCTCGCTATCAGGCTATTTATTATAATGACAAGAAGTCGGAGGGTTGGTCTCCATCGGATCATATCGCATCCATTAATGTAGGCTCACGTGTATACTTGACTAAACCATTCAGTTTCAAGCGTCCACAAGGTGCATATATCCCCCATTGGTGGGTTGCCATTGATGCCGGTGCTCTAAAATACTATAATGCACCAAGGGTTACTAAGGGTGGGATTGGGTTAAATCCCACTATAGGCTTTGCTGCTGGTTATGATTTGTCCCCCTGGGCTTCTTTCCGTGCGCAGTTAGCATACCAGAGGCTTTACAATGTGTATACGGCACGTTATTCCGGTTACGCAGGTTCGCAGAAGCGTTATGGAGAGGGGCTTTGGGAATCTTCTTATGACGCAATTGATTTGCGCCTGTCCTATATGTTGAACCTGAACAATCTTCTGCAGGGATACGATGCAGAGCGTCGTTTCAACTTGTGGTGGACTGTCGGCCCTTCTCTGACGTATATCTTTAATCAGAGTGATACATGGATTGAGGGACAGAAGAACGTGTTGCCTGACTTGAAGCATATAGAACTGTCCAACTCACGTGAAGGTAAGATATCGCCAGGTATCAATACTTCGATTATGGCAGCACTTCGTGTCGCTCCTCAATATGATGTAACTGTTGAGGCGATGGGACAGTATAATTTTATCCATGGTACAAATCCGGGAAACAACCCTCGTTTGAACAATGTTAAATACGGGCTTACCGTAGGTTCAAGATACCATATCTATCAGAGAAGTGACCGTCAGCGTCTGTGGCCTCGATTCAACAGATATTTCTTTGATTCTTCGTTTGCATGGTCAACAAGTTCCTTGTCCAATGCATTCAAGCTTAGCGGTACACAGTACAGCGCTTCTTTGGGTATGTGGTTTACTCCTTACATAGGAGCACGTTTGGGTGTCAATGCCCAAACCATGTATCATTCCTCTAATGTCAGCAAGCAGAACGGGGTAGATATCCGCAAATCCAAGAGCATCGCTACCGGTTCTGCACGTGCCGAATTGGTTGTAAGTCCCCTCAACCTCTTCCCCAAGTGGAGAGATAAGGAGTGTGGACATGACTTCGATGTAAATCTTCTTGGCGGTTTGGATTTAGGCGGAATTGCAAGGACTCCATCAGAAAGAGATCCGGAACGTCTGCAGTTCTATTATGGACTTACCGGTGCAATGCAGCTATTGTACCGTATAAATAATCCCGGCACTTTTATCTTTGTCGAGCCCCGTTTCCTGTCAGCATACTACAAGCGCCCTTACTACAATACAGGCATTTATGAAACAGTATCGGACAAGATGTTTTCTATGGGTATTGGTACCAGAGTTTACATCGATACTCCTTCTTTCCCCCCCTCTGGCTCAGAGGAAATGATTCCCCGTTGGTGGGCCGGCTTGTCTTTTGGAGGAGTAAAGCTACAGCGCTCTGTGGCTTGGCGTCCAATTTCCGGTCTTGGCTTGAATCCTGCGCTTACTATGTCCATAGGTTACGATTGGAAACCTTTGGTCTCTTTCCGTGCCCAATTAGCATATGAACGTATAGGCAATTATGCTAATTCTTCATACAGTGGTATTAATGAAAATGGTAAGATGGTATCCGGATACGGACTATGGGACAGTAGGTATAATGTTATGGATTTACGTCTTGCCTATATGCTTAATGTGAACAATTTCCTCCAGGGCTATAATCCTAATCGTAGGTTTAACCTATGGCTTTCTGGTGGACCGGCATTGAGTTGGATTATGTCCGAGAACAATACTTTTGTAGAGGGACAGAACAGTATGTATAAGCCACTAGGTCAGTTGGAATTGTCTACCTCACGTTCTGGTAGGGTATCTCCTGCGGTTTCTATGTCGATGATGACGTCCATGGCTGTGGCCAAGGATGTTGATGTCACGGCAGAGGTAATGGGACAATACAATTTCATCCATGCAACCAATCCCGGTTCCAATCCTATTATGAACAATCTCAAGTATGGCTTTACTGTCGGTGGCAGATACTATA
>JAFOCV010000120.1 GCA_017381015.1 Bacteroidaceae bacterium
AACGAAAAGAACTCGACATCCAACTCGGGTACCTGGATGAGCATACCCGACCTTACGTCTGCAATATCCACCCTACCCCACCTGGAATTCATTCTCTTCGACGCATGCTATATGCAGAGCATAGAGGTGGCTTCCCAACTATACCAGCATGCTTCGTACATCATTGGTTCGCCCACCGAAATACCTGCAGCCGGTGCGCCTTACCATCTGATTCTCAAATCAATGTGCCAAGCAAACATTCAGGGTATCATCGATGGCTACGAATCTGGTTACCCCAATTCCAGGGACGGTGTATTGCTCTCCGCCATATCTTCCGAGGAATTTCCCAACTTCTGCAACATCACCGCCAAGCATATCCCCAGCATATTTGCTAAGGACGATATGCCTTCTGTGATTGGCATACAAATCTATGCTCCTGCATACGGTCTGGCAAGACCCAAGCAAAATGCAATGCCCGTGCCTTATGACATGCGCTCGGCAATGCATAAATACCTTGATGATGAAGCCTTTGCAGAATGGCAACTTCAATGGCGAAAGACCGTATTGTACCCTACAAAAGCAGACGGATGGACAAGCATGTACTTGCCCTCCTCCTACGGTCCTTTCCACTGCACTCTCACCGACCCTGACTACTTTGGAGGCGTATCAATGAATATACCCTCGGCCGACTATAATACACGCAAGTGGAACGAGGAATTTGCA
The DNA here is from genome assembly GCA_017381015.1 of Bacteroidaceae bacterium. Lineage (GTDB taxonomy): Bacteria > Bacteroidota > Bacteroidia > Bacteroidales > Bacteroidaceae > Physcousia. The sequence continues at coordinate 703 of JAFOCV010000120.1, forward strand.
GAAACTCCCTGGTACAGATTGGCAGGATGGAACCAGACGGGTTGGTAATCCAATAAACGTATCTAAAACACTTAATCCAGGCTTCGAAAATCGTTTTCTGCGCTAAGAAAAGCATTTTCGAAGTCCCGAAATTACACTCCCAACACGGGAGCGTGCAAATTAATAATGTGAATATTTCTCCCAAAGGGGGATAATATTAGAGATTTTTTGTATATTTGCATACGAAAATAAACCTAAAACCTAGAACATGTTATTTAGCAAAGAAACATACCAGAAGCGCCGTCAGGTATTGAGCGAGCGTATCAAGTCGGGCCTCATCGTTCTGATGGGCAATAATCTTTCACCCGTCAACTATCCCGCCAATGCTTATCGCTTTCGTCAGGATAGCTCTTTCTTGTACTACTTTGGTCAGCACAGAGAGGGTCTTGTGGGCGTAATTGATACCGACGAGAACAAGGAGTGGCTCATTGGCGATGACATCGACATCGAGGATATTGTATGGTTTGGCCAGGTGGATAGTGTAGCCGACATGGCTCAGCAGAGCGGTGTGGAAAACTCAGCTCCCATGTCCAAGCTAAAGGAGATGATTGACCATGCTCAGAGCCAAGGCAGAAAGGTGCACTTCCTTCCTCCTTATCGTCACGACCTGATGATTCAGTTGATGGACCTCACAGGCATCCATCCCAGCGAGCAGAGAGCTAAGGCCAGCCTGGAACTGATAATGGCTGTTATAGACCAGCGTGCCGTTAAGACCGCCGAGGAGATTGCCGAGATAGAGCGTGCCTGTGCTATCGGATATGAAATGCACACAACAGCCATGAAGATGGCTCGTCCAGGTGTGACAGAGCAGGATATCTGCGGACGCATCTCGGGTATCGCTTCTTCACGTGGATGTATGGTGTCATTCTCTCCCATCGTCACCATGCACGGTGAAATCATGCACGGTTATCCCAGTCCTGCTCCATTAGAGGAAGGCAGATTGCTACTATGCGATTGCGGTGCTGAAACCAACGAGAACTATTGCTCCGACCATACTCGTACCACTCCCATCGGTGGCAGATACACCCAGCGTCAGCGCGAGATATACAGCATCGTGGAGGAGTGTCATGACATGGCTCTATCAGTAGCAGCTCCTGGTGTGAAGTGGTTGGACGTGCACATGGACGTTTGCCGCTTGATGACCACTCGTCTGAAGGAATTAGGCCTAATGAAGGGCGACGTGGAGGAGGCTGTTCGTCAGGGCGCTCACGCCATGTTCTTGCCTCACGGACTTGGACACATGATGGGTATGGACGTACACGACATGGAGGGCCTTGGACAAATCTACGTTGGCTTCGACGAGGAAACTCGCCCCAACCTAGAGCAATTTGGTACCAACTGTCTACGTTGTGGCCGTCGCCTACAGGAAGGCTGGGTAATGACAGACGAACCTGGCATTTACTTCATCCCTGCTCTTATCGACGATTGGCGTCAGAAGGGCTTGCATAAGGACTTCATCAATTATGACCTACTTGAAACCTACAAAGATTTCGGTGGCATTCGTATAGAAGACGACATCCTTATCACCAAGGACGGATGCAAGTTTATCGGCGACAAACTTATTCCTTACCACATCAACGAGGTGGAGGAGTTTATCAACAAAATGTAATATCACAAATAATTTAAATAATAAAACCAATGAACAAGTTTTTAGTTTTTGCAGCTGCTGCTGCTTTCTGCGCTATGCCTAGCATGGCAAAGAAGAAGAAGGAGGTTATTCCTGCTGACTCTCTAGTATTCACAACCGTTTTGGAGAATGGTGTTACCAGCATCAAGAATCAGAACAACTCTGGTACTTGCTGGAGCTACTCTGCACTGGCATTCCTGGAGAGCGAAGTATTGAAGAAGGACCCCAGCAAGAAGGACATCGACCTTTGCGAGTCATTCCTCGTTAGCAAGACCTACACCGACCGTGCTGACCGCAACGTTCGCACTCACAACGACGCTAGCTTCAGCCAGGGTGGTTCTTTCTATGATGCTATCTTCTGCATGGAGCGCTATGGTCTAGTACCCGAGGGTTTGATGCCCTACCCCATCACTCCTTATGGTGATTCTTTGTTCAACTTTACCAACTTCTTCCCCCCAATGGAGGCTTACATCAAGGCTATCTCTACCAGCGATTCAAAGAAGATTAACCCCATCTGGAAGAAGGACGTACAGAACATGTTGGACAACTACTTCGGCGAGTGCCCCAAGGAGTTCGAGTACAAGGGTAAGAAGTACACTCCTCAGAGCTTCGTTAAGGATTACCTTCAGTTGGACCCCAACGACTATGTTTCTCTAACCAGCTACACTCATCATCCTTTCTATAGCTCATTCATCCTTGAGATCCAGGACAACTGGCGTTGGGCTAGCAGCTACAACTTGCCTCTTGACGAGTTTATGCGCGTAATGGAGGAGAGCGTAAAGAATGGTTGGACCTTTGCATGGGGTGCTGACGTGAGCGAGGATGGCTTCAGCCGTCGTACCGGTAAGAACAAGTGCGTTGCCACTGTTCCCGACACCAAGGCAACTGCTGGCGTAGGTAGCGACCAGAGCCGTTGGACAGGCGAGAAGGCTGGTGCCAAGATTGCACAGGCTGATGCTGCTGGTGAGAAGACTATCACTCAGGAGATGCGCCAGGAAGGTTATGACAACTGGACCACTACCGATGACCACGGTATGCAGATTTACGGTATCGCTAAGGATCAGCACGGCAAGGAGTACTTCATGATGAAGAACTCATGGGGTGAGTACGGTCCCTACAAGGGCTTCTGGTACGTGAGCAAGCCTTACGTTGCTTACAAGACCATGAACATCGTAATCAACAAGAACGCTATTCCTCAGGATATCCGTAAGAAGCTAGGTATCTAAGAAAGCAAAAGCATAACAACAAGACTGCACAATGAATTACATTTGGCAATACCAACAGCCAGAACGTGCAAGTCAAGAAAAAGCTATTTTACTTGCCAAGGAGTTGGGCATCAACCCCACCCTTGGCAAGCTTCTAGTAGACAGAGGCATTGAAACCTCTGCTGATGCAAAAAAATTCTTTCGTCCTCAACTGACTGATTTGCTGGACCCATTCCTCTTCAAAGACATGGAGGTGGCGGTAAAGAGAATAAACGAGGCACTAGGACGAAAAGAAAGAATACTGGTCTATGGCGACTATGACGTGGACGGAGTAACAGCGGTTGCTCTTGTCTATCGGTTCCTCCAACAGTACTCCACCAATATCGACTATTATATCCCTGATAGATATGAAGAAGGATATGGCGTCTCCAAGCAAGGTATAGACTATGCAGAAGAGTCGGGAGTGAAGCTGATAATCGTATTGGATTGCGGTATCAAAGCTATAGAGGAAATCAAGTATGCCAAGGAAAAGGGTATCGACTTTATCATCTGCGACCATCATGTGCCAGATGACATACTCCCACCAGCAGTGGCCATATTGAATGCAAAGCGAAAGGACGCCACATACCCTTATGGCGACCTGTCGGGATGCGGAGTTGGTTTCAAACTGATTCAAGCCTTCGCCAAAAGCAATGGCATAGCATTCTCCGAACTTATTCCCTTGCTGGATTTATGCGCCGTAAGCATTGCATCAGACATAGTACCTATCATGGGCGAGAACAGAATACTCGCCTACCATGGTCTGAGACAACTGAACCAAAACCCAAGCGTGGGTATGAAGGCCATCATCGATATATGCGGTATGGCTGGTAAGGAAATCACTATTGCCGACGTAATATACAAGATTGGTCCCCGACTGAATGCTTCAGGACGCATAGAGAATGGCAGAGAGTCAGTGGAACTACTCGTGGCAAAAGACCCTTGGAAGGCATTGCACAAAGCTGCACAGATTAATCACTATAATGAGCAGCGCAAAGACCTGGACAAGGCAATGACCGAGCAAGCAAACCAGATTGTAGCCTCTCTGGCTCATAAGTCGGACAGCAGAGCCATAGTAATCTACAACGAAGAATGGCATAAGGGCGTAATCGGTATCGTGGCATCACGACTAACCGAAATCTACTTCCGTCCTGCCGTAGTACTCACCAGAGATGGAGATGTGGCAACGGGCTCGGCTCGTTCGGTGGCTGGCTTTGACATTTACAAGGCAATCGAAAGTTGCAGAGACATATTGGAAAACTTTGGTGGACACACCTATGCTTCAGGACTTACTTTGAAGGCCGAGAATGTAGCAGAATTCAAGCGCCGCTTTGAAGAATATGTTGACAACAACATACTTCCTGAGCAAACAAATGCCATATTGGAAATTGACGACATGCTTGACTTCCAGGACATCAATCGTCAATTCTTCTATGACTTGAAGCGTTTCCAACCCTTCGGCCCAGAAAACACGAAGCCAAGGTTCTGTACTCGCAACGTCTATGATTATGGTACAAGCAAAGTGGTAGGACGTGACCAAGAGCATATCAAACTTGAGCTCGTAGACAACAAGAGTGACATTATTATGAATGGCATTGCCTTCGGACAAAGTTCGCAAGCACGATACATCAAGTCCAAGCATTCATTCAATATTGTTTATACCATTGAGGAGAATACCCACAAACGTGGAGAAATCCAACTTCTAATAGAGGATATAGAAACCTCTGAGCTTGACTAACACAACACTGGCATAACACACAGACATTGCACTGAAATTATGCACGAAACATCACACACACCCAGCCCTTCCGCCCAAGACTGGGCAGAGGGGCTGCTTCATAAATATTGGGGATATCCTGGCTTTCGTGGCATCCAGCGTGAGATTATTGATAGTATCTATGCTGGTAAGGACACACTGGGACTTATGCCCACTGGCGGTGGTAAGAGCATTACCTTTCAAGTACCTGCTCTTGCTATGGATGGAACGTGCATAGTGGTTACGCCGCTCATTGCCCTGATGAAGGACCAGGTGGCTCGTCTGCGCCTGTTGGGCATAAAGGCCACTGCTATCTATTCTGGCATGAAGCGAGAGAAAATAGTGGCAGCTCTGGAGAATTGTATCCTGGGTGACTACAAATTCCTTTATCTCTCGCCAGAAAGACTTTCCTCGGAACTCTTTTTGGCAAAACTGAAGCACATGCGTGTTTCATTTATCTGTGTAGACGAAGCGCACTGCATCTCGCAATGGGGATATGATTTTCGTCCCAGTTATCTTGCCTTGAACCAACTACGTTCTCTTCTCCCCGATAAACCCATTCTTGCACTTACTGCTACTGCTACTCCCGAGGTTATTGACGACATTCAGGAGAAGCTTGCTTTTTCTCAGAAGAATGTCTTCCGCATGAGTTTCTCGCGCCCCAACCTGCATTATGGTGTGCACGAAACCAGTAGCGATGAAGCAGGTCTTCAGTATATACTCAACCAGTATTCTGGTTCTACCATTATATATTGTAATCGCCGACAGAAGACCGAGGAAATAGCCCAAATGCTTATCGGCATGGGCATTGCCGCCACATACTTTCATGCCGGTTTGCCCGACATTGAAAAAGATTACCGTCAGCGCGACTGGCAAGAGGGACGCATACGCATCATGGTAGCTACGAATGCCTTTGGCATGGGTATAGACAAGCCCGATGTACGTCTTGTGGTGCATCTGGATGCTCCTGAATCCTTGGAGCAGTATTTCCAGGAGGCTGGACGTGCTGGTAGAGACGGGCAACAATCTCATGCCATACTTTTCAGCAAGCCCAAAACTGCCCAATTACTAGAAAAACAACTTATCAGAGCCTTTCCACCAAAAGAAAAGATACAGGAGTTATATGACCACATCTGCTATTTCCTGCAGATAGCCGAAGGCGACGGTATGGGAAGAACACGAGAATTCAATGTTCATCAATTCTGTGTAAACTTTCATCATAGCTTTGCCGAAGTTCACCCAATGCTTTCATTGCTTGAACTGGCTGGTTATATTAAGTTCACAGACGAAGAAGAGACCGTGTCTCGTCTGTACATCACCGCCACTCGTTCGCAATTGTACAGTGCAATATATGGCGAAACTGAAATACTGTTCAATCAGTTGCTCCGCCAATACACTGGTATCTTCCAGGAGTTTGTGTACATCGACGAGGAAGATATTGCACTCAGAATAGGTTTTCCTGTGAAGAAAATCTATGAAACTCTGATTGCTCTCAACCAAAGGCATGTAATAAAGTACATTCCTCGCAAACGTATTCCTTACATCACTCTCACTCGCCCTCGTGTGGAGGGTAAAGACGTCATTATCCCTGCTCACGCTTATGAGGAGAGATACACACGCCAGAAAAGACGTACCGACTGTGTCATTCAATACATCAACAATAGTACCGATTGCCGCACTGCCCAACTACTAAAATACTTCGGCGAGAAATTCGACCAGAAGTGCATGAATTGCGACAATTGCGATTCACTCTCTGGTGCCGATACTCCTTCCAGCGTCATCGACTCTATCTACCACGACATTTGTTCACAACTAAGCAATGGTCCTAAGTATGGCTACGAACTAAACCTTGCCATCTACAATCCAGAGGACACTGAATACGTCATTCGCACTATGACAGAAAATGGAGAACTGATACAATGCGGCTTGCAAATAAAACTGAACAAGTAAAGAGTATCAGACCATCTGACTTACCACTCCACTATTAACGAAGAATAGGCTCTAAAGGAAAACTGGAATACCTTTTAGAAATGGTCGCTCGTATATCTATAGTTTGAAACAACGAGAATGCTAGTTCTGACTTTGGACAATCAACTGCTTGTACTAATGGTTCGGATAGTCTTTGCTTCAATATGAAAACACTTGGTCCTGTTGTGATACTACCCACAAACGAGCGACTTTCCAATAAAATATCAACAGATATTAAGAGCCTGACGATAGCCTCTTTCTTTTCTACGTCAGACAATCTACAAAATTCCGGATGATGATACCCGTTTTCTGTTGTCCGACATAGAGTAAGGATTTTAACCTGCGGATAAGAAGCCCTCAATTTCAGAATCTGCTGGTAATTGTCTGACAGGACAAAAACACAAACATTCTCCTCCGGATTTAGTTTTTGCATAATACGTACACCATCAATAAGTTCTGTTTCTCCTCTCTTATCACCAGTTCTAATTTGAATTCCATCATAAACTGATGCTATATCAAGCACATTTTTATAATACTCCTTTTGTTGAAGTATGGAGGGATGTAACTTCCATATCATTTTTGCCAACAAGGTATATGCATCAGAATATGTTCCTCTAAAATCTAATACCGGAATGAAATAATTATCGTCATAACAAAGGGCAACATCTTGATTTAAGTAAACGTATTCACCGTATGTCCAGAATGCCAAAACGTGTCCAATCAATGACTTAAGAATTGACTTGATTTTCCATGCGATAACCCCAATAGACCTTTGATGCCAAGATAATCTGATAATCCGAGACCAAGAGGGTAAGCGATGGATATTATATTTGTGATGAAAAGAATCATGTATCTCATCACAGAATGGAAGGAAATACTCAGACCAGCCCAAACCGGTAGCGAAATTGGCATCAACGGAATAAAGTTGAAATTGAATATCTTTAGACAAGCAATAAAGCATGGCATTTATCATATAATTCATTTCTACAAAGAAACCACTGTCCACACCTAC
>JAFOCV010000014.1 GCA_017381015.1 Bacteroidaceae bacterium
CCTTTAGTTTCTTTTTCTCGGTGTTTACCTCTTCTATCAAGGCATCGAATCCGCTGAACGGGCCTTCAATAACCTTAACACTTTCACCTACTTCGAACGGTATATCAAGAACTTCGGGCACTTCTGCCATTTCATCTACGGTTCCTAAAAGTCTGCTGACTTCATTGGGGCGCAGAGGTGCAGGCGTTGTACTTGCTTTGCTCTCTCCGAGAAAACCTAACACATTGGGGATATTCCTCAATTTGCTCTGAATCTCACCAACCAACTCACATTCAACAAGAACATATCCAGGCAAGTGATTTCTTTCCTTTACGACACGCTTGTTATTGCGGTTGATTGTAACAACCTTTTCTGTAGGAATAAGTATCTGAGATACATGCTTAGCAAAGTCTTCTTGCTGAAGAAGCATGGCATCGGCATATTGCTTAACCTTGCTTTCCTTGCCACTGATTGCACGCATAACGTACCATTTCATTTCAGTTTCAGCCATGATCTCTTTACCTATTTAGCGTAAAACACCATAAACCAACTCCATTCCCGTTTGGAAAATGAAGTCCATCACGAACACGACAAGAGCGATACATAGGGAAGCAGTTAAAACAACTATCGCACTGCCCATAAGTTCTGAACGTGAAGGCCAGGAGGTCTTATGCACTAGTTCATTATATGAATCCTTGCAATATTGAACAAATCTTTTATACATAATTTTATCTATTTTAGCACGGAAAGAGAGGCTCGAACTCCCGACACCTGGTTTTGGAGACCAGTGCTCTACCAACTGAGCTATTTCCGTAAGAGAAGGAGAAAGGTTATTGTTACCAATAAGACTTTCTCCTTATATTGACTTATATCAGTGTGTCAATTAGTCGAATACTTCAGTAATCTGACCAGAACCTACGGTACGACCACCTTCACGGATAGCGAAGCGGAGACCAACGTTCAGAGCTACAGCGTAAATCAACTCTACGGTAATTTCTACGTTGTCACCGGGCATTACCATTTCGATTCCTTCGGGCAAGTGGATTTCACCGGTACAGTCCATAGTACGCAGGTAGAACTGAGGACGATACTTGTTACCGAAAGGAGTATGACGACCACCTTCTTCCTTCTTCAGTACGTAGATAGAAGCCTTGAATCCCTTGTGAGGAGTGATAGCACCGGGGTGGGTAATAACCATACCACGCTTGATCTCCTGCTTGTCAATACCACGGAGCAACAGACCTACGTTGTCACCAGCTTCACCCTGATCCAGCAACTTGCGGAACATTTCTACACCAGTAACTACAGACTTCTTATCTTCACCCAGACCGAGGATCTGAACTTCGTCACCTACCTTAACAACACCAGTCTCGATACGACCAGTAGCTACGGTACCACGACCAGTAATTGAGAACACGTCTTCAACGGGCATCAAGAAGGGCTTGTCAATAGCACGCTCGGGCTCCTGAATCCAGGTGTCACAAGCATCCATCAGCTCCATTACCTTGTCGCTCCATTCGGGCACACCATTCAGAGCACCGAGAGCAGAACCACGGATGATGGGAGTATCCTCTTCGAAATCATACTGAGACAGCAATTCGCCCATTTCCATTTCTACGAGTTCCAACATTTCCTCATCCTCAACCATGTCGCACTTGTTCAAGAATACAACCAGACGGGGAACGTTTACCTGACGAGCCAAAAGGATGTGCTCGCGAGTCTGAGGCATAGGACCATCAGTTGCAGCTACTACGATGATAGCACCGTCCATCTGAGCAGCACCAGTAACCATGTTCTTTACATAGTCGGCGTGTCCAGGACAGTCTACGTGAGCATAGTGACGGTTCTGAGTTTCATACTCAATGTGAGCAGAGTTGATGGTAATACCACGCTCCTTCTCTTCGGGAGCATTGTCAATCTGGTCGAAAGACTTAACTTCCTTGCTACCGAAACCCTTATCAAACAGAGTCTTAGAGATAGCGGCAGTCAAAGTAGTCTTACCGTGGTCTACGTGACCGATGGTACCAATGTTTACGTGAGGTTTGGTACGCTCGAATTTTTCTTTTGCCATAGCAGTACTTTAATACTATAAATTATTGATAAATATGTTTTCTCGAATTTTTCTTTTTAAGCTTAAGTATGAGCTGCTTCCGAGAGTTGAACTCGGGACCTCATCCTTACCAAGGATGCGCTCTACCACTGAGCTAAAGCAGCAACATATTTGCTCTCAATTGAGCGGAAGACGGGGCTCAAACCCGCGACCCCCAGCTTGGAAGGCTAGTGCTCTATCGACTGAGCTACTTCCGCAATTCGTCTTTCGACGTGGGTAGTGATGGATTCGAACCACCGAAGGCGTAAGCCAGCAGATTTACAGTCTGCCCCATTTGGCCACTCTGGTAACTACCCTTTAAACAAACTAACGAATATCATTTTTTTGTTTGAGCCTCTTGTCGGATTCGAACCAACGACCCCGAGATTACAAATCACGTGCTCTGGCCAACTGAGCTAAAGAGGCGTTTTGCATCCGCTTCAAAAGCGAATCCTTTGTTTTAGCGGATGCAAAATTAGACATATTTTCTGAATCACCAAAACTTTTCTATAAATTTTTAGCGATTTTTCTGCTTTTCTTTATATTTGGACAGCTGTCTTGTCAGCGAATCCAAGGTTTTATCAACTCCTTCTTCAAAAGTGTCGCAAATTTCCTGAGCAATCAAATCCTTTCCAGGAAGGTTCACTATTATCTGTGTTTCCTTGTTCATTGCCGTCTCAGGCTTCACGACTTTTAATGACACCTCTACCTTTCTTATTTCGTCACTGAACTTTCCTAACTTCGTTGTTTTCTTAACAATGAAATCTTGCAATTTCTCACTTGCCTCGAAATGGATGGCTTGAATGTTAATGTCCATAATACCTCCTCATTTTTTAGGGGCTCTTGGATGAGCCTGGTTATACATATCTTTGAGTTCCTCAAAGGTTGTATGGGTGTAGATTTCTGTCGTTGACAGCCGTTCATGACCCAACAATTCTTTTACGGACTGCAAATCTGCACGATGATTCAGCATAGATGTGGCAAAACTATGTCGCAGTACGTGGGGACTTTTTTTCCTCAGCGTTGTCACTCGCCCCAAATAGGCTTGTACAATCTGCCGGACTTTGGAATCTGACATTCTGCTTCCAGACTTTTCGCTGACAAAAAACCAATTGCTTACAATTCCTTTTTCCATCAGCATGGCATGGCGCATAGCCAGATAACTATGAATGGACGACATCATTTCGGAGCCAAACGGAATCACACGTTGTTTATTTCTTTTACCCGTCACTCTCACCTGACTTTGTTTACAATCCACATCATCAAGTGCCAAGCCGGTAAGTTCAGACAAACGCATGCCTGTGCTATAAAAAGCCAACAGAATCAGGCGATCACGCACACCGACAAAATCTTCCGGAAAATAGTTGCCATCCAAGAGCCTGTCCATCTGATCTTCTCTGACAAAGATTGGCAGATTCTTTTCTCGTTTAGGCGCTACCACCAAATGTGCCGGATTACGGTCAACGAGTCCTCGTTTTAACAGGAATTTATAAAATGCTCTGACACTGCTGAGTCTGCAGCAAATACTTCCTGTTCGATTGCCTTCTTCCATCATGGCCATCATCCAATCACGGATGACATCCTCGTCCAAATTATCCCAACAAAGTTCTGCATCAAGTCTCTTGAAAAACCGCTCGAACGCTTCCAAGCCGGCCGAATATCCTTTTATTGTACGCTCGGATAAATTCCGTTCATACCTCAGATAGTCTACAAAAGACTGAATCCACATCATTATTCGCTCTTTTCAGATGCGAATATAGACATTTTTTCTGAAATACGCAAGAAGAAAGTCAGAAATTTAAGTTTCTTTAATCTTCTACACGCTGCAACTGCTGTACATAAACAGCACGTTCCTTAGCCAGACGCTTGAGCACTGAAGGCTTGTCGAACTGCTGACGGGCACGGAGTTCCTTTACCACACCGGTCTTTTCAAACTTACGCTTGAACTTCTTCAACGCTTTTTCAATGTTCTCGCCTTCTTTTACAGGTACTACAATCATTTTTTTGTTTGTTAAAAATTAATTAATTATAC
>JAFOCV010000015.1 GCA_017381015.1 Bacteroidaceae bacterium
ACAGTTCGTTTTTGCGCCATCTATAGCAATGTACAAAATGACTATTAAATATATAGTATTATATATATATTAATATATATATAATAAAGTATTTTTTCGAGTTTTATCACTCCATATTTGATAACTGTTAACTGTTAATCTGTTAACATCAAGGCATCAAATCCTCTAGGGTATTGGTGCTACTATGTTAATACTCAATAACATACCCATATTGAAGATAATACACCTTCACTCCCCCTTGCTCCTTACTTTTATGTCACTAACCAACAAACGACCCAAATTGTGAAGCAAAATACACTCTTCTGAGCACTAAAATCTGCAATTTTCTGCTAAAAAACGCATTGCTCACCCAATCTTGCATTGTGTTTGTCTCTCACCCTGTTTATATTATATTTATTTGCCTGATACACAATCACTAAATGACATTAAATGCCAATAAATGACAGTATCTGCCACTATCTGCCACCTCGCCAAAAAGATGTCGTATCTTTGCATTGCCTTTCGAAAGGAACGCGCTCTTTGACATAATGTTTATATCAGAGTACTCCTGATTGTTAGAGTATTCTAGGAATAATCATAGACCTCTCGGATTCTCTGGTTCTTGCCTTTTACACACAAATAAAATGAAAGTGCCAACTTAGCTTATGGGGTGGCTAGATTGACACTTTGCAGAGATATATAGTTTCATTAGGTTGTCATCGGTATGGGGGCGGTGGCATCTAGAGCAATCCCTTCACCCAGCGGAAGAAAGTATAGGGCATGTAGCGGAAGGGGAGGTCCAGCAGAGTAGTAGTGCTCACCACGGCACGATGATGGGAGAATACATCGAACGACTCTTTGCCGTGATATGCCGACATGCCAGAGGCACCAACACCACCGAAGGGTAGCTTCTCATTGGCTATGTGCATGATGGTATCGTTGATGCATGCACCGCCCGATTGCGTGTGCTTGAGCACGTGCTTGGCCATCTTCTTGCCAAAGTAATATAGCGCCAGGGGCTTCTCGCGATGGGTAACAAAGTCAATGGCCTCCTGTGTGCTGGAGAATGTCACCAAGGGGAAGATGGGACCAAATATCTCTTCCTGCATCACGGGGCTATCTGGGTTGACGTTATCGATGATGGTGGGAGAGATGTAGCGCTCCTCCCTGCGGCAATCTCCGCCCATGAGGATGTGGGCATCGGCGAGATAGTTGACCAATCGGTCGTAGGACTTCTCATTGACGATGCGCACAAAGTGCTCAGACTTGCTGGGGTCCTTGCCCAGGAGACGGGTAAATTCCTTCTGGAGAGCCTTGACAAGTTCTTGCTTGACATCCTGGTGCACGAGCAGATAATCAGGAGCAATGCACGTCTGTCCGGCATTGAGGCTCTTGCCCCAGGCTATTCTTCTGGCGGCCATGGCTATGTCGGCATCGCTATCCACTATGCATGGGCTCTTGCCACCTAATTCCAGTACCACGGGAGTGAGGTGCTTGGCAGCAGCACTCATCACCTTGCGACCCAGTTGAGGGCTACCCGTGAAGAAGATGATATCGTGTCTTTCTTCCAGAAGAGCAGCATTGACATCCCTGTTGCCTTGCACGGTGGCTATGTATTGCTCGCTGAAGGTGGCAGAGATGATATCCTCCAGCACCTTGGATACGTGAGGCACATAGGGCGAGGGCTTGAGTATGGCGGTACAACCAGCCGATATGGCACCCACCAGGGGATTGAGCAACAATTGCACGGGATAGTTCCAGGGGGCTATGATGAGGGCACATCCCAGTGGCGAACTCTCCACTCGGCTTCTGGAGGGGAACATCTTCAGCGGAGTGCATACGCGCTTGGGAGAGGCCCAGCGCTTGAGGTGGGAGATGTGGTTCTTGATTTCTCCCAGCACTATGCTGATTTCGGTCAGATAAGCCTCTTCGTAGCTCTTGTGAAGGTCTGTCCAGAGAGCCTTGGCAATGTCGCTCTCGTGGCTGAGAATGGCCTTTCTGAGGGCCTTGAGAGCACGCAGGCGATAGTTGACGTCCAAAGTCTCGCCTTTGGCGAAAAACTCTCTCTGAAGCCTTACTATGCGAGATATTTCCTGTGGAGAAGTGTTCTGTATCATCGTGATTTATTTTCTGCCTGTAAAATTGTCCATTGTGTGATAGATGCCCAAAATATCGCCCATCAACCAGTCAAAGCATCTGATGGGCAGAATGCCTTGCAGAAGACGGATGAAATGATGGGGGAGGGGTATCCATGGCATGAGCATCTTGAATTTGGTGTCGCGCTCGATGGCACGTATGATTTGCTCTGCCACGTTGTGGGGTTTGAGCAGAGGGAATACCTTCGACTTGACACCGTCAAACATGCCCGTGGTGATATAATAGGGAGCAATGGTGGTGACTTTCACCTGGCTCTGCATCTCCTGCAACTCTATGCGCACGGAATCTGACCATCCCACTATTGCCCACTTGCTGGCGGCATAGACACTCATCTTGGGATTGGCCAGCATGCCACCAGCCGAACCGATATTGCAGATGTGACCACTATTGCGAGCAACCATATCGGGCAATACCTGCTGAGCCACGTACATGGGGGCTATGGCATTGATTTGCATGGTGCGATTGATTTCGTCGGTGGAGACTTGGTCAAAGGTCTTGTTGCTGGTGATGATACCTGCACAATTAATCAGAATGTCAATGTGGCCAACCTCCCTTTTCACCTGTTCATAACTGCTTGCCACCACTTCATGATTGGACACGTCCACGCGCATGCCGCACACACGTCCATACTGGCTCATCTCGGCCTTTGTGGCATCAATGTTTGCCTGATTGATATCCCATATCACCAGGGTGGCGGCACCCTTTTTCAGAGCCATCTCGCCCATCAGTTTGCCTATGCCAGAGGCACCACCGGTAATGAGTATATTTTTGCCCTTGTAAGTTGACATTTTCGCTTATCTTTTTACGTTGCTAATACCTTTTTTGCAATAAAATCGGGTGCAAAGGTACGGTAATTATTGTATATCCAAGCGAAAAATGTGTAAAAATATTCCCATAAATGCTCAAAAACGCAAGAAGCGTGCAAAAAAAAAGACCATCTTTTCATATTATTAAATAAAGATGATATTAGTCGTCAATATCTTCAACATAGGATTCAAAGCTTGGTGCTGAATCGGGAGAAACAAGTTTGAGTAATTGGAAATATCTGGAAAGAAGTGTGTCAAAGTTGCTCTTTAATTGTTTATACTTTGTTTTTATTTCTTTTATCTTCTTCTCCGTAGTAATTTTCTCATAGCTACTCACAACTTCTATATCAGAGAGACGAGCTATTTTATCTAAAATGACTCGATCTTGTAGGATGCGCAGTTGTTCTTTTTGTCGAGCTAATTTCTGTGCTAATTTGTCTTTTTCCATTATCTCGTCTACAAAGGATTCTAATTCTCCTAACTTAATCATAGCATCCTTGTAATATGCCACTCTTTGCTTGTCATATTCTTTGAATTGTGTAATAGTATTTTCAAGATGCTTTATTCTCTCCAACAACTTGTTTTTTTCGATATCGTCAGGGTTTAATATATTTTCGTTTAGCATAATTGTTCTTTAAGAAGTTTGAGCACAAATATATAAAAAAATATAAATAAATGACAATATTAACCCTCAAAACAGAATCTATATTGTGCAAAATTCACGCTTAGTGAATATCTATACCTAGCTAGTGTAGTAAATTAAATAATAAAGATGTATATTTGCGCACGAATTAAAAAATAACGAACAAGGTGATTTCAATTGACCAACTATCAGTAGAATTCAGTGCTCGCCCTCTGTTTACCGACATATCGTATGTGGTGAACGATAGAGACCGCATAGCCCTGGTGGGCAAGAACGGTGCTGGCAAGAGCACTATGCTCAAGATAATAGCAGGAGTGGAGCATCCCACCGCTGGCTCTGTGTCGGTGCCCAAGGGTATGACCATAGGATACTTGCCACAGGTGATGCAATTGGCTGACTCGTGCACCGTGCGCAAGGAGACGGAGAAGGCCTTTGCACATCTGCATGACATGCAAATGAGCATCAAGGCTCTGGAGCGAGAGATGGCCGAGCGTGATGACTATGAGAGCGAGAGCTACATGCAATTGTGCGAGCAATTCACCCACGAAAGCGAGCACCTGGAGATGATGGGCGGTAGCGAATACATGGGCAAGTTGGAGCGCACGCTCATGGGCCTTGGCTTCCGTCAGATGGACCTGGAACGTCCCACAAGCGAATTCTCGGGAGGATGGCGCATGCGTATAGAACTGGCCAAGATTCTCCTGCAACACCCCGATGTGCTCCTTCTGGACGAGCCCACCAACCATCTGGACATCGAGTCAATACAATGGTTGGAGCAGTTCCTTGCCACATATTCAGGTGCTGTGATGCTGGTGAGCCATGACCGTGCCTTCATCAACAATGTGACCAATCGCACCATCGAAATCAGTTGCGGAAGAATATACGACTATCGTGTCAAGTATGACGAGTATGTCAACCTTCGTGCCGAGCGACGCGAACAACAGATACGTGCTTTCGAGAATCAGCAAAAGGAGATAGCCGATACGCAGGCCTTCATCGACCGCTTCAGATACCAGGCAACAAAGGCCATTCAGGTGCAGCAACGCATACGCCAACTGGAAAAGATTATCCCCATCGAGATAGACGAGGTGGACAACTCGGCCCTGCACCTCAAGTTTACCTGCTCCCAGCGTAGTGGCGACTACCCCGTCATCTGTGACGAAGCTCGCAAGGAGTATGACCATGTGGTCTTTGACCACGTCAATCTCACCATACGCCGAGGCGAGAAAGTGGCTTTCGTGGGTAAGAATGGCGAGGGTAAATCCACCATGGTCAAGTGCATCATGAACGAGATTCCCTTTGACGGAGAGGTCAAGGTGGGACACAACGTGCAGATTGGTTACTTTGCACAGAATCAGGCACAGATGCTGGATGGCGAGATAACTGTATTTGACACTATCGACCGTGTGGCACGTGGCGACATACGCCTGAAGATACGCGACATTCTGGGTGCCTTCATGTTTGGCGGAGAAGCATCAGAGAAGAAGGTTAAGTTCCTCTCCGGTGGTGAGCGCACACGATTGGCTATGATAAAACTATTGCTCGAGCCCGTGAACCTGCTCATCCTGGACGAGCCCACGAATCATCTGGACCTCAAGTCGAAGGACGTGCTCAAGGAAGCCATACGCGACTTTGATGGTACGGTAATCATCGTCAGCCACGACCGCGACTTTCTGGATGGCCTCGTAGAGCGAGTGTATGAATTTGGCGGAGGCAAGGTGCGCGAGCATCTGGGTGGCATCTACGATTGGATTCGTATGCACGAAGCAGAGCAAAGCACCCAGCGCACTCTGTCTTCTTCGCAGAGAAATCAGAATACTCATAGTACTCAGAATACTCCGAAAAATCAGAATACTCCGACCTCTCCGAGCAAGCTGTCCTACGAGGAGCAGAAGGCCCAGGCACGTGCTCAGAAGAAGCGTGAAAAAGCCCTTGCCGATGCCGAAGCACAAGTATCTCAATTGGAGAGCGCCATAGCCATCCTGGAGGAACAGATGGCCACAGAGGCTGGTTCGCAGGACATGAGCCTTTACGAAAAGCATACCAAACTGAAACAGCAATTGGCCGAGGCAGAAGAGCTTTGGATGCAATTGATGGAATAACCTGAAACAAAAACTTATGCCATTAAGATTACCAGATAAACTGCCTGCAATAGAATATCTAAAGCAGGAAAACATATTCGTCCTGGGCGATGAGAGAGCCAAGCACCAGGACATACGCCCCTTGCGTATAGCCATACTCAACCTCATGCCTCTGAAGATTACCACGGAGACGGACTTGGTGCGATTGCTTTCCAATTCGCCATTGCAGATGGAGATACATCTGATGAAGGTGAAGGGACACACCTCCAAGAACACTCCCATAGAGCACATGCAGGCCTTCTATCGCGATTTCGAACTGATGAAGCACGAAAAGTTTGACGGCATGATTATCACCGGTGCACCCGTGGAGCATCTGGAATACGAGGACGTCACCTATTGGGAAGAAATGGAGGAGATAATGGAGTGGGCACGTCACAATGTGACCTCCACCATGTTTATCTGCTGGGCAGCACAAGCAGCACTCAAGTACTACTACGGTGTGCCCAAGTACTCTCTGCCGGAAAAGATGTTTGGCATCTTCCCACAGACTCCCTTGAATCCTCGCTTGCCCATCTTCCGTGGCTTCGACGATACTTTCAATATGCCTCATAGTCGCCATACCGAGGTGCGCCGTGAGGACATAGAGCGAGTACCAGAACTGGAGATTATCGCCGAGAGCCAGCAGAGCGGTGTGTCAATAGTAATGGCTCGCGGAGGCAGAGAGATATTCGTCACCGGACATAGCGAATACTCGCCCAATACCTTGGACACTGAGTATCGTCGCGACCTTGGTAAAGGACTCCCCATACAGATGCCCTACAACTATTACATCGACAATGACATGCAAAAGGGTGTCAGAGTGACATGGCGCGGACATGGCAATCTGCTCTTTACCAATTGGCTCAACTATTACGTATATCAAGAAACTCCCTACGATATTAATGCTATCCAATAAGATAGAACTTTTAGCCCCAGCCAGAGACAAGGAATGCGCCTTTGCAGCCATTGACCATGGTGCGGATGCCGTGTATATCGGTGCTCAGCAATTTGGTGCACGAGCAGCAGCTGGCAACTCGGACGAAGACATCGCCGAGGTGGTGGAATATGCTCATGCGTTTGGGGTAAAGGTATATGTGACTCTGAATACGCTTCTCGACTCTTCGGAAGAGCTCTCCCAAGCCCGTAATTTGGCTTGGCGAATGTACAAAATAGGAATTGATGCTCTGATTGTTCAGGACGAACGCTTGAGATTGCTTCCTGGCTTTCCTCCCATACCTTTGCATGCCTCCACTCAGATGGACAATCGTACGGCGGAGAAGGTAAAGCGATTGCAGGACGAGGGCTACGAGCAAGTGGTTCTGGCACGCGAACTGACCATCGAGGAGATAGCAGAAATACATCGTCAGGTGCCACAAATGCCTTTGGAGGTCTTCATCCACGGTGCCATCTGTGTCAGTTATAATGGCAGATGCTACGCCTCGGAGGTGTGCTATGGCAGAAGTGCCAACAGAGGCGAATGTGCACAATTCTGCCGTATGCCTTACGACTTGGAGAATGAACGTGGAGACAAGTTACTCACCGCTCGTTATCTCCTCTCCATGCGCGATATGAATCGTACCGACCAATTGGAGGCTCTGCTCGATGCTGGTGCTCGCTCGCTCAAGATAGAAGGACGCCTGAAGGATGCCGCCTATGTCAAGAACGTCACCGCATGGTATCGTCAGCACCTGGATGCTATCTTCCGCCGCAGGAAGGAGTATTGCGCTTCATCAAGGGGTAGGGTGGAGATTAACTTTACACCCAATCCAGCCAGAAGTTTCAATCGTGGTTTTACCAATTATTTCATGCACGGACGCACCGCTGACCTTTGCAACACCATCACTCCCAAAAGCATGGGTGAAAGGGTGGGCTTTGTCAAGGAAATACGTCGTGACCACATCGTAGTGGCTGGTACGGCATCCTTTGCCAATGGAGACGGTTTGTGCTACGTGGCTGGCAACAAGGGTCAGGAATCGCTCGTAGGTTTCCGTGTGAACAAGGCCGTGGGTAATCATCTTTATCCTCATCGCATGCCACAAGGCCTCACCGATGGCACCATCGTCTATCGCAATCAGGACCAAGGCATGGAGCATACTCTCAGCGGAAAGACATCGCGCCGAGTATTACCTTTGGAATGGAGGCTGGAGGAGATACCACAAGGCTTCCGCTTGACGGCAAAGCAGGAGAGCACGTGTGTGATCAAGGCATACGAATGCGAGCATCAATTGGCTAGAACCGACCAGACGGCTTCCATCACCGATGTACTCAGCAAACTGGGAGATACCATTTACGAGGTGGCCAATGTGGAGATTGACTTCTCCCAACCATGGTTCATTCCTCGTAGCCACTTGACACAATGGAGACGCGAAGTATTGGCTCTCCTCGAACAGGGAAACGAGGTTCCCACTCTCACCGTAAAGGCTCCAAAGGAGTTTTCGGATTTGAGCAAAGTGAAGGAACTCAACATAGATAAATCACCATTAATGACATGCAGATATTGCATCAGATATCAGATGGGTGAATGCCTCAAGCGCAATCCCCAAGCCGTCAGAGGATCTCTGTATCTGCGAGGTGCTGATGGGAGAAGATTTCTGCTGAGATTCGATTGCAAGAATTGTCAGATGATGGTGGAATTGGACAATAAGGAGTAATTCTCAATAAATCCACAAACAAAGAGAGAAAAACAATGGGCAAGCAAAAGACGGTATACGTGTGCGATTATTGCGGACAGGAGTCTATCCGATGGGTGGGCAAGTGTCCTGCGTGTGGCAGATGGAACACCATGAAGGAGATGCACATCCAAGCCGAAAAACCACAATCGGCCATCACACGCATGGCCATGCAGGCGGCTGGCAATGACGATAATGTGCGCAGAAAACCACAACCCTTGTCGGACATCAATGCCACTCAGGAACCACGCATGGACCTCAAGGATGGAGAACTGAATCGTGTCCTGGGTGGAGGCCTCGTACCCGGTAGCTTGGTGCTATTGGGTGGCGAACCAGGCATTGGCAAGAGCACATTGGTATTGCAGACGGTACTTGCCCTTACCGACAAGCGTGTGCTTTACGTCTCTGGCGAAGAAAGTGCAAGACAGATAAAACTCAGAGCCGAACGATTGGCTCCCAGCACTTCCCGGGAAGACAGAGAGGAGATGCTCGTCTTTACCGAAACGTCCCTCGAGCAGATTTATCTTCAGATTCAGGAGACACAACCCGATTTGGTGGTCATCGACTCCATCCAAACCATCTCCACCGAAGGCGTGGAATCAAGCCCCGGTTCCTTGTCGCAGATACGCGAATGTGCAGCCTCTCTCTTGCGCTATGCCAAGTCGGGAGGTGTGAGCATCCTGCTCATTGGACACATCACCAAGGAAGGTTCTCTGGCAGGTCCTAAGGTATTGGAGCATATCGTGGACACGGTACTTCAGTTCGAGGGAGACCAGCACTACATGTATCGTATCCTCCGTAGCATAAAGAACAGATTTGGTAGTACCTCCGAATTGGGCATCTACGAGATGAGGCACGATGGTTTGCGCCAAGTGAGCAATCCCTCCGAATTGCTTCTCTCCGACAATAGAGAAGGCCTTTCGGGTGTAGCCATAGCCTCGGCCATCGAAGGTGTGCGACCCTTCCTCATAGAGACACAGGCCCTGGTATCTACCGCCGCATACGGTACGGCACAACGAAGCACCATCGGCTTTGATGGCAAGCGCCTGAACATGTTGTTGGCAATACTGGAGAAGCGCGTAGGATTCAAATTGGCTCAGAAGGACGTCTTCCTCAACATAGCAGGTGGTCTCCGAGTCACCGACCCCGCTCTCGACCTCAGTGTCATAGCAGCCGTATTGTCCAGCAACGTAGATACTCCCATCGACCCCGGTGTGGCCATGGCTGGCGAGGTAGGTTTGAGCGGAGAGATTCGTCCCGTCAGTCGTATAGAGCAGCGCATCAGCGAGGCACAACGTCTGGGCTTCACACGCATCCTGGTGCCACACCACAATATGTCGTCCATTGACAAGAAGAATTACACCATAGAGATAGTGCCCGTTCGCAGAGTGGCAGAAGCCGTTCGCGAATTGTTTGGCTAAGAAAGAGATACAAACACCACAATATAAAGTTAGAGAACAGTGATACACGAATTACAAATACGTACATCGCCCCGAGAGGCTTATGACGAGCGTGGCATAATAGCCTTCCTTCAGCGCGAGAAGGGCTTGCGTGCCGATGCCGTACAGGTGCTCAAGAGGAGCATTGATGCCCGTCAGCGCACGATATACGTCAACCTTACCGTCAGGGCTTTCGTAGGCGAGAAACCCAAAGGTCAGGACTTTGACCCCATCATCTATCCCGATGTGAGCGATAGACCCTCGGTCATCGTTGTGGGTGCAGGTCCTGGTGGCTTGTTTGCAGCCTTGCGCCTGATAGAATTAGGTCTTCGTCCCATCGTGGTGGAACGAGGCAAGGATGTGCGCGAGCGCAAGAAGGATTTGGCCAGAATACGTCCCGAGCAGAAGGTAGATGCCGAGAGCAATTATTCCTTTGGCGAAGGAGGTGCTGGTGCTTATAGTGATGGCAAACTATTCACCAGAAGCAAGAAGCGTGGCGATAGCGACAAGATATTGCGCGTCTTCGTTCAGCATGGTGCCAATCCCAATATCATGGTTGATGCTCATCCCCATATAGGCACTGATTGCTTGCCACGTGTGATAGAGAACATGCGCAAGACCATCCTCTCTTGTGGAGGAGAAGTACACTTCCAAACCAAGATGACATCTCTGATTTTGGACAATGGTGTGGTCAAAGGCATTCGTTGCGAAGAGAAGGAATTTCTTGGCACTTCGGTCATCCTTGCCACTGGTCATTCCGCACGTGACGTGTATAGATATCTCCGTTCGGAAAACATTGACATGGAGGCCAAGGGTTTGGCCATAGGTGTACGTCTGGAACATCCGTCTCACTTGATTGACCAGATACAATATCATTCTCCCGAGGGCCGAGGCAAATGGCTTCCAGCGGCGGAATATTCCATGGTGCGTCAGGTGGCCAATCGTGGTGTGTATAGTTTTTGTATGTGCCCGGGTGGTGTGGTGGTACCAGCCGCCAGCGGTCCTGAGCAAATCGTGGTAAATGGTATGAGCCCCTCGCATCGCGGAGGTAAATGGAGCAATTCGGGCATGGTGGTAGAGGTACGTCCCGAGGACATACTTCCTGCCTCGCTCATTACTCCCAATCAGGTGAAAAGCGCCGACATCATAGCCTTGGAGAGTACGTCAGAGAGTGTCAATCCCGCAGAGATGGCAGACGATGTATTGCGCCCACTCCTCTTGCAGGAACAATTGGAGCGCATGTGCTGGCTTCAAGGCAATCGCTCGCAAACGGCACCTGCTCAGCGTATGGCCGACTTTGTCAATAATCGCCTCAGTGCTTCGCTCAACGAAAGCAGTTATGCACCAGGCCTTATTGCCAGTCCTTTGCACTTCTGGATGCCTCGCTTCATTACCACACGTCTTCAGGAGGGCTTCAAAGCCTTCGGACGCAGTTATCGTGGTTTCCTCACCAATGATGCCAATATGATTGCTATCGAAACCAGAACCTCTGCTCCCATTCGCATCCTGCGCGATAGAGAGAATCTTCAGCACGTGAGCATCCGAGGTCTCTTTCCCTGTGGCGAAGGTGCTGGATATGCTGGTGGTATAGTGTCGGCAGGCGTAGATGGCGAACGATGTGCAGAAATGGCATCACAGTATCACGAGAATACATAGAGATTATCATCCCCCATATAATATATAAGTACTCATCGTTTGTTTGCATCAGACGGAGTTTAAGCATAATACGATTATGAAGGTATTGAAATTTGGCGGCACCAGTGTAGGAACCGCAGAAAGCATACTTAATGTAAAAAAGATTGTTGAGTTGCAAACCGAACCCGTTATCGTGGTGGTAAGCGCTCTTGGTGGTATCACCGACAAGCTTATCCAAACGGCACAGATGGCCGTAGAGGGCGACTTGCGCTATCAGAAGTTGTTCCTCGAGATAGTGGGACGTCATGAGAAGGTCATCCGCGAGGTTCTTCCCGCAGGTCCTGCTCGTGGAGAATTGCTTACCATCGTGCGTGCTCTTCTGGAGGAATTGCGCAGTATTTACCAGGGCGTGTATCTGATTCGCGACCTCTCTTCCAAGACAGAAGCCACAATCGTAAGTTATGGCGAGCGTATGTCATCTCGCATCGTTGCTACGGTGATAGAAGGTGCTCGCTGGTATGATTCTCGCGACATTATTCGCACCGAGAAGAAGAATGGCAAGAATATCCTTTCGGCACAAGCCACCAACGATATCGTGCGCAATACTTGGAAGCATCTGCCCGACGTAAGCCTGATGGGTGGTTTCATTTCTTCCGACATAGAGAGTGGCGAGGTCACCAATCTTGGACGTGGTGGTAGCGATTACACCGCAGCTATCGTGGCGGCAGCACTTGATGCCACCGCTCTTGAGATTTGGACAGACGTGGATGGCTTCATGACGGCCGACCCTCGTGTCATCAGCACCGCATACGTCATCGACGAGCTTTCATACACCGAGGCAATGGAGCTTTGCAACTTTGGTGCCAAGGTAATCTATCCTCCCACCATATATCCCGTTTGTGTCAAGAACATACCCATCTGGGTGAAGAACACCTTCAATCCCGATGCTCCAGGTACCATCATCAAGAAGGACATTCATTTGGGCGAAAAACCCATTCGTGGTATTTCCAGCATCAAGGGTACCACACTGATTACCGTTTCTGGTCTTTCAATGGTGGGTGTGATTGGTGTGAACCGCCGTATTTTCACATGCCTGGCAGACAATGGTATTTCTGTCTTCATGGTATCTCAGGCAAGTAGTGAGAACAGTACTTCAATAGGTGTGAGAGACATGGATGCCTTCGAAGCATGCCGTGTGCTCAACGAAGAGTTTGCACAGGAGATTTCCGAAGGTGCCATGTATCCCATGACCGCCGAGGGAGGCTTGGCCACCGTAGCTATCGTGGGCGAGAACATGAAGCACACTCCCGGTATAGCAGGTAAGTTGTTTGGTACTCTCGGACGTAGTGGTATCAGCGTCATAGCATGTGCACAGGGTGCCAGCGAAACCAATATTTCTTTCGTCATCTCGGAGGAATGCTTGCGCAAGGCATTGAACGTAATTCATGACTCTTTCTTCCTGAGTGAGTATCAGGTGCTCAACCTGTTCATCTGTGGTGTGGGTACCGTGGGCAAGAGCCTGATAGAGCAGATACACCAGCAGCGCGAAAAGCTCATGCGCGAATTGCGCCTTCAGCTCAATGTCGTTGGTATTGCCTCTGGTCACAATGCCATGTTCTCTCGTGATGGCTTGGAGTTGGACAATTTCAAGGCTCGTTTGAGCGAAGCTCCCGAGAGCAATCTTCAGCGCCTGCACGACGAGGTCATCGGTATGAACATCTTCAATAGCGTCTTCGTGGATTGTACGGCTTCCACCGAAGTGGCTTCTCTCTACAAGGATTTCCTCTCTCATAATATAAATATTGTGGCGGCCAACAAGATAGCGGCTTCAAGCGACTATGAGCAGTATAGCGAACTGAAGCGCATAGCTCAGATGCGTGGTGTCAAGTTCTTGTTCGAAACCAACGTGGGTGCTGGTCTTCCCATCATTCGCACCATCAATGACCTTCGCAATTCTGGCGACAAGATTCTGCGCATCGAAGCCGTGCTCAGTGGCACTCTCAACTATATCTTCAATACCATCTCTGCAGACGTGCCTTTCAGCAAGACCGTTGAGATGGCCAAGGCAGAAGGCTATAGCGAGCCCGACCCACGTATCGACCTCTCTGGCAAGGACGTACTTCGCAAACTGGTTATCCTTTCTCGCGAGGCAGGTTATGAAATCAATCAGGAGGATGTCGAAGCCAATCTCTTCGTGCCTCAGTCCTTCTTTGATGGCACCATGGAAGAGTTCTGGCAGAACCTTCCCTCGTTGGATGCCGATTGGGAAGCACGCCGTCAGGTATTGGAGAGCGAAAACAAGGTATGGCGCTTTGTGGCCAAGTACGAAGATGGCAAGGCAAGCATTTCCTTGCGAGAGATAGAGGCTGGTCATCCCTTCTATCAGTTGGAGGGAAGCAACAATATCGTTCTTCTCACCACCGAGCGCTACAAGGAATATCCCATGCTCATTCAGGGTTATGGCGCCGGTGCTTCCGTTACCGCGGCTGGTGTCTTTGCCGATATTATGTCATTAGCATAAGCCTGCAATATGAAGCACGTTATTATTCTAGGCGATGGCATGGCCGATTGGCATCATGAATCGCTCGGCGGAAAGACTCTTCTGCAGCATGCCCACACCCCCAATATGGACAGATTGGCACGCATGGGTCAGTGTGGCCTTCTTCGCACCGTGGCCGATGGTTTTCATCCCGGTAGCGAAGTGGCCAATAGCAGTATCCTTGGTTATGACCAGCATGTGGTGTATGAAGGCCGTGGACCTCTCGAGGCAGCCAGCATAGGCGTGGAATTGGCCGATGATGACTTGGCTCTTCGATGCAATCTTGTATCATTGGATGGCAACCTCCTTCGCAATCATTCCTGCGGACGATTGGAGACCGAGGATGCAGATATTCTCATAAAATACTTGCAGGATGAATTGGGTAGCGAGCGCGTACATTTCTATACAGGTGTGCAATACCGTCATCTCCTTGTTATCAAGGGTGGCAACAAACATCTGCGTTGTACTCCTCCTCATGACATCCCCCTCAAGCCCTGGCGCGAATATATGCTCAGTGCCGAGACTCCCGAGGCAGAGGAAACGGCACGCCTGCTCACCGAATTGGTGTACAAGAGCCAGGTTCTTCTCAAGTATCATCCCCTCAATGCTCAGCGTCAGGAACAAGGTCTTGACCCCGTCAGCAGTATATGGCCATGGGGTGGGGGATACCGCCCTCGTATGGCACCACTCACTCACACATTCGCTTCGCAGATACATACAGGTGTGGTGATTACTGCCGTGGATTTGATTCGTGGCATTGGACATTATGCTGGTTTGCATACCATTGATGTACCTGGTGCCACAGGTCTTTGGGATACCAATTATGCAGGCAAGGCTCATGCAGCTATTCAAGCATTGCGCACCAATGACTTTGTATATCTCCACGTAGAAGCTGCCGATGAGGCTGGACACGATGGCGACCTTGCCCTCAAGATTCAGTGCATAGAGAATATAGACAAGTATATCGTAGGTCCCATTATGCAGGCAGTAGAGGAATATGACGAACACGTAGCCATTGCCCTCTTGCCCGACCATCCCACTCCCATCGACCTGCGCACTCATACGGCCGAACCTATACCCTTTGCCATGTGGTATCCTGGTATAGAAGCCGATGCCGTAGAAACGTTTGATGAGGATGCCGCTGCTCATGGCATGCACGGCTTGCTACAGGGAGACCAGTTTATCCATCGTTTCATGTCGCTTGATTTCACTCATAGCGTCAATCCCGAGATATTCTGATGCATCCCTGCACACATTGTAGAAACATTTCTTTATATAGCTAAAACATATTCAAGATGCAATATTATTCAACCAACAACAAAGAGACTCGAGAAAGTCTCGAAACAGCCGTTGTCAAGGGCCTGGCTGCCGACCGCGGTTTATACATGCCCACAGATATCCGTCCTCTTCCTCAGGAGTTTTTTGACAACATTCAGGATATGTCCTTCCAGGAGATAGCATATCGCGTGGCAGACCGTTTCTTTGGCGAGGATATTCCTGCCGACGATTTGCGCCAGATTGTCTATGATACCCTCTCCTTCGATATCCCAGCCGTCCAGGTAACGGACAATATCTATTCCTTGGAACTCTTCCATGGTCCCACTCTTGCCTTCAAGGATGTGGGTGCACGCTTCATGGCTCGCCTTCTGGGATATTTCAATAAGAAGCAAGGCAATGGCCGTTTGGTCAACGTCCTTGTAGCCACCTCAGGCGATACGGGTTCTGCCGTAGCCAATGGTTTCCTAGGCGTAGAAGGCATCCACGTGTACGTACTCTATCCCAAGGGCAAGGTGTCTCCCATCCAGGAGTGCCAGTTTACCACACTCGGTCAGAATATCACCGCCATCGAGGTGGATGGTGTCTTCGACGATTGTCAGGCAATGGTAAAGAGCGCCTTCATGGACGAGCAACTCAATGCCCACATGAAGCTCACCTCTGCCAATTCCATCAATGTGGCACGCTTCCTTCCTCAAAGCTTCTATTACTTCTGGGCTTATGCACAGATGAAGAAGATGGGTCTCCCCGTCAATGCCACTCCCTGTAGCAAGCGTCCACGTCTGGTGGCATGTGTACCTTCTGGTAACTTTGGCAACATCTGTAGCGCACTTTTCGGACGCAAGATGGGTCTTCCCATTGACCGCTTCATTGCTGCCAACAATGCCAATGACATCTTCTATCAGTATTTGCTCACTGGTCAGTACAATCCTCGTCCCTCCACAGCCACCATTGCCAATGCCATGGACGTGGGCGACCCCAGCAATTTTGCACGCATTCTGGACCTCTATGCATATAGCCACGAGGACATCTGTTGTCACATAGCAGGCGCCACCTACACCGACCAGCAGATAGCAGACATCATGCGTCAGTGCCTCTCAGAGACAGGTTATCAGCTGGATCCCCACGGAGCATGCGGTTACCAAGCTCTGAAGGACGGTTTGGCAGAAGGCGAGGTAGGTTTCTTCCTGGAGACTGCACACCCCGCCAAGTTCAAGCAAGTGGTGGACGACATCTGTGGCACCGACGTAGCCATCCCAGCACGTCTGGCAGCCTTCATGCAGGGTGAAAAGCAATCCGTGGAAATGCCCAACGATTTCCAGGCCTTCAAGCAGTTCCTCCTCGCACAGTAACTATTCCAATCATCCCTCTCCCCCTCCTTTTTTGGGGGGAATAACCTCATAAACGAAGGTATCTCCAGCGCCTTATTCTCATAGCGTCAGAGATACCTTCTGCTTTGTGTATTAGTTTGCTTGGAGAATGTGCAATACGAATCTACCCCCCCCATTCTCCTTATCCTAATCCACCCCTCCGACGCTACGCTCCTGTAACAGACTCTACCCGAAGATAGGGGTAGTACCCGAAGGGGGAGGGGGTGGATAGTTTTGCCATCGCTCATCTGTACTCTGAAGAATCGCTCGTCGCTAATTAGTATGTCTGAATATTTCACGTTGTCAATTACCAGCTGTTTTTTTATTATCTCAGAAAACCACATTTTTGAGAAGAAAAAGTCCTGATTCGTGGAGTAAAAATGCTTTATTTTGCGCACCGAGTGCTTATTTTGCCCTTTCTTTGATTTTATGGCATTTCGTGCCTATTCGGATTTTTCAAGTATGCAAATAGAGCATTCCTCTCTATTATACCACTAATTTGACATCAAATAGGTATATATATATTAACATCCTGTTGCTCCTATTCCCCTAGAAGATGAGTCCAGTTTGGGAAGTCGTTCATCTCTATTCTATATCCCCAGTGTACTTTCTTCATTCAACATGAGAGGATGAGGGAGTAGAGGCCGAACTCGTTGATGAAGGTGGCTGGTTGCATTCTGCCCAGCGCATCCATGGTGTTGCGTTTTGCTACATCATCAATTTCGACATGTTTTCGCATAGCGTCACGACTATTGTTATAACCCAAAGCATCGCAAACATCCTTTGCACAAAACCAATGTTCACCTTTCTCGTCAACAACCGTCTCATTTTCGGGTAAAAAGAAAAT